>NZ_JBLUPX010000115.1:0-202 GCF_048068235.1 Pseudomonas sp. NY15364 | reverse complement strand
GAGCTTCTCCACGCTCAGGTGCTTGCGCAGCGAAGCTACCGCTTGGAACTTGCTGCCATCGATGGCCACCAGCTCCCCACTGATCAAGCTAGCCTGGCGACAGAACTGGACAAAAGCCTTGCAAGTCGCCTGAAAGGCCATGCTGTTGTCTTTGCGAAAATCCGCGATGGTCTTGAAGTCCGGCGCCAGACGACCCAGCAAC
>NZ_JBLUPX010000114.1:0-202 GCF_048068235.1 Pseudomonas sp. NY15364 | reverse complement strand
GTTGCTGGGTCGTCTGGCGCCGGACTTCAAGACCATCGCGGATTTTCGCAAAGACAACAGCATGGCCTTTCAGGCGACTTGCAAGGCTTTTGTCCAGTTCTGTCGCCAGGCGAGCTTGATCAGTGGGGAGCTGGTGGCCATCGATGGCAGCAAGTTCCAAGCGGTAGCTTCGCTGCGCAAGCACCTGAGCGTGGAGAAGCTC
>NZ_JBLUPX010000113.1:0-202 GCF_048068235.1 Pseudomonas sp. NY15364 | reverse complement strand
GTTGCTGGGTCGTCTGGCGCCGGACTTCAAGACCATCGCGGATTTTCGCAAAGACAACAGCGTGGCCTTTCAGGCGACTTGCAAGGCTTTCGTCCAGTTCTGTCGCCAGGCTAGCTTGATCAGTGGGGAGCTGGTGGCCATCGATGGCAGCAAGTTCCAAGCGGTAGCTTCGCTGCGCAAGCACCTGAGCGTGGAGAAGCTC
>NZ_JBLUPX010000112.1:0-203 GCF_048068235.1 Pseudomonas sp. NY15364 | reverse complement strand
GCAAGGCTGAGCCGCTCAAGACTGGGCGCCCTGGCTACGATCCAGCTGATTTGCTCAAGCTATACCTATATGGCTACTTCCAGCGCATTCGCTCCTCTCGTCGATTGGAGGAGGAGTGCCGGCGCAATATCGAGGTGATGTGGTTGCTGGGTCGTCTGGCGCCGGACTTCAAGACCATCGCGGATTTTCGCAAAGACAACAGC
>NZ_JBLUPX010000111.1:0-208 GCF_048068235.1 Pseudomonas sp. NY15364 | reverse complement strand
GCCCATGCTCGCCATCCACCGCGTTTTGCACGTTATAAGCCACGCGAGCCCCCTGGTGGGTACGCATCATGCGCGCCTCGCTCTCACCCACGACGAACTGCTCCAGCCCCTATACCTCCATCAACGCCTGGGCTGTCAGGTTATCGGCATGTCGGCTCTCCAGCTGCTGCAGCGCAGCCTTGACCGCACTGCGATCAACCACTTCAGC
>NZ_JBLUPX010000110.1:0-222 GCF_048068235.1 Pseudomonas sp. NY15364 | reverse complement strand
AACAACCAGGGCGGCGGCACACTGTTTGCGCGTCAGGACTTCACTTACGATCCTGCGACCGACAGCTTCCAATGTCCTGCGGGCAAGACCCTGTCGCTCAAACAGCTCAATGGTCGTTTTCTAGTGCGCCATTTCAGCGGGGTGAGAGCTGAGATGGCGATGGCCGTGCAAGCCTACAACCTCAAACGTGCTATTTCGGTACTCGGGGCACGCCGCATGATC
>NZ_JBLUPX010000109.1:0-229 GCF_048068235.1 Pseudomonas sp. NY15364 | reverse complement strand
TGCCAACGCAATGTCGAGGTGATGTGGCTGCTGGGCCGATTGGCACCGGATTTCAAGACCATTGCTGATTTTCGCAAGGACAACAGCGCTGCTTTTCAGGCGACCTGCCGCACCTTCGTCCAGTTCTGTCGCCAGGTGAGGCTGATCAGCGGGCAACTCGTGGCCATCGATGGCAGCAAGTTTCAGGCGGTAGCGTCGCAACGCAAGCATCTGAGCCTGACGAAGCTCA
>NZ_JBLUPX010000108.1:0-234 GCF_048068235.1 Pseudomonas sp. NY15364 | reverse complement strand
GCGGCGTGCCCCGAGTACCGAAATAGCACGTTTGAGGTTGTAGGCTTGCACGGCCATCGCCATCTCAGCTCTCACCCCGCTGAAATGGCGCACTAGAAAACGACCGTTGCCTAGAATCCATTGTTTGAGATTGCCAAAAGGGTGCTCGACGATTGCTCGCCGCCGTCCCATCATCTCAGGGTGAGTTTCGAGTCGTTTCTCCATCCGCGCGAACGCCTCTTCGTTGGGATGGCG
>NZ_JBLUPX010000107.1:0-249 GCF_048068235.1 Pseudomonas sp. NY15364 | reverse complement strand
CTTCCCGGCCAGCTTGCTTTTCTCGGCAGTGGTGTAGTCCTCGGTGCTCAGTCCCTTGCCTGCGACTTTATCGACCTTCCCGGCCAGCCCGGCCTCCAGCTCAGCCTGCGTGGCCATGTCCACGGCAAACCCCGGATTTGGGTAGCTGCCCGACAGCACGCCGCCGGCGCCGCCAGTCGGGGTGCGGGAGTCACTGAGCCGCGAGTCACCGTCGCGCACCACGTCTGCAATGTCGGCAGGCTGTACGGC
>NZ_JBLUPX010000106.1:0-253 GCF_048068235.1 Pseudomonas sp. NY15364 | reverse complement strand
TTGCGCGTCAGGACTTCACTTACGATCCTGCGACCGACAGCTTCCAATGTCCTGCGGGCAAGACCCTGTCGCTCAAACAGCTCAATCGTGGCACTCGCCTTTACGCAGCCCATGCCAAGGACTGCGGGAACTGCCCATTAAAAGCCAAGTGCACACAGGCCCAACGGCGTCATATCAGTCGCCATCCCAACGAAGAGGCGTTCGCGCGGATGGAGAAACGACTCGAAACTCACCCTGAGATGATGGGACGGCG
>NZ_JBLUPX010000105.1:0-262 GCF_048068235.1 Pseudomonas sp. NY15364 | reverse complement strand
ATTGGAGGAGCTGGTGCCGGAGGATCACCTGGTACGGGTGATCGAGGCCTATGTCGCCCGCCTGGATCTGCAGGCTCTGGGTTTCAGCAAGGCCGAACCACTCAAGACTGGGCGCCCTGGCTACGATCCAGCTGATTTGCTCAAGCTATATCTATATGGCTACTTCCAGCGCATTCGCTCCTCTCGTCGATTGGAGGCGGAGTGCCAGCGCAATATCGAGGTGATGTGGTTGCTGGGTCGTCTGGCGCCGGACTTCAAGACC
>NZ_JBLUPX010000104.1:0-313 GCF_048068235.1 Pseudomonas sp. NY15364 | reverse complement strand
ATTGGAAGAGCTGGTTCCTGAGGATCATCTAGTTCGAGTCATCGAGGCCTATGTGGCTCGTCTGGATCTGAAGGTACTGGGGTTCAGCAAGGCTGAGCCGCTCAAGACTGGACGTCCTGGCTATGATCCAGCGGATCTACTCAAGCTTTATCTGTACGGTTACTTCCAGCGCATCCGCTCCTCCCGGCGCCTGGAAGCCGACTGCCAACGCAATGTCGAGGTGATGTGGCTGCTGGGCCGATTGGCACCGGATTTCAAGACCATTGCTGATTTTCGCAAGGACAACAGCGCTGCTTTTCAGGCGACCTGCCGC
>NZ_JBLUPX010000103.1:0-326 GCF_048068235.1 Pseudomonas sp. NY15364 | reverse complement strand
AGAGCGAGGCGCGCATGATGCGTACCCACCAGGGGGCTCGCGTGGCTTATAACGTGCAAAACGCGGTGGATGGCGAGCATGGGCTGATCGTGCATCATGCTGTCACTCAGGACGGCAGCGATAACCAACAACTGGAACCTATGGCCAAGGCTGCCCAGGCGATCCTGGCGCAGGAAGAGCTGACGGTTACAGCCGATGCGGGCTACTCCAATGGCGAGCAGTTTCAAGCGTGTGATGATGCTGGGATTACGGCCTATGTGCCGGAGAATCGGGGCATAAATAACAAGGGCGACGACACGCCGCTATTCGATCGCAGCGCCTTCAGC
>NZ_JBLUPX010000102.1:0-333 GCF_048068235.1 Pseudomonas sp. NY15364 | reverse complement strand
CCAGCTTGGCTTGTTGACGCTTGAGCTTCGTCAGGCTCAGATGCTTGCGTTGCGACGCTACCGCCTGAAACTTGCTGCCATCGATGGCCACGAGTTGCCCGCTGATCAGCCCCACCTGGCGACAGAACTGGACGAAGGTGCGGCAGGTCGCCTGAAAAGCAGCGCTGTTGTCCTTGCGAAAATCAGCAATGGTCTTGAAATCCGGTGCCAATCGGCCCAGCAGCCACATCACCTCGACATTGCGTTGGCACTCGGCTTCCAGGCGCCGGGAGGAGCGGATGCGCTGGAAGTAACCGTACAGATAAAGCTTGAGTAGATCCGCTGGATCATAGC
>NZ_JBLUPX010000101.1:0-383 GCF_048068235.1 Pseudomonas sp. NY15364 | reverse complement strand
CGAACTGGACGAGGCTGACCGCAGTGAGGCGGCTGAAGTGGTTGATCGCAGTGCGGTCAAGGCTGCGCTGCAGCAGCTGGAGAGCCGACATGCCGATAACCTGACAGCCCAAGCGTTGATGGAGGTACAGGGGCTGGAGCAGTTCGTCGTGGGTGAGAGCGAGGCGCGCATGATGCGCCCCCCACCCGGGGGCTCGCGTGGCTTATAACGTGCAAAACGCGGTGGATGGCGAGCATGGGCTGATCGTGCATCATGCTGTCACTCAGGACGGTAGCGATAACCAACAACTGGAACCTATGGCCAAGGCTGCCCAGGCGATCCTGGCGCAGGAAGAGCTGACGGTTACAGCCGATGCGGGCTACTCCAATGGTGAGCAGTTTCAG
>NZ_JBLUPX010000100.1:0-389 GCF_048068235.1 Pseudomonas sp. NY15364 | reverse complement strand
AGACGGCCCTGGGCAAGGCGGTAAACTACTTGGCCAGCAACTGGAGCAGGCTGGTGCGCTACATCGAAGGCGGGCATCTACCGATCGACAACAACCGCGCCGAGAACGCCAAGGGAAACACCAACAAGCCTCCCGCGCCCCGGACACTGAGCCGGATCAGTTGCGCGTCGATGGGACTTGAAGGTGTACGTGAAGCCGCCCGAAGGAACAAGGGCATGCAGTTCACGGCTTTGCTGCACCACATCACACCGCAGTTACTGGCGCAGAGTTTCTATGCCCTACGCCGCGATGCAGCGGTAGGCGTGGACGGCTTGTCGTGGCGGGAATACGAGGAAGGTCTTCTCCAGCGGGTAACCGATTTGCACGCAAGGCTCCACGGTGGAGCCTAT
>NZ_JBLUPX010000099.1:0-434 GCF_048068235.1 Pseudomonas sp. NY15364 | reverse complement strand
TTCGGATAGCTGCGACAGGCGGAACGCGTACCGCTTCACTTCGGTGCTCATTTGCCATGCCTCTCTGTAAACCCTAGCTCTCTTTCAAGCCGGTATCTTGTTGAAACGGCGTCGAGCAAACAGCTTTCGTATAAGCTGATTCTCTTACCGTTATTCCCGATATGAACCTTCCAGCGGGATGAGCGCTCATGCCATGAAACGCCAGTGATCCCCTTTGATCCCTTGCGTTTCTTCTTGTTTTTCATGTTTTCTTCTCTTGAGCACTTCCTGAGATTGCTCCATGAATTGTTGAGCCTGTTTCCATCAAGGTGGTCAATTTCACCCACTGGCCACCGTCCTGTTTGCATGAAGAAAATAAGGCGGTGAGCAAGGTATCCGTGGTAGTTGACCTTGATCCGCAGATACCCTTCGACGTGAATTCCGCCAGCAGGAGA
>NZ_JBLUPX010000098.1:0-465 GCF_048068235.1 Pseudomonas sp. NY15364 | reverse complement strand
CGTAAGTTAGGGCGCCACGATGCCATCGTCTCGCTAAAGACCTCGCCGCAGGCGCGTAAACAATGGCCCGATCTGCCAGAAACGCTACAGGCTCGGTTATTAAGCAAGACCATCAAGGGCAAAGTGCGGCAGGTATTAACCTCGATGATCGATCCTCTGCGCTTCCCACCCGACGAAATCGTGGATCTGTACAGTCAGCGCTGGGAAATCGAACTGGGCTATCGAGAAATGAAGCAAGGCATGCTCGCGGGGCACTACACACTGCGTAGTAAAACGCCGGAGATGATTGAACAAGAACTGTGGGGCGTACTACTGGGGTACAACCTGCTGCGTTATCAAATGCTGGAAATGAGTCGCCACTGCCCTGGCATCTACCCCTGCGAAATGAGTTTCACCGCTTGCACCTGGGCGATTCTGGGCTTCTTGAACGGGGTCTCTTTGAATCATCCAGGCAATATCCCTCGC
>NZ_JBLUPX010000097.1:0-483 GCF_048068235.1 Pseudomonas sp. NY15364 | reverse complement strand
AACAACCAGGGCGGCGGCACACTGTTTGCGCGTCAGGACTTCACTTACGATCCTGCGACCGACAGCTTCCAATGTCCTGCGGGCAAGACCCTGTCGCTCAAACAGCTCAATCGTGGCACTCGCCTTTACGCAGCCCGTGCCAAGGACTGCGGGAACTGCCCATTAAAAGCCAAGTGCACACAGGCCCAACGGCGTCATATCAGCCGCCATCCCAACGAAGAGGCGTTCGCGCGGATGGAGAAACGACTCGAAACTCACCCTGAGATGATGGGACGGCGACGAGCAATCGTCGAGCACCCTTTTGGCAATCTCAAACAATGGATTCTGGGCAACGGTCGTTTTCTAGTGCGCCATTTCAGCGGGGTGAGAGCTGAGATGGCGATGGCCGTGCAAGCCTACAACCTCAAACGTGCTATTTCGGTACTCGGGGCACGCCGCATGATCGAGCTGCTGACCTGAGCGCTGCACTTTGCATCATTGCAC
>NZ_JBLUPX010000096.1:0-521 GCF_048068235.1 Pseudomonas sp. NY15364 | reverse complement strand
TGCAGTTGTCGGAGCAGGAAGCGACCATTACCCAAAATCCATTGCTTCAGGTTGCCGAAGGGATGTTCGACGATGGAGCGGCGCCTGACCATCATCTCTGGATGCACCTGCATCCGCTGATGCATGCGCTCGAATGCGGCCTCATGGACATGCCGAGTCACGTGTCGACGTTTAGCCTTGGTGCAGCGTGATTTCAATGGACAAGCCGTGCAGTCGCCGCGTACAGCATAAATGCGCTGTAGGCCGTTTACCTGCTTGAGCGGTAACCATTGGCCTGCAGGGCATTGGTACTGGTCGTTTTCTACGTCGTAGCTGAAGGCGCTGCGATCGAATAGCGGCGTGTCGTCGCCCTTGTTATTTATGCCCCGATTCTCCGGCACATAGGCCGTAATCCCAGCATCATCACACGCCTGAAACTGCTCACCATTGGAGTAGCCCGCATCGGCTGTAACCGTCAGCTCTTCCTGCGCCAGGATCGCCTGGGCAGCCTTGGCCATAGGTTCCAGTTGTTGGTTATCGCT
>NZ_JBLUPX010000095.1:0-524 GCF_048068235.1 Pseudomonas sp. NY15364 | reverse complement strand
CTGGATGTGGGTGCAAAGCGGTGGGCCGCCGGACAAGCCGGTGATCCTTTTCGACTACACAGCCAGCCGCGCGCAGGAGGTGCCGCTACGCCTGCTCGATGGCTACCGCGGCTACCTGATGACCGACGACTACGCCGGCTACAACGCCGTGGCGGCACGTGACGGCATCGAACGCCTGGGCTGCTGGGCGCATGCGCGACGCAAGTTCGTCGAAGCCCAAAAGGTGCAGCCCAAGGGCAAGACTGGGCGTGCCGACGTGGCGCTGAGCCTGATCAACAAGCTCTACGGCATCGAGCGTGACCTGAAGGACGCTAACCATAGCGAACGCCTCGACGTCCGCCAGCAACGCAGCCAGCCCCTGATCGACCAACTCAAGGCCTGGCTGGACAAAACCCAGCCGCAGGTCGCTGGGCAGACGGCCCTGGGCAAGGCGGTAAACTACTTGGCCAGCAACTGGAGCAGGCTGGTGCGCTACATCGAAGGCGGGCATCTACCGATCGACAACAACCGCGCCGAGAACGCCA
>NZ_JBLUPX010000094.1:0-549 GCF_048068235.1 Pseudomonas sp. NY15364 | reverse complement strand
GCCATTGGTAGCACCCAGTGCAATCGTGCAAGGTCGCCAGCGTTTGGGCAGCGCTGCGGTGCGAGAAGTCTTTTCCCTGACTCAACAACGCTGGCATGCCAGCGCCAATCACCCCACTTGGGCCGGTTTGCGCCTGCTCAGTGTCGATGGCGTGGTCTGGCGCACACCGGATACGGACGACAACCGCAAGCACTATGGCAGCGCCAGTAATCAGCATGGCGATACCGGCTATCCCCAAGTTCGCATGGTCTGCCAGATGGAGCTGACCAGCCACATGCTGGTGAGTAGTGCTTTTGCCGGCTACCACAGCAACGAGATGAAACTGGCCGAACAACTGATCGACAGTACACCCGATCACTCGCTGACCTTGTTCGACCGTGGCTTCTATTCACTGGGGTTACTTCATCGCTGGCAACAGACAGGCACTCAGCGCCATTGGTTACTGCCGCTGCGCAAGGATGCTCAATACGAGGTGCTGCGTAAGTTAGGGCGCCACGATGCCATCGTCTCGCTAAAGACCTCGCCGCAGGCGCGTAAACAATGGCCCGA
>NZ_JBLUPX010000093.1:0-626 GCF_048068235.1 Pseudomonas sp. NY15364 | reverse complement strand
GCGCTGGACGGGCGCTCTGTGTACCAGCTGATCGAGCAGGAGCAGGTCACCATTGCGCTCGGTGTGCCGACGGTCTGGCAAATGCTGCTGGAGCATGTCGATGCCTGCAACGGCACTTTTTCATCACTGAAGAAGACCACCATCGGTGGCGCTGCCTGTACGCCAAGCATGCAAGCGCACTTCGAGGATCGCTACCAGGTCGAGGTGATCCACGCCTGGGGCATGACTGAAACATCGCCGCTTGGCACGGCCTCGGTGTTGATGGCCGAGCATGCCGGCCTCAGCCGCGAGGAACAGCAACGGTTGCGTCTGAAACAAGGGCGCCCGGTGTTCGGCGTCGATCTGCGCATCGTCGACGATCAGGGTAACCCGCAACCGCGTAATGGCCAGAGTTGCGGCCACCTGCAGGTCAAGGGTCACTGGGTGATCAGTTCTTACTTCAAGGATGAGTGCGAGCAGCGCCTGGACGATGGCTGGTTCGCCACTGGCGACGTGGCAACCCTCGACGGCAATGGCTACCTGCAACTGACGGATCGCAGCAAGGATGTGGTCAAGTCCGGAGGCGAATGGCTGTCGACCATCGACATCGAGAATATCGTCATGAGCCACCCCGCCGTGTTCATGGC
>NZ_JBLUPX010000092.1:0-630 GCF_048068235.1 Pseudomonas sp. NY15364 | reverse complement strand
AGTCTAACCTTCGGGGGGACGGTTACCACGGAGTGATTCATGACTGGGGTGAAGTCGTAACAAGGTAGCCGTAGGGGAACCTGCGGCTGGATCACCTCCTTAATCGAAGACTTCAGCTTTCTCATAAGCTCCCACACGAATTGCTTGATTCCTTGTAGAAGACGATGCTGTAACGCGGCGACCCTGTTATAGGTCTGTAGCTCAGTTGGTTAGAGCGCACCCCTGATAAGGGTGAGGTCGGCAGTTCAAATCTGCCCAGACCTACCAATTCAGGTGCAGATGCTTACGGGGCCATAGCTCAGCTGGGAGAGCGCCTGCTTTGCACGCAGGAGGTCAGCGGTTCGATCCCGCTTGGCTCCACCATTACAGCATGATCGTAGAGAGTTCAGAAATGAGCGCTTCAGGGTTGCCTGTTGAGTGCTGATTTCTGGTCTTTTGACCGGTACTCGTTCTTTAAAAATTTGGATATGTGATAGAAGTGACTAACAGCGTGTTTCACTGCACGTTGTTAATCAAGGCAAAATTTGTAGTTCTCAAGACGCAAATTTTCGGCGAATGTCGTCTTCACGATTGAGACAGTAACCAGATTGCTTGGGGTTATATGGTCAAGTGAAGAAGCGCATACGGTGG
>NZ_JBLUPX010000091.1:0-632 GCF_048068235.1 Pseudomonas sp. NY15364 | reverse complement strand
CATCACACCTCTCCTTCTTCGCTCTGGCTGGGTTGCTGGGCTTTTACGGCGCGTTCATCCAGCCAATCCGCCACTTCGTTGCACGCGGCTGCCAGCTCACGCAGTTCCTTGCTGTCGAAATAGGTTTTCTCGGCGTCTCCGTATTCGCCAAGCATCGACCCATTGACCTCGCGGTAATCCGGGTTGACTACTGGTGAAAAGTTGCCAAGCGTGCGCATCCATCCACGCGCGCTTTCGCTCACCTCTCGCTCGAAGTCGCTCATGCCTCACCCCCATTGAGAAGGGCGCGGAGTTGGCGATTTGTTGCCGCTACCTGCGTGCGCCCGCAGTAGTGCGGGCCTTCGCATTCACATTGATCCAGCTCAAGCCAGTCATTTAGGTGTCTAGCAGCTCTCTGAACTAACTCCCTCGGCACGCTCACCCGCTCGGGCGCGGACTGCTGGGCGGAAAGGGCGGCGACTATGCGGTTGTGCTGGGCGACGGTCATGAGAGGGGTGATTGGGTAATCGTTGTTTACCCAATCCAACATCACGCGCCGCTCGGCGGTGGTGTACATGGGATTATCGGCATCCTGCCACGCAACCGCCTCCACCTCTTCCACAGCCGATCCAGCAGCCGGCAGGGAGGGGGCT
>NZ_JBLUPX010000090.1:0-650 GCF_048068235.1 Pseudomonas sp. NY15364 | reverse complement strand
AGTCTAACCTTCGGGGGGACGGTTACCACGGAGTGATTCATGACTGGGGTGAAGTCGTAACAAGGTAGCCGTAGGGGAACCTGCGGCTGGATCACCTCCTTAATCGAAGACATCAGCTTCTTCATAAGTTCCCACACGAATTGCTTGATTCATAGTCGAAGACGATGCTGTAACGCGACCCTGTTATAGGTCTGTAGCTCAGTTGGTTAGAGCGCACCCCTGATAAGGGTGAGGTCGGCAGTTCAAATCTGCCCAGACCTACCAATTGCTTGGTGCAGAAGAATACGGGGCCATAGCTCAGCTGGGAGAGCGCCTGCCTTGCACGCAGGAGGTCAGCGGTTCGATCCCGCTTGGCTCCACCACTCTCTACGCGGTTACGGTGAGAAGAGAAAGAGTTCAGAAATGAGCGCTTCAGGGTAGACCTGGCGAGTGCTGATTTCTGGTCTTTTGACCGGTACGAATATCGTTCTTTAAAAATTTGGATATGTGATAGAAGTGACTGATTAATTGCTTTCACTGGCAATTGATCTGGTCAAGGTAAAATTTGTAGTTCTCAAGACGCAAATTTTCGGCGAATGTCGTCTTCACGATTGAGACAGTAACCAGATTGCTTGGGGTTATATGGTCAAGTGAAGAAGCGCATACGGTGG
>NZ_JBLUPX010000089.1:0-684 GCF_048068235.1 Pseudomonas sp. NY15364 | reverse complement strand
ATTGAGCTGTTTGAGCGACAGGGTCTTGCCCGCAGGACATTGGAAGCTGTCGGTCGCAGGATCGTAAGTGAAGTCCTGACGCGCAAACAGTGTGCCGCCGCCCTGGTTGTTGGGCGCGCGATTCACGGGGACGAAAGCCGTAATGCCCGCTTCTTCGCAGGCCTGAAACTGCGCCCCGTTGGAATAACCTGCATCAGCCGTGACGGTCAGCTCAGGCTGCTGCAGAACCGCCTGAGTCGCTTTGGCCATCGGCTCCAACTGCTGGTTGTCGGTGCAGTCACTGGTCACTTCGTGATGCACGATCAGGCCATGCTCGGCATCGACAGCGCTCTGCACGTTGTAGGCCACGCAAGGGCTCTTGCCTGAGCAGCGCATCTTCTTGGCATCCGCTTCGCCTTCGACGAACTGTTCCAGGCCCTGCGCCTCCATCAGCGCTTTTACGGTCAAGTTATCGGCATGGCGATCCTGTAGCTGGCGTAGCGCCTGTTTCACCGCTGCCCGGTCAATCGTCTCTTGCGCGTCTTGTGCATCACCCTCATCAAGCTGGGCCAGGTACTGGGCAATGTGTTTTTCCAGCTTCGCTTGTTGACGCTTGAGCTTCTCCACGCTCAGGTGCTTGCGCAGCGAAGCTACCGCTTGGAACTTGCTGCCATCGATGGCCACCAGCTCCCCACTGATCAAGCT
>NZ_JBLUPX010000088.1:0-774 GCF_048068235.1 Pseudomonas sp. NY15364 | reverse complement strand
CACTGGCCACCGTCCTGTTTGCATGAAGAAAATAAGGCGGTGAGCAAGGTATCCGTGGTAGTTGACCTTGATCCGCAGATACCCTTCGACGTGAATTCCGCCAGCAGGAGAACCGGCTGGGATTGATTGGCATGGGCTGACCTTCCATGTGATCCGCCCTGTTTCTGGGTCGTAATCGAGCAACTCCTTTGCTTTGGCCTGTGTCAGCTCACTCATCTTGACCTCCTGCGCGCTCATTGTGGTCTAGCCAAGCCCAGCGTCGGACTTCCCACTTGTTCCAATGGATGGCTGACTCTTCCTCGTCGCTCACGCGCTCCCACATGAAGTGGCCGCTATCGAGGCCGATCAGCAGATAACCGGGCGGCATCTTCTGGATGCCGAGTCGATCCGTGTAGTCGAAGCTGGTCACGTTGTCGGCTGGCATCACACTTCTCCTTCTTCGGCGGCAGCGGCGGGGCGATACGGGCGAGAACGATCATCCGCGCTGCCTTTCTCGACCCATTCCCAGCACGGCTTGCCGCTGCTCACGATGTAGGCGCCTGCATGCGGTTGACCTGGCGGCACTCGGCGCTGCTGACGGATCATGGTCACGCCCTTGACTATCTTCTCGTCGCCGGCTTTCGGCTTCTTGCGGCTTGGGCCGCTGGTGATGTGGATTGTCGGCATCACACCTCTCCTTCTTCGCTCTGGCTGGGTTGCTGGGCTTTTACGGCGCGTTCATCCAGCCAATCCGCCACTTCGTTGCACGCGGCTGCCAGCTCACGCAGTTCCTTG
>NZ_JBLUPX010000087.1:0-840 GCF_048068235.1 Pseudomonas sp. NY15364 | reverse complement strand
CACTGGCCACCGTCCTGTTTGCATGAAGAAAATAAGGCGGTGAGCAAGGTATCCGTGGTAGTTGACCTTGATCCGCAGATACCCTTCGACGTGAATTCCGCCAGCAGGAGATCCAGCTGGGATTGATTGGCATGGGCTGACCTTCCATGTGATCCGCCCTGTTTCTGGGTCGTAATCAAGCAACTCCTTTGCTTTGGCCTGTGTCAGCTCACTCATCTTGACCTCCTGCTGCGCGTTCACGCTTCGTTCTTATGATCTCGACAACCTTGGCGCGGTCAGCATCAAGGGCTCCGTGCTGGAGAGCCTTGGCGCGCTTGCTCAGGCAGATGTCGAAGTGTTCCTTGGGCGTGCCGGAGTGCTGGAGCCACCTACGCTGTACACCGATCTTGTCGGCCATTTCCAGCAGTTCCTCGGTGGTGTCCGCCAGCATGTGGCACATGAGCATGCGTCTGTAGGGCATTCGCTCGTCGTCGACGTAGACAGCCATCACACCTCTCCTTCTTCGGTGGCCTCTGCTTGGCGCATGTACGAAGCCATATCGCCCATCTGCTCGACAATGGCGGCCTCCTCCATGGAGTGCGCAGCCATGATTTGAGATTTGCGTTGCAGGCACAGTCGGCAATCGACGTGCGCCCAGTTGGCGGATAGCTCGCTACTATCTCCGAGCCAGGTTCCGCACGGAGCCTGATCAGGAGCGTCATCGTTTGGTCGCGGGTCGAAGTGGGTAGCCATCACACCTCTCCTTCTTCGCTCTGGCTGGGTTGCTGGGCTTTTACGGCGCGTTCATCCAGCCAATCCGCCACTTCGTTGCACGCGGCTGCCAGCTCACGCAGTTCCTTG
>NZ_JBLUPX010000086.1:0-842 GCF_048068235.1 Pseudomonas sp. NY15364 | reverse complement strand
CCTCAGCCTGGCCAACACTGAACGATTGCGGGCTCGCCGGCAGCGTCAGCAGGTCATCACGGACACCGCCCACCAGGGCGACACGGTAGAACATTGCCGCGCCGGCGATCGTCTCAACGCCGTACAGATAGCCGTCGCGGATCTGAAACGGCGCCAAGCATGGGCCTAGCGCCCAGGCCGGCGCATTGACGCGGATCGATGTCCAGCCGACAGTCTCAATGATCCACGCCTGCTGCTCGTTCTGCAGCGCAATCACGATATGTCCAGCATCGCGCGACAGTGCCAGGCCGATCTGCGGAATCGTGTAGTTGGGGCTGAGCACAACAGAGCCCAGCATCACGCCGGCACCATCGAACAGTCCAACGGTCACGCCGTCATTTACCCGCCAGGCGGCAGCATAGCGAGGCGCGTACACAACAGGCGGCTCATCACCACCGGCATAGACCATCATGCTCCCAAGCCAGCGACCAGCACCGAGGCTCCACAGTTCCGCCCGCGACGCCTGATCGGGTTGCAGGCCCGGCGCAGCGCTGCCGGTCCACTCGGTATCGGCAGGCCAAGCCAGAGCGTGGCCACCAACCGAGTCCTGAACAATCAGCGCAGTCAGCCGAGCGCCGGCGGGCGCGACAGCAAGGGTTACAGTCGCATCCTGTTCGAGCGGAACCAGCCACGTCGGCGCCTGGGCGGCATCGAGCAGCACCGCTGCACCAGTCGCCTGGCCCAGTTCGCCACCGCGCTCGGCCAGTTCTTGCAGCATGCCTGCAGTAATGCCGGCAAACACTATCGCGCCGGCCGGCCACGCTCGTTCGTTGCCCTCCAGCCCGCGCGTCACGGTAAGCACT
>NZ_JBLUPX010000085.1:0-842 GCF_048068235.1 Pseudomonas sp. NY15364 | reverse complement strand
CCTCAGCCTGGCCAACACTGAACGATTGCGGGCTCGCCGGCAGCGTCAGCAGGTCATCACGGACACCGCCCACCAGGGCGACACGGTAGAACATTGCCGCGCCGGCGATCGGCTCAACGCCGTACAGATAGCCGTCGCGGATCTGAAACGGCGCCAAGCATGGGCCCAGCGTCCAGGCCGGCGCATTGACGCGGATCGATGTCCAGCCGACAGTCTCAATGATCCACGCCTGCTGCTCGTTCTGCAGCGCAAGCACGATATGCCCAGCATCGCGCGACAGTGCCAGGCCGATCTGCGGAATCGTGTAGTTGGGGCTGAGCACAACAGAGCCCAGCATCACGCCGGCACCATCGAACAGTCCAACGGTCACGCCCTCGTTTACCCACCAGGCAGCCGCATAGCGAGGCGCGTACACAACAGGCGGCTCATCACCACCGGCATAGACCATCATGCTCCCAAGCCAGCGGCCGGCGCCGAGGCTCCACAGTTCCGCCCGCGACGCCTGATCGGGTTGCAGGCCCGGCGCAGCGCTGCCGGACCACTCGGTATCGGCAGGCCAAGCCAGAGCGTGGCCACCAACCGAGTCCTGAACAATCAGCGCAGTCAGCCGGGCGCCGGCGGGCGCGACAGCAAGGGTTACAGTCGTATCCTGCTCGAGCGAAACCAGCCACGTCGGCGCCTGGCCGGCATCGAGCACCACAGAGGCACCAGTCGCCTGGCCAAGATCGCCGCCGCGCTCGGCCAGTTCTTGCAGCATGCCTGCAGTAATGCCGGCAAACACTATCGCGCCGGCCGGCCACGCTCGTTCGTTGCCCTCCAGCCCGCGCGTCACGGTAAGCACT
>NZ_JBLUPX010000084.1:0-940 GCF_048068235.1 Pseudomonas sp. NY15364 | reverse complement strand
CGCACCCACACCGGCCAGTCGCCGGCCAGGCCGTGCTCCACGGTGAGCCGCACCCCGCTCTCGCTCGCGGCGATGGCAGTGATTGGCAGGTAAGCGAACGCCGGCTGCATCAGCCGCACGGTGTCGCGGTAGGTGGTGCCCGGAATGATGGGCAGGTCTACACAGGCCGGCTGCATGGCTGGCTCCTATCTGCATTGAGTAAGCGGGTGGCCAGGACAGGCCGAGGTGGATCAGTTGTTGCTGGCGAGCAGCAGGTGGTACCCGTCGCCAGGCAGCGCAAGCATCGGCTCCACCATCGCCCCGGCCTGCATGGCGCGGAACGTCGACCAGTCAAAGATCAGTTGCCCGTCGTTCGTCATCAGCGACGTGACCTGCACACGCGCCGGGCCGCTGTCCGGCCGGGGCGTAAGCACTAGCTCGCCCGCCTCAACATTGAGCGTTGCAGCTAGGTCGGATGACTCATCGAGCAGAACGCCAATCCAGCCGCCATCAGGCGACCAAACGGGTACGTAGTACATCGAGGTTGCGTCGGCACCCAGGTTGTAACTGGCCTGCAGTTCGTGCGTGGCCGCATCGTAGATCAGCAGTTCAGCACGCTCCTCGGCGCCGGCGGCATAACGCAGAGTCACCGACAAGGCATAGCGATCGCCATTCGGTGAGTACGCGCCTGCAGCGCCATACGGCGAAGGCGGCGAAAGCGAAAGCTCGGCGCCGGCCGGTAACGGGAACTGGCTCCCCAACAACTCCAACGAATTTAGGTCATACGTCCGCGTTGCGGGCTGCAGATCTGGTTGCGCTCCCGTCGTCGTGTTGTTGAACGTGAATGTGGCCTCAGCCTGGCCAACACTGAACGATTGCGGGCTCGCCGGCAGCGTCAGCAGGTCATCACGGACACCGCCCACCAGGGCGACACGGTAGAACATTGCCGCGCCGGCGATCG
>NZ_JBLUPX010000083.1:0-944 GCF_048068235.1 Pseudomonas sp. NY15364 | reverse complement strand
CCGGATACCGTCAGCGTCAGAGTGCCGGCAGTAGGGGTAAAAGTCAGCGATACACGGTTGCCTGCGCCTGTGCCAGTTAGCGTGCCAGTAGCAGCGCCGGACAGCGTGACAGAGCCGGTGCCGTAAAACGACAGCGTGTGCGCCACGGCTGTAACGGTGACGGACTGAGTAGCAAGCGTCGCTGAGTTGAGCAGCAAATTCGTCCTGCTTTCCTCGATCAGCAGCCCCCGCACCCGAATCACCGTCCACGCCGAATACGTCCCCGAGCCGACTACGCGATCCACCCACAGCGTTACGCTGCTGCCGGTCGATGCAGTGACACGCCCGGCCATCCAGTTGCTGCCATCGTATGTGGCGCGGACGTACTCGCCTACCGGGTACAGGCGGCTCACGGCAAACGTCTTGATCCCGGCCCCGAGCGCAATGCTGCTGGTCGATGTACTGAGCGTGGCGGGATCGTGGTCGATGCGGGGCACGTTGTTCGCTGCCCACTGATACACGCCCATGTGGTCGAAATATCCGCCACCTGATGCGCGAGTGGTGGTCATGATGCTGGACAGGCCCGCACGCGATACCGTCCCGTCGCGCCAGTTGTGTGCAACGTACTCACCCCGCACGAAATCCAGACTCAGGCTGGCTTCATCGGGCAGCAGCGCGTAGGGATACGAGCGGAAAGTGGCTGCATCCGGCAGGTAGTGGCCTGCACGGCGGATGGCGTCACGCAGCAACAGTTTGGTCGTGTTGAGATACGTCAGCTTGTCTGCGATAGCCATCAGATCACCTCTCCGTTAATCAGATCGAGGGCGGTGGCAATGTCGCCTATCTGTGCAGCGGTGGCGTAGTAGCTGGCAGGCTGGCCGTTGAGTTTGCTGGAGTCTGCGGCTGTGGCAGTGGCGTCGAGCTTCCCGGCCAGCTTGCTTTTCTCGGCAGTGGTGTAGTCCTCG
>NZ_JBLUPX010000082.1:0-948 GCF_048068235.1 Pseudomonas sp. NY15364 | reverse complement strand
TGCGTGACGCATGAGGTGCGGCATGTGTTTGAGGGTAAGTGGCACGACCAGCGCACTACCTGTAGGTGATGCACCACCACACACCAGCCCGCTCTTGCGGGTTTTTATTGCCCGGAGAAAACATGCACACATCACAGAAGGGGCTTGACCTGATCAAGTCCTTCGAGGGGCTGCGCCTGTCTGCCTACAAATGCCCGGCGGATGTTTGGACGATCGGCTATGGCACAACTGCCGGCGTGAAAGAGGGGCAGATCATCACCAAGGAGCGAGCCGAGGAACTGCTGCGCGACGACGCCAAGCGGTTCGAGGATCAGGTTCTGCGCCTGGTCAAGGTTCCGCTGACGCAGGGCCAGCTCGACGCCTTGGTCTCCTTCACCTACAACCTTGGCGCCGCCAACCTCGGCAATTCGACGCTGCTGCGCTTGCTCAATGCGGGCGACTACAAGGGCGCCGCCGCTCAGTTCGGCCGCTGGACAAAGGCTGGTGGCAAAGAGCTTCCGGGACTGGTGAAGCGCCGGGCTGCTGAGCGGGCTATGTTTGAGGCCGTGTCATGATCCCCTGGCTAAAGCTAGTCCCGTCCTGGGCCTGGCCGTGGATAGCTGGTGTGGCACTGGCCCTGGCAGTCGGCGGCGTGCAGCAGGTCCGCGTCTACAGTCTGCAGTCCCAGCTTGAGACCGAGCGGTCCTCATTCAGCAACTACCGGGCCGAAGTCGCCGAGCGCGACCAGCGCGCGGCGATGTACGTCATTCAGGAAAACCAGCGGCGCCAGGCCGCAATCGAGAAGGCAGATGCAGATGCACAGAAACAACTGGATCAAGCTCGCTCTGATGCTGAGCGCGCTGGTACCGCTCTTGAGCGCCTGCAGCAGCGCCTCGCAGCCGCTGAGCAACGCAGTCGTGACGCCGGCAATTCCATCACTGCCCAGCTCGGCCAGGCAGCCGAAGACGC
>NZ_JBLUPX010000081.1:0-1041 GCF_048068235.1 Pseudomonas sp. NY15364 | reverse complement strand
CCTGAGCGCTGCACTTTGCATCATTGCACCAGTAAAAACACAAACGCCCCGAATCAATCGAGGCGTTTGTATTGAACCGGTTCAGTTCAGAACGTTTTCACACAGTCTGATTGCGGGGCGTTTTCATTTGTCCTGGGCCTTCATGCTGCTTCGGCGTAGAACTCCGGCAGGCTCATGCCGGTACGGTTGTCGATATCCGGCAGGTCGTAATGCTCATGTCCGCCAAGGGCGCAGTACACCAGCCAGTGCTGGTCCTGCACGTTGAAAGATAGCTCGTCGACCACGGCGTCCACTTCATCCAGCGAGTCGATCAGGTAATCGCGGTCCAGCGGTTGAGAATTGAGCATGGCAGGTCCTCCAGGGACATTGAGGTTTGGCTCCAGCAACAGTCGTGACTGTTTGGTCACTCTTGGAGATACAAACCCTAGGCCAGGCATATGACAGTTTTCAGACGATTTCGGGATAGCGGGGCGCGTTCGTCGGAAACGAACCTTATAAAAGAGGTATTTCAGTACACTGCGCGACGACTTTTCGAGGGTTGAGACGCACCGCTTCTCGGCCCAAATCCCCATTCTGGTGCGGTGGCGAGGTTGCTGCACCATGCTGCTCTCGAGGTGTTGCATGTCGCTGCAGATGTTGTGGTCACTGTTCCTCGCCCATCCGGCCGGGGTGGTGAATTCGCTGGGATTGTTCTTCGCGTTGGCGGGTGGTTGGCTGTGTCTGATGACCCGCGTGCGTGAGCAGCGCGGTATGGCGCGCGTGCTGGCTCAGGGTGAGCTGGACGAAGGCGAAGCACAGGACGAGCGTACTCTGCGCATCAATCGTTTCTTCTACCGTTTCGGCGCCGTCTGCCTGGGCTCAGCCCTGCTGCTGTCCTGGCTGAGCACGCGGCTTTGATGCTTGAGCGATAAACGAGAACGGCAGCCTGATGGCTAATGCCAGTCAGTTAAGCGCTACAGCTTGACCTTCTGCGCACTGAAACGAAAATCCGATGCTTGTTTTGAGCATCGGATTTTTTATGCGACTTTCCCGCGCCTTGGC
>NZ_JBLUPX010000080.1:0-1048 GCF_048068235.1 Pseudomonas sp. NY15364 | reverse complement strand
TGGGTAGCTGCCCGACAGCACGCCGCCGGCGCCGCCAGTCGGGGTGCGGGAGTCACTGAGCCGCGAGTCACCGTCGCGCACCACGTCTGCAATGTCGGCAGGCTGTACGGCCGTGTCTGCCCGTTCGCCCTGGGCCGCCGTAGCAAAATCCCCAACATCAGCGGCAGCGGCACTGCCAAGGGCGGGCAATCCGTCGAGGTCAGAATACTGCCCGCTGAACGCAGCCGGCGCCAGGTCTCCCGGCTGCACCGCTGAATCAGCCAGCGCGCCTTGCGCAGCGGTGGCCGCGCCGATGTCGGCAGGCGCTGCCGGGATGCTGTCCTGCAGATCGCCCAGCAGTTCCATCAGGTCGGCCTGCGCGGTGATATCACCCGAGATAGTGCCCCACGGCCGGTCAACCGGGGACTCGCTGCGGATGACGCTGTGGTCGCTCATCGTCAGCACGAGATAGCCGTCAGGGTCGACCTCTGCTGCGGTCACGGTCGCGCCGTCTGCGCCCCTCGGCCCTTGCTCGCCGCCGATGGTAACCCAGCCACTGCTGTTGCATGGCGGCAGTGAGCCAGCCGGCCAGACCCGCGCCTGGCCGGTGATGGCGCGGTACACGTCGCCGCCCTGCTCTACGTCAAGCGCCCAGGTCGCCACGCGGGTGCTGAGTGCTGCGGTCTGCTCGTCGGTCAGCTCCAGTTCGACCGCCCCCGGGCCGATGATCGTGGCCGGGATCTCCAACAGCAGAGTGCCGCTGGCATCGAGCAAGCTGGCGCGGATCGTTGCACCGTCCAGGTCAACCGGCAGCTTGTACACCAGCTCACCGCCGCGCGGCTGCAGGCCGGCGCCGGACAGCGCGTTGATCTCCAGTGTGCTGGCATCAATCCGTTTCGCACGCCAGGGCAGCGCCGCGCGCGGGTCGCGGTTGAGGTCGGGCATGCCAGTTACACCCCGCACCCACACCGGCCAGTCGCCGGCCAGGCCGTGCTCCACGGTGAGCCGCACCCCGCTCTCGCTCGCGGCGATGGCAGTGATTGGCAGGTAAGCGAACGCCGGCTGCATC
>NZ_JBLUPX010000079.1:0-1215 GCF_048068235.1 Pseudomonas sp. NY15364 | reverse complement strand
ACGGCTCCTGCCTCAGGTTCGTGACGCGAAGCGTTCCTCCGGATAGGGATGTGCAGTTCTGGGCTTCGGTATGTAGATGTCTGCGAGACGACCAAAGCGTGACCACTGGAGCCGGCTACGCTGGCTGCGCTGCTTGAGAGCTTGCCGCCAGAGGCGGCAGACCGCCGAACGAAAACCACCAAGACGTATCAGGTTTCCCGGCACCGCGTGGTAATTGAGGTAACCACTCACCACCCGAGTGAGCCATTGCCCTTGAACCCGGATGGGTTCATGACGTCGACGTTTCAGCTCATCCCGAATGGCCAGTAGTGTTGCACGCATTCGCTTCTTGACCGTCAGTCGCAGTACTTGAAAACCACCGCTTCTGTTGGTGCTGCAACAATGTGTGAAGCCCAGAAAGTCAAACGTTTCCGGTTTACCCAAGCCTCGCTTCCTACGATTTCTCGCAGCAAAACGACCAAACTCAATCAGCCGTGTCTTCGATGCGTTGAGTGATAAACCGAACCTGGCCAAGCGCTCCTGCAACTGCACCAGAAATTGCTGAGCCTGCACTTTCGTCCTGAAACCCACCACGCTGTCGTCCGCATAGCGCACAATAATTACATCGCCACGGGCATGCCGCTGGCGCCACTGCCTTGCCCACAGATCCAGCACGTAGTGAAGATAGATATTCGCCAGCAATGGCGATATCACTGCGCCTTGAGGCGTCCCCTTGGTCGCAGCAATCCTACGGCCATCTTCCATAACACCCGCCTGAAGCCATTTGCAGATAAGCCCGAGCAGGCGCCGGTCTGCAATCCGGTGACCCAGAAACATCAGCATCCATTCATGGTCGATCTCATCGAAGAACGACGTGATATCCGCATCCAGTATCCAGTTCACCTTCTGACCCTTGAGCGCGACTGTCAGCGCATCCAGCGCATCGTGCTGGCTACGTCCCGGTCGAAACCCATACGAGAACCCTAGAAAGTCTTCTTCATAGATCGCATTCAGAACAGTAACGACTGCCTGCTGTACGATTTTGTCCTCCAGAGAGGCAATACCCAGTGGGCGCTGCCTGCCATCGGTTTTGGGAATGTAGACCCGTCGTGATGGCGTTGCCCGATAGGCTCCACCGTGGAGCCTTGCGTGCAAATCGGTTACCCGCTGGAGAAGACCTTCCTCGTATTCCCGCCACGACAAGCCGTCCACGCCTACCGCTGCATCGCGGCGTAG
>NZ_JBLUPX010000078.1:0-1265 GCF_048068235.1 Pseudomonas sp. NY15364 | reverse complement strand
GCAATAAAAACCCGCAAGAGCGGGCTGGTGTGTGGTGGTGCATCACCTACAGGTAGTGCGCTGGTCGTGCCACTTACCCTCAAACACATGCCGCACCTCATGCGTCACGCACTCCGGGTAGTAGTCGCGCAGTATCTCGATAGTGGATAGGCCGGTACCCGACCCGCGAGTAATAGCTGCCGTGCCGGAAGGCCAGTCGGGCGCTGGGGCGTCAACGATCTTGATCACGACCAGCGCCTCTTTGATCTTTGGCTTCGGCTGATCGTCGCAGCCGGCGAGCATCATCAGCATGGCGGCGCACAGTCCGGCCAGCGCAAAGGCGGTTAGCGCGGGAACCTTGCTGCTGCCTTTCATCTCCACACCCGCCACGGTGTCGATGGCGTGTGCTGAATCACGCCGGCAGGCCACTCTGCGGGCACCTCTGTCAGCATCAGGTTGAAATGCCAGCCCGGCAGCGGCTCCATCACTGGCTCTTCATCGGTGCCACCAGTGCGCTCGAACCATTGCCCGATGATGGAATGCTCCACTGTGATGTACTGCTCGCCCTCATGCTCGACAACAAAACCAAGCTCAGTGAGAGCCGCCCACATGCCCGCCTCGGTGTCTGTCTGTAGATAGCAAGGTGTCATGCCGTGATCCTCTGAAGCTCGGTATCGGAAAGGGCGCGGGGGATGTATTGGAGGGATTCGATGTGGCCGTTGATGCGGGCGCCCCCGTCAGACGCGCCGATTCGCAAGATGGTCGCCCCTGAAGGTATAGACCCACTGTTATCAATCAGTGGTGCAGCACCATTCAGCGATGCGGCAAAGGCGTTAGCTTTCACGGCTAGAGCAGACCTGTGATTAAGAGCAGCGGGGGGAGCAAATACCGCCTGATTAACACCTCCGACAACCACTACGAGCTGTTCAGAAGTGCCGACGAAATTTGATCTGTTCCATACACGGTTACCCGTGTCCCGCTCCAGTTCGTAGATCGCACTACTACCTAATTGGGTGCGAACAGCGCTAGCAAAAATTGAAAACTCGTCAGCCCTATACCAATCCGCCAGATTACTCACCACGCACTGATCCGCAGCCCGCGTTACCTGAGCTGTGGTTGTGGGGATGTGGGATGTTGGGAATGCGCCGAGTTCGAGTTGGGCGCTGGTCACGCTACCGGATACCGTCAGCGTCAGAGTGCCGGCAGTAGGGGTAAAAGTCAGCGATACACGGTTGCCTGCGCCTGTGCCAGTTAGCGTGCCAGTAGCAGCGCCGGACAGCGTGACA
>NZ_JBLUPX010000076.1:0-1672 GCF_048068235.1 Pseudomonas sp. NY15364 | reverse complement strand
CCCCCGGTGTCAGGATAGTTGTCGCCTGATCGGATTCACCCAAACTGAACCCCGGGGGCGGAAAGAGCCATGCAATGCCGCGTTACTCTGCTGAACGAAAAGCTGCCCTGCTGAAGAAGCTGCTGCCACCGATCAACCTGTCCGTGGCTGAGGTCGCCCGCCAGGAAGGCGTCTCCGAGATGACCCTGTATGCTTGGCGCAAACAGGCCAAGGCTGAAGGAGCCCCCGTGCCAGGAGACAAGAAACTGCCCGATGACTGGTCGGCCGAGGCCAAGTTCGCCGTCGTGCTGGAAACCGCTGCGCTGTCGGAAATCGAACTGAGCGAGTACTGCCGACGTAAGGGGCTCTACCCCGAGCAGGTGCAGACCTGGCGGCAGGCGTGCATCAGCGGCCAGCAGTCGGCACAGGCGCAGCGACAGGCCGAGCGCGAGCAAGCCAAGGCAGACAAGAAACGCATCCGTGAGCTGGAGCGCGAGCTGCGCCGCAAGGACAAGGCGTTGGCCGAGGCGGCAGCGATTCTGGTGCTGCGAAAAAAGCTGAACGCCTACTGGGGCAACGACAGCGAGGACAACTGATCCCGCTGCCAGAACGGCAGAAACTCGTTGAATGGCTGAACGAAGCCGTCGCCGCAGGTGCCCGTAAAACGTTGGCCTGCAAGGAGCTGAGCGTGTCCCTGCGCACCCTGCAACGCTGGACCGAGGAGAACGTCGTGCGCGCTGATGCCCGCCCCACAGCCAAGCGACCGGTGCCGCGCAATGCACTGAGCCCGGCTGAGCGCGAAGCCATCCTGGCCGTCTGCAACAGCCCGGAATACGCGCATCTGCCGCCCAGCCAGATCGTGCCGAGGCTGGCGGATGCCGGGCGTTACCTGGCCTCGGAGTCGACGTTCTACCGCGTCCTGCACGCAGCCGATCAGCAGCATCGCCGCGGTCGCAGCCAGCCACCGCGCACGGTGAAAGCGCCGACCAGCCATGTAGCGACCGCCGCCAATCAGGTCTGGTCATGGGACATCACCTATCTCCCGGCGGCGGTACGCGGGAAGTATTTCTACCTGTACCTGATCGAAGACATCTACAGCCGCAAGGCGGTGGGCTGGGAGGTCCACGAACAGGAAAGCGGCGAGCTGGGTGCCATGCTGCTGCAACGCAGCGTGCTCAGCGAGCAGTGCCTGCTCAAGCCGCCGGTACTGCACTCGGACAACGGTGCACCGATGAAATCGGCGACCATGCTGCAAAAGATGTACGACCTGGGCGTCACGCCGTCGCACAACCGCCCGCGGGTGAGCGACGACAACCCCTACTCGGAATCGCTGTTCCGCACGCTGAAATACTGCCCGCAGTGGCCGAAACAAGGCTTCGCCGACCTGGAAGCGGCACGTTGCTGGGTGAGAGATTTCATCCGCTGGTACAACCACGAGCACCGGCACAGCCGCATCGGTTTCGTGACACCGGCAGAGCGCCATCGGGGTGAAGATCACCGCGCGCTGGCCCATCGCCATGCGCTGTACCAAGAAGCCCGCCAGCGCATGCCGGAGCGCTGGTCAGGCACCACACGCAACTGGACGCCGGTCGGAGCGGTGACACTCAACCCCGAGCGGGAGCAGGAACAACAGCCGCAGAAAAAGGCGGCCTGAAAACACGGTCGACGCGACAACTATCTTGAAAAACGCCGG
>NZ_JBLUPX010000075.1:0-1698 GCF_048068235.1 Pseudomonas sp. NY15364 | reverse complement strand
TGTTGCCGATCTTCACCTTGGATATAGCCCATAAACGACAATGCCCCTATCGACCGATAGAGGCATTGTCTTCACCTTGCACTCAGACTGCTAGGTTTTCACACAGTCTGCAATGGGCGCCATTTTCGTTTCCGCACGAGCGTGATCAGTGGCTCAGGTGCAGGCCGCACTCGCGATTGTCTTCGCCCTTGGTTGGGTCGAAGTAATCGAATTCGTTCGGCAGGTCATGGGCGACCAGGTACTGATACAGATCCTTGGACGACCAGTGCAGCAACGGAGCAACCTTGATCAGACCGTCCGGGTTGATGCTGATCGGCTCCATCTGCGCGCGCACTGCGGTGTCGGTCGCACGCAGGGCGGTGAACCATACGCTCGGAGCGGTCTCGCGTAGGGCGCGGGCGAACGGCTCGAGTTTCACCTCTTCGGTGAACGCGGCGTGGCGCGGATCATCCAGGGCGGGTACCGGGCCATCGATGGCTTCGCGATGCGCACGCGAACGCTTGGGCAGGTAGGTGATGAGGTTGAGGTTGAGCTTGCGTGTCACTTCATCGGCGAAGCGGTAGGTGGCCTCGGTGTTGTAGCCACTGTCCATCCAGACCACCGGGATATCCGGTTTGACCTGGCTGACCATATGCAGGATCACCGCTTCGAAGGGGCGGAAGTTGGTGGTGCAGATGGCGGGTTTGCCCAGTCCGATGGCCCATTGAACCAGCTTTTCTGGCTGGTTGCCGAATTCGGCGTTGAGCGCGTCCAGGTCGAGTTCCATGGTGAGGACTCCAGATCGTGTGCGTGAGGGCGCGATGGTAGCAAAGGCAGGTTATGCGGCTAAATAACTAAGGCGCTTGATGTCCTTCATTCCAGTTATAAGCAGGTCGCATTGCGCCAACCAAGCCCAGCGGCTAGAGTGCCGGCTCCTTTTTGGCTCAACCGAGGAGTGGCCTGTGGAAATCGCGTGTCTCGACCTGGAAGGTGTTCTGGTTCCGGAAATCTGGATCGCCTTTGCGGAAAAAACCGGCATCGAGTCGCTCAAGGCGACCACCCGCGACATCCCCGATTATGACGTGCTGATGCAGCAGCGCCTGCGCATTCTCGATGAGCACGGCCTGAAGCTCAAAGATATCCAGGACGTCATCGCTACCCTGAAGCCGCTCGATGGCGCCGTGGAGTTCGTCGACTGGCTGCGTGAGCGTTTCCAGGTGGTGATTCTCTCGGACACCTTCTATGAGTTCTCCCAGCCGCTGATGCGTCAGCTGGGTTTCCCGACGCTGTTGTGCCACCGCCTGATCACCGACGAGACCGATCGTGTGGTCAGCTACCAACTGCGCCAGAAGGATCCCAAACGCCAATCCGTTCTCGCCTTCAAGAGCCTCTACTATCGTGTGATCGCGGCTGGTGACTCGTACAACGACACCACCATGCTCAGCGAAGCCCATGCCGGCATCCTGTTCCATGCGCCGGAAAACGTGATTCGCGAGTTCCCGCAATTCCCTGCCGTACACACCTTCGAGGCGCTCAAGCAAGAGTTCCTCAAGGCGTCGAATCGCAAGCTGAGTCTGTAACGCCGATGCATGAAAAACGCCGCGAAATCAGACTGTGTGAAAACCTAGCAGTCTGAGTGCAAGGTGAAGACAATGCCTCCATCAGTCGATGGGGGCATTGTCGTTTATGGGCTACATCCAGGGTGAAGGTCGTCAGCAA
>NZ_JBLUPX010000074.1:0-1747 GCF_048068235.1 Pseudomonas sp. NY15364 | reverse complement strand
CGCTATTCTGCACCAGGAGCACAAATCCTTATAAATCAGAAGGTTATGCAAGCCTCCATTCGTGAGGCTTGCAACCTATCGTTTCCGCGTTAGACTCGACACTGGTTACTTATCCAGTGATTCGATATGGCAACGTATTTCTGGCTCAAGAAGGAAGCTCTCTCCACCTCGATGGCCGACTTGGACGGCCTGTCCGAGGAGCAGGCGCATTCCTTCCTGGCTCAGATGCGCTGGCAGTCGAAAGACCAGCGGGTTTGCCCCGACTGCGCTGTCCAGGACAAGCACTATTTCCGCAGGACACGCATGCAGTGGAGCTGCAAGCACTGCTTCAAAACCTTCTCCCTGACCAGCGGCACTGCCTTTCACGGTCACAAGGTCAGCTACCTCACCCTCCTCAAGGCGTTGTTCCTGTTTGCCATGAACCAGAAGGGGATTTCGGCCCTGGCGCTCCGTCGCCACCTTGGTGTCCAGTACCGCACGGCCTACGTGCTGATGCACAAGCTGCGCGAGGCGCTCATGGTGACCACCGAGATCACGCCACTGTCGGGCCACGTCGAGATTGACGGCGGCCACTTCTCCGGCAGGAAGCGCAAGCCCCGCAAGGTGCCTGAGAAGGAAAAGCCGAAACTGCCCAAGAAGTACCAGCACCGCGACAAGGTCGGGCCAGCAGAAAATCCGTTCCACAAGAACCGACGCATCATCATCGTATTCAGGGAGTGCGATACGCGCCCGCTTGATCAGGGTGGCCGCCCCGGTGCGATTCGCACGGTCACTGCAATCTGCAACGCCGAAGACGGCCAGGTCGTGCCCCTCATCGAGCGCTATGTGAAGAAGGGCAGCAAAATCTACACGGATGAGCTGCCAGCCTACCGTAAGCTCCAGTACATCGGTTTCAGCCACGACACCGTCAACCACTCCCAGGAGTTCTCGACCGACGCCGGGGTGAACCAGAACCAGGCCGAGAGCTATTTCTCGCGATTGCGGCGAGCATTCATCGGCATTTTTCACCGGATCACTCCGCGCTACATGCTGGATTACAGCTGCGAAATGAACTGGCGCGAAGACATGCGCCGCACTGATCTGCTCGGCCAAGTCACCGACTTGTTTGCCAGGGTGGTCAAAGCGCCGCACTCCACAGACTGGCGCAACTACGTCCGAGGCAACAAGCGCCAGGGCGAACTCAGGACGATTCCTGGACTGTAGGGCGCACACCTACCCACAGCCAGGATGCCTCGACACCCGCACCGCCGCCATCTGTCCTGACTACACAGCCTCGGTCGCGCAGGACTCTCAGATCCCGAGCAATTCTGTGCATGGCGTCGCGGTGGTCATCCGGAAGACCGAATTCAGGATCCTCCACCAATTGCAGCCGCGCCAGGATTTCCGAGGTGCGAAGAGCCCCCCTTGTCATCTGGAGGGCATGAGTCAGAGCCTTTCTGAAGGCTCCATGACGCACCCCCTCTTTGCGGGGAGTTGCTCGGATCCCACGAACATCGCCAGCATCCAGCTCGAACGCCCGGATTTTGTCTGAAAGCTCTGCCACGACCTGCTCAGCAGCTTGCTTCTGACCCCGAATCTCCTCAAGCTCCGCCAGCAGCACGTGTTCTCGCGTGGTTAACGTGAGCACCTCGCCCTTTCGGTACGCGAGGTCTTTCGCCAGCTTGGCGACTTTGGGGTGATGGTTGGCCATAGAGAGAAGAGAGCACACGACAGACCGGCTGTCATGTGCTCCTGGTGCAGAATAGCG
>NZ_JBLUPX010000073.1:0-2152 GCF_048068235.1 Pseudomonas sp. NY15364 | reverse complement strand
CTCATCGTCCTCCGGTTCCTGGCCGCCCTTACGCTTTCGCTCCCGTGATTTGATCTTGGCCTGGGCCGCCAAGCTACTGTGTTGCAGGCGATAGGACTCGTTACCGGTTTCGACGATGTGGCAGTGGTGGGTCAGCCGATCCAGCAGGGCGGTGGTCATCTTGGCGTCGCCGAACACGCTCGACCATTCGGCGAAGCTCAGGTTGGTGGTGATCACCACGCTGGTGTGTTCGTACAGCTTGGACAGCAGGTGAAACAGCAACGCACCGCCAGCCTGGCTGAACGGCAGATAACCCAGTTCGTCGAGGATGACCAGATCCATGCGCAGCAGTGCCTGGGCGATCCGCCCGGCTTTGCCGTCGTGTTTTTCGCGCTCCAGCAGATTGACCAGATCGACCGTGGAGTAGAAGCGCACGCGCTTACCGTGCCGGGTGATGCCGGACACGGCCAGCGCGGTGGCTAGGTGGGTTTTACCGGTGCCTGGCCCACCGATCAGCACCACGTTCTGCGCGGTGTCGGTAAAGCTCAGATTGGCCAGCTCGCTGATCAAGCGAGCGTCGGCGCTGGAGGCGCTGAAGTCGAAGCCGGCCAGATCGCGGTGCATCGGCAGCTTGGCCATGTTCATCTGGTGGCTCACCGAGCGCATGGCGCGATCTGTGTGCTCTTGTTCCAGCAGGTGTTCGAGCAGCCACTTGGACGAGGCTGTATTCGACTCACCCTGTGCAGTTAACTCCGCCCAGGCCGTGGCCATGCCGTGCAGGCGCAGCTCCTTGAGTTCCGCCATCAAATCACGCATGACCGACCCCCTCGGCCTGGCCACGCAGGCGGTCGTAGCGCGCCGTGTTAGCGACGGGGGCTTCCTTGAGCGACAAGTGGGTTTCGACGCTGGGTGGTGGTTCGGTCGCGGCCAGGCGCGCCACGACATTGAGGATGTGTTCGGCGCTCAGGCTGCCGCTTTCCAGTACCAGCTCAACAGCCACCAGCACCGCATCGAGCCCGGCGACCGGTACGGCAGCCAGAACTTGCGCCATGATCCGGTCACCGCCGGCATGACGCCCCAGGCCGTGCTTAAGCTGACGCAGCGACGCCGGCAGATCAGCAAAGGGCGCGCCGTTGCGCAGCGCACCGGGCTTGCGTTCGATCAGCGGGAGGTAGTGCTGCCAGTCATAGCTGACCTGGTCGCGATCCAGCAAGCGGACATGGCTGGCGATCAGCGCGTCGTCAGCCACCACCTCGATTCGCGTCGGATACAAACGGCTGCTGACCCACTTACCCGCGTACTCACACGGCACCGAGTAGCGGTTGCGCCCGACGCTGACCAGGCAGGTGCTGGAGACCCGCGCAGGCCGCTCGACGTAACCGTCGAATGGCGCTGGCACAGGCATCAGTTCAGCGCGCTCCAACTCCAGCACTTCGGCCACACTCAGACCGCTGTATTGAGGGTGCGTCAGCTCGTTCCAAAGCGCGCGGCAGCGCTGGCCCAGCCAGGCATTGAGTTCCTCGAAGGAGTGAAACTGGCAGTCCTGGGCGTCTAGCCAGATACGCCTGCGGCTGTCTTGCACGTTCTTTTCAACGATGCCCTTTTCCCAACCAGCGGCGACGTTGCAGAAGTCCGGATCGAACAGGTAATGCGCGCACATCACCGCAAAGCGTGCATTCACCGCCCGGCCTTTGCCCTTATTGACCTTGTCGACGGCGGTCTTCATGTTGTCGTAGATGCCCCGGCGCGGCACGCCGCCCAAGGAGCCGAACGAGCGTGTATGGGCGTCAAATAACATCTCATGGCCCTGGCTCGGATACGCCACAAGCCAGAACGCACGGCTGGCACACAGCTTCAGATGTGCCACCTGCATACGCCGGTAAATGCCGCCGACCAGCAAGCCCTCCTCGCTCCAGTCAAACTGAAACGCCTCGCCAAGAGCAAAGGTCAGCGGCACAAAGGCCTGCGACGCCTTGCCCTGTCCCCCTCGCCAGGCACGGATAAACGCGGTGAGCTGGCTGTAGCCACCGTCATAACCTTCGGCTTTGATTTGCGCCAACAGCGCCTTGGCACTGCGCCGCTGTTGCTTGGGGCGCAGCGAATCGGCTTTTAGCGCCTGCTCTAGCGTGGCGTGAAAAGGGCTGAGTTTGTTAAAGATCGCGCGGCGTTGGTA
>NZ_JBLUPX010000072.1:0-2880 GCF_048068235.1 Pseudomonas sp. NY15364 | reverse complement strand
AAAATTTGTAGTTCTCAAGACGCAAATTTTCGGCGAATGTCGTCTTCACGATTGAGACAGTAACCAGATTGCTTGGGGTTATATGGTCAAGTGAAGAAGCGCATACGGTGGATGCCTTGGCAGTCAGAGGCGATGAAAGACGTGGTAGCCTGCGAAAAGCTTTGGGGAGTCGGCAAACAGACTGTGATCCAGAGATCTCTGAATGGGGGAACCCACCCGGCATAAGCCGGGTATCTTGTACTGAATCCATAGGTGCAAGAGGCGAACCAGGGGAACTGAAACATCTAAGTACCCTGAGGAAAAGAAATCAACCGAGATTCCCTAAGTAGTGGCGAGCGAACGGGGACTAGCCCTTAAGTTGATTTGAGTGTAGTGGAAGGCTCTGGAAAGTGCCGCCGTAGTGGGTGATAGCCCCGTACACGAAACGCTCTTATCAATGAAATCGAGTAGGACGGGGCACGAGAAACCTTGTCTGAACATGGGGGGACCATCCTCCAAGGCTAAATACTACTGACTGACCGATAGTGAACCAGTACCGTGAGGGAAAGGCGAAAAGAACCCCGGAGAGGGGAGTGAAATAGAACCTGAAACCGTATGCGTACAAGCAGTGGGAGCCTACTTTGTTGGGTGACTGCGTACCTTTTGTATAATGGGTCAGCGACTTATATTCAGTGGCGAGCTTAACCGAATAGGGGAGGCGTAGCGAAAGCGAGTCTTAATAGGGCGCTTTAGTCGCTGGGTATAGACCCGAAACCGGGCGATCTATCCATGGGCAGGTTGAAGGTTAGGTAACACTGACTGGAGGACCGAACCGACTACCGTTGAAAAGTTAGCGGATGACCTGTGGATCGGAGTGAAAGGCTAATCAAGCTCGGAGATAGCTGGTTCTCCTCGAAAGCTATTTAGGTAGCGCCTCGTGTATCACTGCTGGGGGTAGAGCACTGTTTCGGCTAGGGGGTCATCCCGACTTACCAAACCGATGCAAACTCCGAATACCAGCAAGTGTCAGCACGGGAGACACACGGCGGGTGCTAACGTCCGTCGTGAAAAGGGAAACAACCCAGACCGTCAGCTAAGGTCCCAAAGTTATGGTTAAGTGGGAAACGATGTGGGAAGGCTTAGACAGCTAGGAGGTTGGCTTAGAAGCAGCCATCCTTTAAAGAAAGCGTAATAGCTCACTAGTCGAGTCGGCCTGCGCGGAAGATGTAACGGGGCTCAAACCATACACCGAAGCTACGGGTTCATCCTTTGGATGAGCGGTAGAGGAGCGTTCTGTAAGCCTGTGAAGGTGAGTTGAGAAGCTTGCTGGAGGTATCAGAAGTGCGAATGCTGACATGAGTAACGACAATGCGAGTGAAAAACTCGCACGCCGAAAGACCAAGGTTTCCTGCGCAACGTTAATCGACGCAGGGTTAGTCGGCCCCTAAGGCGAGGCAGAAATGCGTAGTCGATGGGAAACGGGTTAATATTCCCGTACTTCTAGTTACTGCGATGGAGGGACGGAGAAGGCTAGGCCAGCACGGCGTTGGTTGTCCGTGTTTAAGGTGGTAGGCTGATTTCTTAGGTAAATCCGGGAGATCAAGGCCGAGAGCTGATGACGAGCGTTCTTTTAGAATGCGAAGTGGTTGATGCCATGCTTCCAGGAAAAGCTTCTAAGCTTCAGGTAACTAGGAACCGTACCCCAAACCGACACAGGTGGTTAGGTAGAGAATACCAAGGCGCTTGAGAGAACTCGGGTGAAGGAACTAGGCAAAATGGCACCGTAACTTCGGGAGAAGGTGCGCCGGTGAGGGTGAAGTATTTACTACGTAAGCCCATGCCGGTCGAAGATACCAGGCCGCTGCGACTGTTTATTAAAAACACAGCACTCTGCAAACACGAAAGTGGACGTATAGGGTGTGACGCCTGCCCGGTGCCGGAAGGTTAATTGATGGGGTTAGCGCAAGCGAAGCTCTTGATCGAAGCCCCGGTAAACGGCGGCCGTAACTATAACGGTCCTAAGGTAGCGAAATTCCTTGTCGGGTAAGTTCCGACCTGCACGAATGGCGTAACGATGGCGGCGCTGTCTCCACCCGAGACTCAGTGAAATTGAAATCGCTGTGAAGATGCAGTGTATCCGCGGCTAGACGGAAAGACCCCGTGAACCTTTACTATAGCTTTGCACTGGACTTTGAGCTTGCTTGTGTAGGATAGGTGGGAGGCTTTGAAGTGGGGACGCCAGTTCTCATGGAGCCATCCTTGAAATACCACCCTGGCAACCTTGAGGTTCTAACTCTGGTCCGTTATCCGGATCGAGGACAGTGTATGGTGGGTAGTTTGACTGGGGCGGTCTCCTCCCAAAGAGTAACGGAGGAGTACGAAGGTGCGCTCAGACCGGTCGGAAATCGGTCGTAGAGTATAAAGGCAAAAGCGCGCTTGACTGCGAGACAGACACGTCGAGCAGGTACGAAAGTAGGTCTTAGTGATCCGGTGGTTCTGTATGGAAGGGCCATCGCTCAACGGATAAAAGGTACTCCGGGGATAACAGGCTGATACCGCCCAAGAGTTCATATCGACGGCGGTGTTTGGCACCTCGATGTCGGCTCATCACATCCTGGGGCTGAAGCCGGTCCCAAGGGTATGGCTGTTCGCCATTTAAAGTGGTACGCGAGCTGGGTTTAGAACGTCGTGAGACAGTTCGGTCCCTATCTGCCGTGGACGTTTGAGATTTGAGAGGGGCTGACCTTAGTACGAGAGGACCGGGTTGGACGAACCTCTGGTGTTCCGGTTGTCACGCCAGTGGCATTGCCGGGTAGCTATGTTCGGAAAAGATAACCGCTGAAAGCATCTAAGCGGGAAACTTGCCTCAAGATGAGATCTCACTGGAGCCTTGAGCTCCCT
>NZ_JBLUPX010000071.1:0-3166 GCF_048068235.1 Pseudomonas sp. NY15364 | reverse complement strand
GATGCAGCCGGCGTTCGCTTACCTGCCAATCACTGCCATCGCCGCGAGCGAGAGCGGGGTGCGGCTCACCGTGGAGCACGGCCTGGCCGGCGACTGGCCGGTGTGGGTGCGAGGTGTCACCGGCATGCCCGACCTCAACCGCGACCCGCGCGCGGCGCTGCCCTGGCGTGCGAAACGGATTGATGCCGACACGCTGGAGATCAACGCGCTGTCCGGCGCCGGCCTGCAGCCGCGTGGCGGTGAGTTGGTGTACAAACTGCCGGTTGACCTGGACGGTGCAACGATCCGCGCCAACTTGCTCGATGCCAGCGGCACTCTGCTGTTGGAGATCCCGGCCACGATCATCGGCCCGGGGGCGGTCGAACTGGAGCTGACCGACGAGCAGACCGCAGCACTCAGCCACCAAGTTGCGAGCTGGACGCTCGACGTAGAGCAGGGCGGCGACGTGTACCGAGCCATCACCGGGCAGGCGCGCGTCTGGCCGGCCGGCTCACTGCCGCCATGCGACGGAAACGGCTGGATCACCGTGGGCGGCTCGCAAGGGCCGAGGGGTGCAGACGGCGCGACCGTGACCGCAGCAGAGGTCGACCCTGACGGCTATCTCGTGCTGACGATGAGCGATCACAGCGTCATCCGCAGCATGTCGCCGGTTGACCGGCCGTGGGGCACTATCACGGGCGACATCACCGAGCAGACCGACCTGATGGAGCTGCTGGGCGATCTGGGGGACAGCATCCCGACCGAGCCAGCCGACATCGGCGCAGCCACCGCGGAGCAGGGCGAGCTGGCGGATACTGCCGTACAGCCTGCCGACATCGCTGACGTGGTGCGGGACGACGACGCACGCCTGACTGACTCCCGCGCACCGACTGGCGGCGCCGGCGGCGTGCTGTCTGGCAGCTATCCCAATCCGGGGTTTGCTGTAGACATGGCAACGCAGGCTGAGCTGGAGGCCGGGCTGGCCGGGAAGGTCGATAAAGTCGCAGGCAAGGGACTGAGCACCGAGGACTACACCACTGCCGAGAAAAGCAAGCTGGCCGGGAAGCTCGACGCCACTGCCACAGCCGCAGACTCCAGCAAACTCAACGGCCAGCCTGCCAGCTACTACGCCACTGCTGCACAGGTAGGCGACATTGCCACGGCTCTCGACCTGATCAACGGAGAGGTGATCTGATGGCTATCGCAGACAAGCTGATTCACCTCGACACAACAAAGACGCTGCTGCGTGACGCGATCCGCCGCGCTGGCCACTACCTGCCTGACTCCGCGACTTTTCGCTCATATCCCTACGCTATGCTGCCCAGCGAGGCCAGTCTTGGGCTGGATTTCGTGCGGGGTGAGTACGTTGCACACAGCTGGCGAGACGGGACAGTATCGCGTGCGGGACTGTCCAACATCATGACCACTACCCGACCCAGTGGTGGTGGATATTTCGACCACCTTGGCGTGTATCAGTGGGCTGCGAATAACGTGCCCCGGATCGACCACGATCCCGCCACGCTCAGCACGTCGACCAGCAGCGTAACGCTGGCAGCAGGCTCCGTAACGCTGGCCGTGAATGTGGCGTATACGGTCGGCAGCTACGTCCGCGCTACATACGACGCCAACAACTGGATGGCCGGGCGTGTCACTGCATCCACTGGCACCAGCGTGACGCTGTGGGTTGACCGTGTAGTCGGCTCGGGGACGTATGCGAGTTGGACGGTGATTCGGGTGCTGGGCCTGTTGGTGGAGGAGAGCAGGACGAATTTGCTGACGCATTCGAGTGATTTTTCGAATTCGGTTTGGGTGAAAAGCGGATTAGCGATAACTGAAAACGCAATAACAGCGCCGGACGGCACCGATTCGGCGGACTACGCATACTCGTCGGGCAATGCCTCAATACGACACACTCTACCCGCAACTATAGGGACGACATACTCCGTTTCGGTTTGGATGATGGTCCCGCTCGGACTGAGTGTGGGTTTCTCCCTACTAAGCGGCGGCTATGGCTCGCTTGCATTAACGACTGTTCAGGGGACTGGTGCGTGGCAGCGTGTGAGTCTTACGGGCGTTGCTACTGACAGCCTTGTCCGTTTCAGTCTAGGAGGCGGCTTATCGTGGGCAGCGGGGGTAGGCATCTACATCTGGGGTGCCGACCTGCAGGCCGGCGCCTCCCCAGCATCCCACATCCCCACAACCAGCGCCCAAGTAACACGGGCTGCGGATCAGTGCGTCGTCTCCAATCTCACCGACTGGCTCGGCACCGATAACACAATCATCATCGAGCATAACGCACCGTCTGGCCGTGTGCTGCTGTCCAGCGGATCGACTGTGCTGGCTACATCGCAAGGGCCGGGCAAGCTGGCTATCGCGTACACAGCGACCGAGACACGCATCTGCCAAGCTGGCGGCAGCGTGACTACATCTGGCCCGCTGACGTTTGACACATCACTGCGCCTGCTGGCCTCGGCATCTGCATACGCTAACGCCCATATCAGCGTCGTGCAGTCGATCCCCCGCGCCCTCTCATCCGACGAATTACAGAGGATCACGGCATGACTCCCTGCTATCTACAGACAGACACCGAGGCGGGCATGTGGGCTGCTCTCACTGAGCTGGGATTCGTCTCTGAGCATGAGGGCGAGCGGTACATCACCGTCGAGCACAGCATCATCGGACAATGGTTTGATCGCACTGGCGGAACAGACGAAGAGCCGGTAATGGAGGCACTGCCGGGCTGGCACTTCAACCTGCTGCTGCCCGAGCCTCCAGCGAATTGGCCTGCCGGGGTGACGCAGCATCATCCGCAAACGCCGTGGAGGGTCTGGAGATGAAAGGCAGTAGCAAAAAACCAGCGCTGCTATCCCTGACCCTCGCAGCCGTCTGCGCTCTGGTACTGGTGACGCTGGCTGGCTGTGACGCTCAGCCACAGCCAGCCATCAAGGAAGCACTGATCGTGGTCAAGATCGTGGACACCCCAGGCCTAGACTGGCCTGCCGGCTCGGTAGCGATCACTCGCGGATCGGGCACCGGTCTGTCCACTATCGAGATACTGCGCGACCGTTACCCGGAATGCGTGACGCATGAGGTGCGGCATGTGTTTGAGGGTAAGTGGCACGACCAGCGCACTACCTGTAGGTGATGCACCACCACACACCAGCCCGCTCTTGCGGGTTTTTATTGC
>NZ_JBLUPX010000070.1:0-3245 GCF_048068235.1 Pseudomonas sp. NY15364 | reverse complement strand
TGCTGACGACCTTCACCCTGGATGTAGCCCATAAACGACAATGCCCCCATCGACTGATGGAGGCATTGTCTTCACCTTGCACTCAGACTGCTAGGTTTTCACACAGTCTGCAATGCGGGGCGTTTTTTATAACGATGCGCCGAATTACTGCAGCAGTACCTGGCCGATGGTCGGGTCCTTGAAGGCACGAGTCAGCGCGTCGCTGAGCACGTCACCCACCAGCTTGCTATTGGTCTGCTGGTTCGGTGCGGTGCCGAAACGCTGGTTCAGCGAGGCACCGTAACGGCCGGTATAGCGGCGGCTGCCACCTTGCACGTCGGCACGGATCGAGGCCGAGATATCCGCCTCGGTGACGTACATGCCCTCTTTGGGCGACTGATACTTCAGTTCCGCCAGGGTGATGGTCAGCTGTGGCGCGTTATAAGCATTGGGCGACGGTGTAAAACCGAGCAGACGCACAGCCGCTTCGGCCTCAGCCTGCAGCTTGGGCAGCACATAATCGGGGTTGACGCTGATGGAGCTGGTCTCTGGATACAGACCGCCGCGGGTGCCAAGCACCGGCGAAGGACGGCCGTCGACCACGCGCACTACCACCGGCTGGCCCTGGCCGACTGGGGTCAGCGAACTGGTCAGCTTGGGTTGTGGGGTGAGTTGCTGAGGGCTGAGGGCGCAACCGGCCAGAGTCAGGCTGGCGGCAGCAAGCAAGGCGATCAACGCACGGTGCAGCATGCTCATCTCTCCGAGTGAGGTAAAAGTGGCCGGCAGTATAACCAGCGCGGCCTGAGGCCGACAGTAGCGCTGCATAGGACCGTTGGCATATCGCTGCGGTTCCTGTCATCAGCCTGTCACCGCGCGCGGGCATAAAGTACCTGTCACCACGCTGGAGCCTTCGCCATGCTGTTGCGCCGCCTGTTCAGCCACGCTCGCCCGATGCGCCATTTTGCCCTGATTGATGATCGTGGCGTTTGCTGTGCGCTGCGGCAGATGCAGGAACACCCGATCCAGGCGGGATGGGTGGAAATTCGCGAGCCGAGCATCTCCTGGCTGGGCGCTCCACTGCCCGCCGGTGCCCGGCTCACCCCGGTCGCCACACACGCATCAGCAGCCCGCCCGTTGGCGGCCTGACCGGTGAAAGAATAAAAGTCACGCAGGGGCTCAATTTCCCCTCATTCACCGTTATAATCACGCCCCGATTATAAGGACGTCTCCTGATCGGGTCGCACGACCTCGCCGATGCAACGTCATCGCCCGCCCCAGAGAGTCGCCCACTTCGAGTTGCCGCTTCCGGCCAGCCGCTTTCAGCCCATATGCAGAGCAGTTATGCAGCCATGCATTGCATGATTTGCACGGGCAAAAGCGCGCCGAGGCAGTCGAGCTTTTGAGGTTCACCGCTCCAAAAGAGCGTGAAAAAGACGGTTTTTACAAACTTCACAAGAGTGTGGCGAACAAATGAACAGTTTTGCGTCCGCAAATCCCAGCCTTGACCCTCCCCGCCGAACGACAGGGCATCACGCCTGAGTCTGCCGGTATCGCCCTGAAAGGCCGAACGGCCTTCCATCTGGTGCAGTTTTTCTTGGAGAGAGGTTAATGGCGCACAACGATTCCCAAAGCGTAGATGTGGTACTGGTTGGTGCCGGCATCATGAGCGCGACCCTGGGCGTACTGCTCAAGGAACTCAACCCCGGCATCACCCTGGAAGTGGTGGAACTGCGCGAGTCCGGTGCGGTGGAAAGCTCCAACCCCTGGAACAACGCCGGTACCGGTCACGCCGCACTGTGCGAGCTGAACTACACCCCGGAAGGCGCAGATGGCAGCATCGACATCAAGAAGTCGGTGAACATCAACGCTCAATTCGAGGAGTCCAAGCAGTTCTGGGCCTACCTGATCGAGAAGGGTGCAATCAACTCGCCGAAGACCTTCATCAACCCGGTCCCGCACATGAGTTTCGTGCGCGGCAACAGCGGTATCGCCTTCCTCAAGAAGCGTTTCGAGGCCCTGCGCCAGCACCACGCCTTCACCGAGATGGAGTACACCGAAGATCGTGCCACCATCGCCGAGTGGGCGCCGCTGCTGATCCCGGGCCGCGACAGTGGCGAGCCACTGGCGATGACCCGCGTGCAAGCCGGTACCGACGTCAACTTCGGCGCGGTCACCGAACAGATGCTCGCCTACCTGACCACCCAGCCCAACGCCAAAGTCACCTGCAACCAGAAGGTCACCGACCTCAAGCGCGACGGTGAAGGCTGGCTGGTGGACATCAAGGACACCCGCTCCGGCGCCACGCGCAAGCTCAAGAGCAAGTTCGTCTTCCTCGGCGCTGGTGGCGGCGCACTGCCGCTGCTGCAACTGTCCGGCATCCCCGAAGGCAAAGGCTTTGGCGGCTTCCCGGTGAGTGGCCAGTGGCTGCGTTGCGACAACCCTGAGATCGTCAAGCAGCACCAGGCCAAGGTCTACAGCCAGGCTGCCGTCGGCTCACCGCCGATGTCCGTGCCGCACCTCGACACTCGCGTAGTGGACGGCAAGAAATCCCTGCTGTTCGGCCCTTACGCCGGCTTCACCACCAAGTTTCTCAAGTACGGCTCATTCCTCGACCTGCCGCTGTCGGTACGCCCCAACAACCTCGGCCCGATGCTGGCGGTGGCGCGCGACAACCTGGATCTGACCCGCTACCTGATCAAGGAAGTGATGCAGTCCGAAGCGCAACGCCTGGAAACCCTGCGCGGCTTCTACCCGGAGGCCAAGGCCGAAGACTGGCGCCTGGAAGTGGCCGGCCAGCGCGTGCAGATCATCAAGAAGGACGCCAAGAGCGGCGGCATCCTGCAGTTCGGTACCGAGCTGGTAGCGGCTGCAGACGGCACCATCGCTGCTCTGCTCGGCGCCTCGCCGGGCGCTTCGGTGACCGTGTCGATCATGCTCGACCTGATTCGCCGCTGCTTCCCCGAGCAGGCCAAGAGCGAAGGCTGGCGCACCAAGCTGGACGAAATCTTCCCGGCCATGGCCGACGTCCTGTCCAAGGATGCCGAACGCTACCATGAGGTGCAGACGCAATCGAACAAGCGCCTGCAACTGGACATACCTAGCTGATCAGCAGGTATGAAAGAACCGCCCCTCGGGTAATGCCAGTCAGTTAAGCACTACAGCTTGACCTTCTGCGCGCTGAAACGAAAATCCGATGCTTGTTTTGAGCATCGGATTTTTTATGCGACTTTCCCGCGCCTTGGCACTGACTCACGAAGCGGCTTCTG
>NZ_JBLUPX010000069.1:0-3278 GCF_048068235.1 Pseudomonas sp. NY15364 | reverse complement strand
TCCCTTCGGCAACCTGAAGCAATGGATTTTGGGTAATGGTCGCTTCCTGCTCCGACAACTGCAGGGCGCTCGGACGGAAATGGCCCTGGCGGTCAACGCCTACAACCTGAAACGCGCCATCAATGTGCTGGGTGCCCGTCGGTTGATCGAGCTGTTGGGGTAAATCCCGCTTTCCATTTCCAAGCATCAAAAACACCAACGCCCCGAACCAGTCGGGGCGTTGGATTTTTCTGGCCTCAGTGCGTTTTCACCCGCTCTGGGAAAGCGGCCTTTGTCGCTGAGATGACTTCTACGTTGCGAGTGAGTTGCTGAGTCTGTTACTGGCGTCTCTGGTGACGGCGGCAGAGTTTCGCAAGTGTGGTGGTCAGATTTTCGATGTTTTTTGTCGATGCGACAGTCAGTTACGCCAGTTCGACAGCTCGTCCGTCAACTGTGCTGTTGATGGGCGCTTTTCGTTAGTATGCGCGCCTTATCGTGTCCGTTGCGCCACAAGCGCCTGGCGATGCCGGCAGTGGTTCGAGCCAAACGCTCGGGCGACGTTTCCCCGATCCCTCAAGGAAACCCCCGCAACTCTTCGATTTCCTGTCTGTGGTATTTCCCTTTATGACTCGTTTGAAAGGCTCGGACCTCCTGGCCCTCGGCTTCATGACATTTGCGTTGTTTCTCGGCGCAGGCAATATCATCTTCCCGCCTAGTGCCGGCCTGGCTGCGGGGGAAAACCTGCTTCCTGCCGCCATCGGTTTTCTGCTGACCGGTGTCGGCCTGCCGCTGTTGACTGTGGTGGCCCTGGCCCGCGTGGGCGGCGGTATGGACCTGCTCACCGCGCCCCTGGGCAGGATTGCCGGCGCAATCCTCGCGGTAGCGGTTTACCTATCGATCGGCCCGTTGTTCGCCACGCCGCGCACGGCCGTGGTGTCGTTCGAGATGGGCATCGCGCCGTTCACCGGCAATGAAGGTGCACCGCTGCTGATCTACACCCTGGTGTATTTCGCTGCCGTGTTGTTCCTTTCCCTCAATCCGGGACGGTTGGTCGATCGCATCGGCAAATTCATCACGCCGGTACTGCTGGCCGCGCTGCTGGTGCTGGGCGGCGCTGCGTTGTTCGCGCCTGCTGGCAAGATTGGTGTGGTAGATGACAGCTACCGTGATGCGCCTTTGGTGCAGGGCTTCCTGCAGGGCTACCTGACCATGGATACCCTGGGTGCACTGGTCTTCGGCATCGTAATCGCCAGCGCCATCCGTGATCGCGGAGTCAGCGAAGCAGGGCTCGTCACCCGTTACTCGGTTATCGCCGGCATCATCGCAGCCATCGGCCTGTCGCTGGTCTATCTGGCGTTGTTCTACCTCGGCGCCACCAGCCAGGGTATCGCCGGTGATGCGCAAAATGGCGTGCAAGTACTGACGACTTATGTACATCACACCTTCGGCACCACCGGTAGTCTGCTGCTGGCGGTGGTCATCACCCTGGCCTGCCTGACCACTGCGGTTGGCCTGCTGACTGCCTGTGGTGAGTTCTTCAGCAAGCTGTTGCCGGTTTCCTACCGTAGCGTGGTGATCGTCTTCGGCTTGTTCAGTCTGGTGGTGGCCAATCAGGGCCTGACTCAACTGATCAGTTTCTCGATTCCGGTTCTGGTAGGGCTTTATCCGCTGGCTATCGTTCTGGTTGCGCTGAGCCTGGCCAACCGCCTGTGGATCTCCCAGTCGCTGGTTTTCGTGCCGGTGATGGCCGTTACACTGGTCTTCGGCGTTGCCGACAGTATTGCCGCGACTCCCTGGGCGGACAAGGTCCCCTCGTGGTTCGGGCAGTTGCCTTTGGCCGGCCAGAGCCTGGGCTGGCTGCTGCCGGTGGCGGTGACGCTGGTTCTGGTGGTGGCACTGGATCGCATCCTGAGCCTGCGTCAGAGCGCTACTGCTGCGTAAGGCACGCTCGAAACAAAATAAGGCTGCCCACGAGGCGGCCTTTTTTGTCGAACAAGGAAAGAGGCAGCCTGGCTATAATCCTTCGCAGTCTTACAAGGAGTTGGCATGCTCAACAGCTATCCGTATTTGCCTCATTTTCTGGCCGCGCTGTGGTTCGTTCTGTGCTGGGGCGGCTACACCCGTTATGCCTCGGTAAAGGCGCAAACCACTCCCTGCCTCGCCAGTGTGCTGCATCTGTACCGTGAAGACTGGATGCGCCGCATGCTGCTGCGCGACAATCGCATTGCCGACGCCAACGTGATCGGTAACCTCGAGCGTAATGCCTCGTTCTTCGCCTCCAGCACGCTGATTATCCTGGCAGGTATCCTCACCGTGCTGGGCGCTTCCGACCGCGCTCTGTCGCTGCTGGCCGACATTCCCTTCGTGCAGCAAGCCAGTCGTGGTCTATCCGAGATCAAACTGCTGTGCCTGGGCATCATCTTCGTCTATGCCTTCTTCACCTTCAGTTGGTGCATGCGTCAGTACAACTTCGCAGCGGTGTTGGTGGGTTCAGCGCCAATGTTGGGCGAGCGGCATGTCACCGAGCAGGAGCGCAAGGCTTTCGCCGAGCGCACGGCGCGGGTGATTTCGATGGCGGCCAACCAGTTCAACTTCGGTTTGCGCGCCTATTATTTCGGTATGGCAACCCTGTCCTGGTTTATCAATCCATGGTTCTTCATGCTGGTGACTGCCGGCGTTGTCGTGGTGCTTTATCGCCGAGAATTCCATTCCGATGTCTTGGAAGTGATGGTCTATACGCCAACGCCGGCCGCTGAGGTGGCCAAGGAGAAGAGTGAATGAGCCTGCCGTTCTGGTGCGTCTTCATCAGCGCCTTGTTGATCTTCATCGCCAAGGCCCCGGTGGCCAAGGCCATGGCCGAGGAGGGCGGTGGTCGCTATGACAACCATCACCCGCGCGCCCAGCAGGCGCGGCTAACGGGTTTCGGCGCGCGTGCTCTGGCCGCGCATTTGAATAGCATCGAGGCGTTCCCGCTGTTCGCGGTTGGTGTGCTGATGGCGCATACCACGCAGACTTACGGCTTTTTGATCGATATTCTGGCCGTCACTTTTGTCGTCAGTCGCGTGCTGTATATGCTGTTCTACTGGTGGGATCTGCACTGGCAGCGCAGCCTGGTATGGGTGGTGGGCCTGGCCTGTAGCCTGCTGCTGATGATCAGCCCGGCGCTGAAATGAAAGAAGGCCCGCATTCAGACTGTGTGAAAACGTTCTGAACTGAACCGGTTCAATACAAACGCCTCGATTGTTTCGGGGCGTTTGTGTTTTTACTAGTGCAATGATGCAAAGTGCAGCGCTCAGGTC
>NZ_JBLUPX010000068.1:0-3462 GCF_048068235.1 Pseudomonas sp. NY15364 | reverse complement strand
GGCTTCTGCCAATGGCGCACATGGACCAGCGACCTGCCCACCACCGAGATGATCGAGGACGCCATCACTGGCGCGGGGCTGACGATGGTGGGCAGAGTCGGTGGCTTCAAGCTACCGCCGAGCATGGCCAACCCATGCGGCGACGGCGTGGCCTGGATCAACCGTTTCGACAACCTCTGGCTCAGCGCCACTGCCAGCGGTGCGCGGCGCTGGGTGCAGCAGGTGACCGAGAGCTACAAGCTGCTGCTGACAGCGATGGGCGGCGAGGACGAAGCCACCCAGGTGATCGCCCGCGACAGCGGCAGCGTGGCCATTGAGAGCAGCCAGGCGGATGAGTGGGAGTCGAGCAAGCCGGTTTCTGGGCTGCCAGAGTCGACGGACCTTGCCGACGAAGTTCGGCGCACTGCAGCAATGCTGACGCTGTTGTGGGGTGGGGCGGTGCAGCTGCTTAGCGCGCACCGTGGCACGACACTGAGCTGGCAGGTACCGACCGATCTGGCGCTGGGCATCGACACCGTGCACACGCTGCGCCTTGAGGACAAGGCTCTGGCGCAGGGCAAGTGCCGGCGCATCGAGCACCGCATCGACATCGAGGGCGGCACGGCTATCACGACCATCAGCGTGGCGATCAGCCGGGGCGGTGGCGTAGGCGACCCGCTCACCGTGCCGGCGCGGCCTGACACCAGCCTGCCGCCGATCACGGGCACGGCGGTTCTGACTACTCAGTTGGGTGGGCGCCTGAACAACCCGTACACCGGCGCGCCGATACCGCCCTATGACGACACGCGGCTTGGCTTTTCGGGCAATTGGGACGTGACCGACGACCTCACAGCGCCGGACTTCCCGCGCCGCTTCGATGTTGAGGCCGTGGAGATACCTGAGATCTACCGCGATGAACGTGCCGGTGAGGTGACGGCCCACTATCGGGTCGCCATTCCCAATGACCTTCTGGAGTTGTAGCGATGGCAACACTTGCAGAGCAACGCGCCCAGATTGCCGAGGGCATGCGGCGTAGCCGCCAGGGCACCAGCGAGGCCAGCCGGCGCGCCACGGGGCAGGCGATGATTGAGCGCCGCACCGGCCGTGCTGAGGTCGATGACATCAACGCGCTGGTCAACCAGCCTCGCCAGCGGCGCTCGCTGCCCGCAGTCGAGCCGCGCGGTAGCGTGGCGCCCCAGCGGGGGCGGGGCAACTACGCCGCACCGGCTGGCGGCACGGGCGGCGGTATTGCCGGGCCGCTGACTGAAGTCGAGACGGCGCCCGGCAGCGGCCTGGCCCTGCGTGAGTATCACGAGGGTGAAACTCTGTTCTACGCGACCGACTACATCATGGCTGTTGAGATCCGTCCGCTGAAGTCGACGACGATGGTTGATGGCACCGGAGCATCTGTCCCGCTGGTGTTCCAGCGCCCAGTTACCGGAGGAGGGGGTGATGTTCGATAGTCCTGTGAATGACTCGTGCCCTGGTGAAATTACTGTCTGCGGCTGGCCATGGCATGGCCGAGTTGACTACACCGTTTCCTCTGATTCGCCAGTCCTGACGCTGCCCAATGGCGTTACGACCAGGCTGCCATGGGCTCCAACACCTGTTGCTGCATACGAATGGCACCAGCATGGCACATTGCTCCGCTTCCGCGACCCACGCGCGCCCGACGTAGAGCGCACCCCGGAGCAGTTGGCGGCAGATGCAGAACGCGGCATTGAGTGGCGCGCTGACGTGCTGTACGGCCCGCGTGAAGGGCTGGTGTATGGCATTGGCCCAACAACCCGCCAGCCGCGGAGCTGGCTCTATCACGACGGCACAATGAACTGGCGTGTGACAGTTTCGGCTGCTGGCCAGCTCAGGCTGGCTCAACTGCTGATCGTGGTCGGACGCACCCGCCGGCCTGATGTATGGCATAGCGTCGTTGTTGATCGCCCGTCTGGAGCTCCAGCGCTGACGGATCTGGCTGTGATCGATGCGCTGCCGGATGGATCGAGAGTGCTGTTGGCTCGATATACCGCAGACGACATCCATTACGGCCGGGGCCGCGCGAGCTTTCTGCAGGGTGAGCTGGGCGCATGGTGTGCGCTACCTCGGGAGTTTTGGGAGCTGAGAATTGCTCGGGATGAAACTGGTGGCGCACATACAGCTGAACTGCTGCACGTCCTGACAAACAGCCCTTTTCAGGAGCCTGTGCTGGAGGGGGAGTGGGCAACGATTGATCCGACTGCCACGGCAGAAATTGTCGGCGGTAGTGAGCAGGCTCGAATAGTCGATGTCACTGCGGTAATTGAGCTCTCCGAGTTGTCGCAGGGCCAGGTAGAGCTTGGATTTGGCCCTATTGGCACACACGGCGTGTTATTCGCAGAGTTCAATGCCGAGACTACTGTTGGAGCCTACTACCAGCCTGACGGTGAAATAGGTTTTTACACTGCCCACTACGGTGCGCGCAGCGAGGTGACAACCACGATCACCCCCACTGAGGTGAGTTATCAGGGGGTGTATCGATTCAACGGGAGCGGCGATCCCATCGGCTCGGAAGCGGATAGACCCTTACAGTCTGTCGTCTCCATTGGTAGCGATACTGCTTGGATTGAGCTGAGGCGCGGGGGAGAGACGTTTTCCCGTGCCGAAATTAGCGGTGGACGTGAGGACAGCACTGACTATGAGGCTCGCCCAAGGCGCGCGCGAGATAGCACGGGCCGGGAAATTCAGATTGAGGCAGGCTCCGCGCCTGGTGATTTCTGGGCCGTAAATAAATCCTCTACCCAGCACCCATATGTCTGCTTGATCGATGGGCAGCCGGTCGACTTGGTTGATTGGTGGAGTAGCGCTGAAGGCGCTTGGTCTAACGTCGGCGCCACTGCATCATTTTTTCAGGCACACCGTGGCGGGTTGCGGACTGGGCCGTTGTTCTCAATATGCCGTTATGCGGCTGCGGTTCCTGTTATTTCTGTCCTGGTGATGGACTGGCCGAATATCGGCCTGCCGGCCGTTGCAACTCGCCAATACCTGGGCCGCGTCGGCACCCCCGATGGTTTTGTTCATGTCGGCACCAGCAGCCGAATCCCGCCTTTTGCAGGCTTGTACGGATCATGGAACCCCGTGACCGGCGAGCTACTGCGCGACATTCCAAACCCTGTTTCCTACCTGTGAGGCGTACATGACAACGCGATACTTGAATCGCTGGATGGCCGTGCTGTCCGACCCCATGCCAATCGGCTGGAATCACCTGGCCGTTGAACCGGACGACCTGGGCGAACTGGCCGGCCTGCAGGCGGGCGAGGTGTGCCGGGTGACAATCGTGCAGGCACTTGATCCCCTGGTACGTGGGGACTATGAGGTGATCGAGGTTGCGCGGGTGGCTGGAGTGCTTACCGTGACGCGCGGGCTGGAGGGCAACGAACGAGCGTGGCCGGCCGGCGCGATAGTGTTTGCCGGCATTACTGCAGGCATGCTGCAAGAACTGGCCGAGCGCGG
>NZ_JBLUPX010000067.1:0-4020 GCF_048068235.1 Pseudomonas sp. NY15364 | reverse complement strand
TCCGGAGGAACGCTTCGCGTCACGAACCTGAGGCAGGAGCCGTATGCGGTAGTTCCGCACGTACGGATCTGTGCGGGGGGCGGCAGGTAACTGCCGTCCCTACCGCGACCGGTGTAGCCACGCTTGAGCACCACGGGCACTGACAGTTCCTCACCCTGGCGTGCCTTGGCGTAGACGCGGCCGAACTGCGCGACGATATCGGCCTGTATCAGTTCGCCTGCGTCGTCGGTATAGGCAATCACCTCTTCGAGCAGGCGATGTTTCTCGGTTTGATCGGGCACCAGGAACATGGCGTAGATCAGCTGGGCGAACATCGCCGGTATCTGGCCGCCGGCGCCTAGCGCCATACCCTGTTCCTTGGCCTGGGCGAAGTCACCGCGGAACATCAGGCGCCAGACTTCGTGCAGTTTCTGCGCATAGGCTTCGGCTTCCTCGGGCTTGCCGCTAAAGCCGGTGCCGGCCGCCACGGTTTTCTCCAGGGCTTGTGGATGTTGGCCGGCCATGTTCACCCCCAGCCGGCGTCTGGGAAGGGATAGTCACCGAAGCCGTGTGTCAGCTGCGGCCAGGCCTGGCGCAGCTTGTCGCCGCTGTAGTCATAGACGCTCTGGTCGAGGGGAAAGGGTTTCCAGTTATCGGCCGCCACAGCGCTGAGGCTGCAGGTGGTAAGCAGGGCAATCAATAAGCGGCGCATGGCGTTTTATGTTCACCGGCGATCATAGGGCGCTGCGGCAGGGCGCCAACCTAACCAAGGGTGGGCTGGCGCTTTACCCGCTACTTGAAGCCTTGCGGCCTGACTGGGCAGGGCGGCCGTCAGGCTTGGTTGTCTTTCTGCTGGAACTGGCGGCGGTACTGGTTGGGTGACAATTCGGTGTGCTGACGGAACAGGCGGGCGAAGAAGCTCGCATCGTCGTAGCCCACTTCGTAGCTGATGGTCTTGATGCTCTTGCGTGTGGAGGAGAGCAGGCTCTTGGCTGTTTCGATACGCAGGCGCTGCAGGTAGTGCAGGGGTTTGTCGCCGGTGGCGCCCTGAAAGCGGCGCATGAAGTTGCGGATGCTCATGCCGTGTTCGCGCGCCACGTCCTCGAAGCGGAACTTGTCGGCGTAGTGTTCTTCCAGCCAGTGCTGGATCTGCAGTACGGTGACGTCCTGGTGCAGCTTCTGCCCGCCGAAGCCGATGCGCCCGGGGGTATAGCTGCGCTGCACCTCGTAGAGGATGTCACGTGCCACGCCCTGGGCCACGCCGGCACCGCAGTAACGCTCGATCAGATAAATATAGAGGTCGCAGGCCGAGGTGACGCCGCCAGCGCAGTACAGGTTGTCGGCGTCGGACAGGTGTTTTTCCTGATTGAGCAGCACCTTGGGAAAGCGTTCGGCGAATTCGCGGAAGAAGCGCCAGTAGGTAGTCGCCTCCTTGCCATCGAGCAGGCCGGCTTCGGCCATCCAGAATACGCCGCTGGCCTCGCCGCAAATCGCCGTGCCATCGGCGTGCTGGCGCTTGAGCCAGTCCAGTACCTGTGGGTAGCGCTTGCACAGGGCGTCGAAGTCGTCCCAGAAGGCGGGCAGGATAATCACGTCGCAGCTGTCGAGGCCGCCGTCCACCGGCAAGCGGACATTGCTGAAGCTGTTCACCGGCAGGCCGTCCGGGCTGACCAAGTGGATATCGAACGGTGGCGCAAAGCCAAGCCCCTGTTGCTTGGCATAACGGATGCCGGCCATGTGGAAGAAGTCCTTGGCTTGCATCAAGGTGGAAGCGAAGACGCCATCGGTGGCGAGAATGCTGACACGACGCAAGGTCGTACGTGGCTGCGGGATAACCATAGGTATTTGTTCTTATTCAAGGCTAAGTGGTCATGCGACGGCTGGATCGTCTTATTTTTTGGCGTTTGTGTCCAGTGTGACCAAGCGGTTGCTTGGCTAAAGTCGAGGCCTTGTTTTTCTCTTTGCCTCGGATACAGGTAGCGCCATGATCCCCAGAACGATATTCAGCTCCGACCATGAATTGTTTCGCGACAGCGTGCGCAAGTTCCTCGAGCAGGAGGCCGTTCCCTATCATCATCAGTGGGAGAAAGACGGTCATGTCGATCGCGCGCTGTGGAACAAGGCGGGTGAGGCCGGCATGCTCTGCTCGCATATTCCCGAAGAGTACGGCGGCATGGCGGCCGATTTCCTCTACAGTACCGTGGTGATCGAGGAGATAGGGCGCCTGGGGCTGACCGGCATTGGCTTCTCCCTGCACTCGGATATCGTCGCGCCCTACATCCTGCATTACGGCAGTGAAGCGCAGAAGCAGCATTACCTGCCCAAGCTGGTGAGCGGCGAGATGGTCACGGCCATCGCCATGACAGAGCCGGGCGCCGGTTCCGACTTGCAGGGTGTAAAGACAACCGCTGTGCTCGATGGCGATGAGTACGTGATCAACGGCTCGAAGACCTTCATCACCAACGGCTGGCTGGCCGATCTGGTGATCGTCGTGGCCAAGACCGACCCGAAGGCAGGCGCCAAGGGCACCAGTCTGTTCCTGGTCGAGGCCAACACGCCCGGGTTCTCCAAGGGCAAGCGCCTGGAGAAGGTCGGCATGAAGGCGCAGGACACCTCCGAGCTGTTCTTCCAGGATGTGCGCGTACCCAAGGAAAACCTCCTGGGTCAGCCGGGCATGGGCTTCGCTTATCTGATGCAGGAATTGCCGCAGGAGCGCTTGACCGTGGGCATCGGCGCCCTGGCTTCGGCGGAGGCGGCGCTGCAGTGGACGCTCGATTACACCCGCGAGCGCAAGGCCTTCGGCAAGGCAGTGTCGGACTTCCAGAACACCCGTTTCAAGCTGGCCGAGATGGCGACGGAAATTCAGGTCGGCCGGGTATTCGTCGACCGTTGTCTGGAGCTGCACCTGAACGGCAAGCTCGATGTGCCCACCGCCGCTATGCTCAAGTATTGGGGGACCGACTTGCAATGCAAGGTGCTCGACGAGTGCGTGCAACTGCATGGTGGCTACGGCTACATGTGGGAGTACCCGGTGGCGCGGGCCTGGGCCGATGCGCGGGTGCAGCGCATCTACGCAGGGACCAACGAGATCATGAAGGAGATCATCGCTCGCTCCCTGGTCTGAGGGTGGTCGAAGGCAATAAAAAGCCCCGCAAAACAGACTGTGTGAAAACCTAGCAGTCTGAGAGCAAGCTGAAGACGATGCCTCCATCATTCGATGGGGGCATTGTCGTTGTGCGCCAGGCATGGCGCGTAGCGCCGTGACTGGCGCTGTTCGGTTCACTGTGGTGGTGGACTGAACGACTTGGAGGTGAAAGTCCTCTACACACCCGGCAAGGGGAAGTGTTAGCCAGAGGCAAGGGTGTCGCGGGCGACTGCGAATCTGAAGGAAGCCCGAGGCAAAATGCTGGCTCGACGGGGGCGCCCAGCTGAACAGGAAGCGGATAGAGGCGGCGTAGCGGGGTGAGGTAGCAACGATTGCCAAAGCCCGATACTTGCACGGAACGCTACGACGTAAATCCGACAGGCATAAGCAGGAAGGTCGCGCGAATTACCCTGGGAGATCTGTTTGGCCTGCCATGTGCTACCGGCCCCGAGAGGTGACGGGATGGGCGAACAGAAGTCAGCAGAGGCCGTAGTAGTTGCTCGAAACCGGAGCGATGAAGGGCTGAACCTGCCATGAGTGGATAGTCAGGTGTGCTCTCTGTTGGAGCGTAAAGCAGAAACGCCGTGAACAGCGGTGGTCGAGACCATCAGGAGGTAGGAGTCGGAAACTCCGAGGGCCGGTCTGGGCGCTTAGCTACCGCAGGCGACACATCAACGGAACCAAGCTCGCTGATGCTGTTTGTCAGTAGGCAGGAACCGCCGTATACGGAACCGTACGTACGGTGGTGTGGGAGGACGGCGGGGGTGACCCCGCCTCCTACCCGATTATGGGCTACATCCAGGGCGAAGGTCGTCAGCAAAGCAGCCTGTTTCCTCCCACATTGGAGGAGCTGGTGCCGGAGGATCACCTGGTACGGGTGATCGAGGCCTATGTCG
>NZ_JBLUPX010000066.1:0-4338 GCF_048068235.1 Pseudomonas sp. NY15364 | reverse complement strand
GCTGCTGACCTGAGCGCTGCACTTTGCATCATTGCACCAGTAAAAACACAAACGCCCCGAATCAATCGAGGCGTTTGTATTGAACCGGTTCAGTTCAGAACGTTTTCACACGGTCTGAAAAGCGGGCTTTGTTGTTTCAGCGTGTGCTCAGACGATGATGCCCTGGCTGCGCAGGTAGTCGTCGTAGGTGCCGGAAAAGTCGGTCACGCCGTTGTCCGACAGCTCGATGATGCGGGTGGCCAGGGAGCCGACGAACTCGCGGTCATGGCTGACGAAGATCAGCGTGCCCGGGTAGTTCTCCAGCGCCAGGTTGAGCGCCTCGATCGACTCCATGTCCAGGTGGTTGGTCGGTTCGTCCATCACCAGCACGTTGGGCTTTTGCAGAATCAGCTTGCCGAACAGCATGCGGCCTTGCTCACCACCGGAGATGACCTTCACCGACTTGAGGATCTCGTCGTTGGAGAACAACATGCGCCCGAGGGTGCCGCGGATCACCTGCTCACCGGTCGTCCACTGGCCCATCCAGTCGAACAGGGTCACGTCATCTTCGAAATCGTGGGCGTGATCCTGAGCGTAGTAGCCAACCTCGGCGCTCTCGGTCCATTTCACCGAACCGGCATCGGGCTGCATTTCGCCGACCAGGGTGCGCAGCAGGGTGGTCTTGCCGATACCGTTGGGGCCGATGATCGCCACGCGCTCGCCGGCTTCGACGGTGAAACTGAAGTTCTTGAACAGCACCTTGTCATCGAAGGCCTTGGACACCTTCTCGATGGTCACGGCCTGGCGGTGCAGTTTCTTGGTCTGCTCGAAGCGAATGAACGGGCTGACGCGGCTCGACGGCTTGACCTCGGCCAGCTGGATCTTGTCGATCTGCTTGGCGCGGCTGGTTGCCTGTTTGGCCTTGGAGGCGTTGGCCGAGAAGCGGCTGACGAAGCTCTGCAGCTCGGAGATCTGCGCCTTCTTCTTGGCGTTGTCGGCCAGCAGCTGCTCGCGCGACTGGGTCGCGGCAGTCATGTACTCGTCGTAGTTGCCCGGGAACAGGCGCAGCTCGCCGTAATCCAGGTCGGCCATGTGGGTGCAGACCGAGTTGAGGAAGTGACGGTCGTGGGAAATGATGATCATGGTGCTGTTACGCGCCGTGAGGATCGTTTCCAGCCAGCGGATGGTGTTGATGTCCAGGTGGTTGGTCGGTTCGTCGAGCAGCAGCACGTCCGGATCGGAGAACAGGGCCTGGGCCAGCAGCACGCGCAGCTTCCAGCCGGGTGCGACTTCGCTCATCGGGCCGAAATGCTGCTCGAGCGGGATGCCCAGGCCGAGCAGCAGCTCGCCCGCGCGCGATTCAGCGGTGTAGCCGTCCATCTCGGCGAACTCGCCTTCGAGCTCGCCGACCTTCATGCCGTCTTCTTCGCTCATTTCTGGCAGCGAGTAGATGCGGTCGCGCTCGGCCTTGACCTTCCACAGCTCCTCGTGACCCATGATCACGGTGTCGATCACGTTGAATTCTTCGTAGGCGAACTGATCCTGGCGCAGCTTGCCCAGGCGCACGTTCGGCTCGAGCATCACCTGGCCGCCGGAAGGCTCGAGGTCGCCGCCAAGAATTTTCATGAAGGTCGACTTGCCGCAGCCGTTGGCGCCGATCAGGCCGTAGCGGTTGCCGTTGTTGAACTTGACGGAAACGTTCTCGAACAGCGGCTTGGCGCCGAACTGCATGGTGATGTTAGCGGTAGAGATCAAGGGGCTTACCTATCAGTAACTTAGAGACGCCTGGTTTGCTCCGATACCAATTTGATACCGTTTTCGAGTTTTTCCAGCTCACCCCAGTCCGAGGTTGAGTTGATCCAGCGCGCGTATGTTGAGAGCAGCATTTGCACGGAGTGGCCGAGCTGCTGAGCGATAAAGGCGGGGTTGAGGCCTGACATCAGGCACATTGTCGCATAGGTGTGACGGCAGTTGTATGGCGGCCTGTAGCGAATGCCCAGTGCCTGCAGGGTGGGGCGCCACTGGTGGTGCACGTTGGATGTCTGTTTAACGTGTACCTGTCCCTTTGACGGCGGGAATACATGCGGGGTAGACGTGACCCGTCCAACGCCGAGCAGGCGACGGTCGGCGTAGACCTTGGCAAACCACAGTGCGCGCAGCGCGCGCTGGTTCAGCAGCACGAAACGGTCGCTGCCGGTTTTGGTGCGCTCCTCCAGTTCGCCCAGGGCTACCGTGCGGCGCACATGGACGGTGCGGCGCGACCAGTCCACATCCTGCCACTGCAGCGCCAGCGCTTCGGATATGCGCAGCCCGGTGAAGAACAGGAACTCGAACAGCGCCGCATAGATCAGGCTGGGCCAATGCTCGGTCTGGTAGAGGCGATCAATGATCCGCTCTGCCTCTGCCAGCTCGAACGGGTCTACTTCCTTTTTTGCCCGCTTCGGCAACTCCATCGACTCGGCCGGGTTCTTCTGCAGAAGCCCATCGCCTACGGCTGATCTCATGATTGCCGCCAGCTTCACGATGGCGTTGCGCTTCACCCCTGGCGATGTCCACTCAGTGCCCGCCACGATCCGGCGCAGAAGCGTTGGCGTGATCAGGTCAATCCGCGTCAATGCCAGGTGCGGCATCCAGTAGATGTTCAGCGCGCTCTTGTAGTTGAGCCGTGTGCCTGATGTTATCTCTCTGGAGTCCAGCCAGAGCTGGGCGTACTCGCCAAACCCTGGCGTCCCTCCTGCGGGTAGCGCCGAGCCAGGGAACAGCTCGGCGTACTTCGCGTCATCCATCAGCCCCAGCTTGATCAGGCTGACTACCTGATCTCTAAGCTTGGAGGCAGCCGCGATCCCTTTCTGCGTGACGGGATAGGGGAGAGTTTCACTGCACCGACGACCGTTCCAGGTGAAGCGGATGCGGATTGAGTTTCGGAAGATTTCCACCCCGGTGGGCATATCCACTGGCTTTCCAGCCATTCGTAGTATCTCCGTTTGCTGTAGATGGTTTGGCGTCCCTGCTTGATCCAGACGCCTTCCGGTAGCTGGCCACGTGCGCGCCTGGCCTGCAGTGCGCGCACCGTGGTGCCGATCAGTTCGGCAAACTCTTTCTCGCTATAGTGATCCTTGTCCTCGGCCATCACACCACCCCCGCCCACTTCTCAATCGTGATCAGTTTCATGCGGTACCTCACGCATAGTGATATTTCAGGAACTTGCCCTTCGGCAGTGGAATCCAGACCCAGCCGTAGTAGTCGTCGCCCGATGGGCAACCGCCACTTCGCTGGTCGATGTAGACATAGCGGAACGCGGTGCCTGGCTCGTCCTGGCGCTCGCCGCCGTGCGTTTCGGTCAGCTCGAAATCACACACGATGCTGTCGTCGCAGTAGTCGATGAACTTCTCGATGCTGGACAGCTTGCGCGGGCTCACCAGCAGCGCGACCTGGGCCAGCACTTCGCTCCGGTTCTTCTCTAGGTCGGCGTAGTGCTTGGCCATCGCAGCGGCGTAGTCGGCTTCGATGCTGCAGGCTCTGGCAATCATTCCTTCAGACACAGCAAATCCTCCCGCCCTACGTTGTGGGCAGATAGAAAAGGGGATGGGGTGGGGTGGGTCAGGCCTGGCGTTGCGCCTGGCGGTGGGTGGCGAGGGCTTTGTCGGCCATGAGCACGGCCTCTTGCTCAAGCGGTGTCGTTGCTTTGTGCTGCAATAGACCAACCACGGTGCGCAGCGCCTCCACCAGCGCCCGCACGTCCGGGCCTGGCTGTGGCGCCCTGTAGAGTGGAAAGGACAAATAATCGCCCTCGTTGGTCAACTCAAAGCTCTCATCGCCATCAGGTCTCATCCATACAAACGGCTCCTGCCGCTCTCCCTGCTCGGCCTTGACGCAATGGCAATCGCCAAGCCATTCGCCGTCAGCGCGATGCACGTCGCCAGTACCGTCGCAGGTCTGGCAACGCACTTCCGGCGCCGGGGTGGCGGTGAGGAAGGTGTCGATCTCATGGGAAAGCGACTCCCAGCCTTCGATTCCCAGGGCGGAAGATGCGTGACGCAGCAATCCCCGCGCCGCCTCAAGCTGGGTGCGCAGTTCGTAACCTTGCTGCATCAGCCTGGGCATCCCCTCTTCGACTGTGCGCTTCAGCCGCCCATTCTCATCCCGCAGCGCCTCGGCCTCTGCGTGCAGGGCGTCGTAGTCTGTGGCGAGAACATACGGCAAACCATCGCCGGAATACTCGACAACCTCAAGTCGGCCACCCATGATTTCGGATAGCTGCGACAGGCGGAACGCGTACCGCTTCACTTCGGTGCTCATTTGCCATGCCTCTCTGTAAACCCTAGCTCTCTTTCAAGCCGGTATCTTGTTGAAACGGCG
>NZ_JBLUPX010000065.1:0-5037 GCF_048068235.1 Pseudomonas sp. NY15364 | reverse complement strand
GCCTCGATGACTCGAACTAGATGATCCTCAGGAACCAGCTCTTCCAATGTCGGCGGAAACAGGCTGCTTTGTTGCCGATCTTCACCTTGGATATAGCCCATAAACGACAATACCCCTATCGACCGATAGAGGCATTGTCTTCAGCTTGCTCTCAGACTGCTAGGTTTTCACACAGTCTGTGGTCCGGAGCTTTTTATTGCCCAAAGCTCAGCGTTGGCGATTCCAGAAAGCTGCGATCAGCGGGTCCTTGAGGCGTTTTTCTAGCGCGAACAGACCAATGTCATAAGCGGTTAGCGGTGGCTGAATGTCGTAGATGCGAATGCGTGCGGTCAGTGGACTGTTATCCAGTACGATCTGCGGCACCACCCCGATACCGAAGCCCAGGCTGACCATGCTGACGATCGCTTCGTTGCCGCTGACCTGGGCATAGATGCGCGGCTTGATGTTGTGGCTTTTCAACCAGCGATCGGTGCGTGTCCGTGCCAGGCCCTCTTCCGAAAGAATCATCGGCACATCTTTCCAATTCTCCGCCTTTGGATACCTCAGTTGTTCCTCGTTCAGCAGTTGGGGCGCTTGGGGGCCGATAAAGCGCAAGTCAGAGCGCGTGATCGACTGAAACTTGACCCCGGCCGGCAGACTGTCGGGTAGGGCGCCGATGGCCAGGTCTTCCAGCCCTTGTTGCACGCGCTCGACTGCTTTCGCCGGATCGCCGGTGTGCAGTTTCATTTCGATGCGCGGGTAGTCCTGACGAAAGCTGCTGAGGATGTCGTAGAGGAAGCTGTAGCTCGCGGTGACCGAGCAGTACAGCGACAGCTCGCCGTGCAGATTCAACTGGTCCTGCATGAAGGTCTGGCGAATCGCCTGCCAGCCATTGATGACCTCGCTCGCGTACTCGCGAAACTGCTGGCCCTCGCGGGTCAGGCGGACTGAGCGGTTGTCGCGAACGAACAGCGCAGCGCCGACTTCGTCCTCTAGCTGCTTGATGCTGCGGCTGAGCGCAGAAGGGCTGACATGCTGCTCGTGGCTGGTTCGACCGAAATGCAGGTTGTCAGCCAGGGAGAGAAAAAGCCTGAGAGAGTGACTGTCCATTTATATTTCATAAATCGGCATGTGGTGTTGCAAATATATCATTTTACGCAATGGTTCGAATCACTTAAGGTCTCTCTGTCGCGGTGCTCCGCACCCCATCCCTTTCGATACACAAGAGCCAAGAACATGAAAGTTTATTACGACAAAGACTGTGACCTCTCGATCATCCAGGGCAAGAAAGTTGCCATCATCGGCTACGGCTCCCAGGGCCACGCTCAGGCGTGCAACCTGAAAGACTCCGGCGTCGACGTCACCGTCGGTCTGCGTAAAGGCTCCGCTACCGTTGCCAAGGCTGAAGCCCATGGCCTGAAAGTGGCAGACGTGGCTTCCGCCGTCGCCGCTGCCGACCTGGTAATGATCCTGACCCCGGACGAATTCCAGGGCCAGCTATACAAGAACGAGATCGAGCCGAACATCAAGAAGGGCGCCACCCTGGCCTTCTCCCACGGCTTCGCCATCCACTACAACCAGGTCGTACCGCGTGCCGATCTCGACGTGATCATGATCGCGCCGAAGGCTCCGGGCCACACCGTTCGCACCGAATTCGTCAAAGGCGGCGGCATCCCTGACCTGATCGCTGTTTACCAGGACGCTTCCGGCAATGCCAAGAACGTTGCCCTGTCCTACGCCTCGGGCGTTGGCGGCGGCCGTACCGGCATCATCGAAACCACCTTCAAGGACGAGACCGAAACCGACCTGTTCGGTGAGCAGGCCGTTCTCTGCGGCGGTACCGTCGAACTGGTCAAAGCCGGTTTCGAAACCCTGGTCGAAGCTGGCTACGCGCCGGAAATGGCCTACTTCGAGTGCCTGCACGAACTGAAGCTGATCGTCGACCTCATGTACGAAGGCGGTATCGCCAACATGAACTACTCGATCTCCAACAACGCCGAGTACGGTGAGTACGTCACCGGCCCGGAAGTGATCAACGCTGAATCCCGTCAGGCCATGCGCAACGCTCTGAAGCGCATCCAGGACGGTGAATACGCCAAGATGTTCATCAGCGAAGGCGCCACTGGCTACCCGTCGATGACCGCCAAGCGTCGTAACAACGCCGCTCACGGTATCGAAGTCATCGGTGAGCAACTGCGTTCGATGATGCCGTGGATTGCTGCCAACAAGATCGTCGACAAGGCCAAGAACTAAGGTCTGCGATGTGCGAAAGAACGCGGCTTTATGCCGCGTTTTTTCATTCTGGGGCGAGGCTTCTGGTATAAAGCCAGCTCGCTGATTGGCGAACTGAGTTCAGTCGTCCCGGTCGAAATTTGTCAAACCCGTTGCAAGGTGCTGTTCATGAGTGAAGGTCCCGAGGATCAAAAGCCGGCTGGCGATAATCTGGAAAGCCTGCTGCCGATCGACGAGCACATAGAGGAAGGGCAGGACGCGGAAGGGCGCAAGGTGCGTCACCGTGGTATTTACCTGCTGCCCAATCTGTTCACCACGGCAAACCTGTTCGCCGGTTTCTACTCCATCATCAACGCAATGAACGGCAACTTCTATGTGGCTGCCGCCGCGGTGTTCGTCGCCATGGTGCTCGATGGTCTGGACGGCCGCGTGGCGCGTTTGACCAATACGCAAAGTGCATTCGGCGCCGAGTACGACTCGCTTTCCGATATGGTGGCCTTCGGCGTTGCGCCAGCTCTGCTCGCATTCGAATGGGCGCTGGGTAGCATGGGCAAAGTAGGCTGGATGGTCGCCTTCATCTATGTTGCTGGCGCAGCCTTGCGCCTGGCGCGCTTCAATACGCAGATCGGCAGCGTCGACAAACGTTACTTCATCGGCCTGGCCAGTCCGGCTGCGGCGGGTGTGGTGGCCGGTACGGTGTGGGCGTTCAGCGATTTCGGTATCAAGGGCTCGAACATGTCCTTTGCCGTGGCGCTGCTGGTCGCTGCTGCAGGGTGCCTGATGGTCAGCAACATCAAGTACTACAGCTTCAAGGACCTGGACCTGAAAGGGCGCGTACCTTTCGTGGCCATTCTGGCCGTGGTGCTGGTGTTCGCGGTGGTGTTCAGCGATCCGCCCCGTATCCTGCTGCTTATCTTCCTCGCTTACGCAGCCTCCGGTCCGATTCAGTACCTGCTGCAATTGCGTCGTCGTAAATCTGTCTGACGCTGTAATTTCTCCTGCACTCCGTGGTCTACAGTTCGTTTCTCGAACTGTAGTCGCGGAGTCGCCATGCCCATCCGAGTGCTTCCCTCTTCTCGGGCTCTTGAGTCCGAAGTCACCCCGGAATCCGTTTACCTCTCCCGTCGCAAGCTGATGCAGGGCTCGCTGGCGCTGGCTGCGATGGCGGCTATGCCTGGTTGGGCCAGTGCCGAAGCCCAAGGGCGCTACAGCGATGTCGAGCCCGCCAAGGCGCCTGGCTGGTTCGAAGAGAAACTGGCGGCCACGCGCTGGCAAGCGATTACGGCTGAAGGTGAAAGCATCACGCCGTTCAAGGACGCGACGCACTACAACAACTTCTATGAGTTCGGCACAGGTAAGGGCGATCCGGCGGCCAATGCCGGCAAGCTGCAGGTCGAGCCCTGGACAGTGATGGTCGATAGCGAGGTGGGCAAGCCGGGGCGCTATGCCATCGAGGATCTGGTCAAACCGCATGCGTTCGAAGAACGTATCTATCGACTTCGCTGTGTCGAGGCCTGGTCCATGGTAATTCCCTGGTTGGGCTTTCCTTTGGCCGAACTGCTCAAGCAGGTCGAGCCCACCTCATCGGCTCGTTATGTGCGTTTCGAAACGCTGATTGATCGTGAGCGCATGCCGGGCCAGCGCTCGGGGTTCTCTCTGATCGATTGGCCTTATATCGAGGGTCTGCGTTTGGACGAGGCTATGCATCCGCTGGCCTTCATGGCAGTCGGCATGTACGGCCGAGTGCTGCCGAATCAGAACGGCGCTCCCTTACGTTTAGTGGTGCCCTGGAAATATGGTTTCAAAAGCATCAAATCCATCGTACGCATCAGCCTGGTGAGCGAGGCGCCTAAAACTACCTGGGAGCGCATTGCGCCGAACGAGTACGGCTTCTATGCCAACGTCAACCCGCAGGTGGATCATCCGCGCTGGTCTCAAGCAACCGAGCGGCGTCTGCCTAGCGGGTTGTTCAGCCCCAATGTGATCGATACACGGATGTTCAATGGCTATGAGGAGGTCGCTGACCTCTACGCGGGAATGGATCTGTCGAGGTACTACTGATGCGCTACAGGCTCTGGCGCGTCAGCGTATTCCTGGCTGCATTGGTACCGCCGCTGTATTGGCTGTACTGCGCCGTCTTCAATTTGCTGGGGCCTGACCCCGGTAAGGTGCTAGTGGATAATCTGGGGCTCGGTGCTCTGATCCTTCTGTTGATCACCTTGGCAATGACACCGCTGCAGCAGTGACACCGCTGCAGCAGTTGACCCGCTGGAGCGGTTGGATCGCGGTACGCCGACACTTAGGTCTATGGTGCTTTGCCTACGTAACGTTGCACCTGTCCGGTTATGTGCTGTTTATCGCCGGGTTGCGTCTGGATCTAGTGCTTCGCGATCTTTCCGAGCGTCCTTACATCATCGTTGGGGCGCTGGCGTTCATTGGCTTGCTGGCATTGGCAGTTACCTCGAATCGTTTCAGCATCAGAAGACTGGGCCGCAAGTGGAAGGCTCTGCACCGTCTGGTCTACGTCATCCTGTTACTGGCCTTGCTGCATATGCTTTGGGTGGTGCGTGCGGATCTGGGTGAGTGGCTCGCTTATGCGCTCATCGGTGGGGCGCTGCTGCTGATGCGTGTTTCTGCAGTGGCAAGTGGGTTGCAGCGAGCTGGCGTCCTTTGGCGAGAAAATCCGAAGAAAGTTGAAATATAAGCTTGACGCATATTCTGCTGGATGTAGAATGCGCGCCACTTCAGCGATGAAGCGCTTCAAAAACTTCTTGTTAATCAATAAGTTAAGTTGAATGAAGGGTTTGCAAAACTGGATCTGGCGTG
>NZ_JBLUPX010000064.1:0-5653 GCF_048068235.1 Pseudomonas sp. NY15364 | reverse complement strand
ATAGGCTCCACCGTGGAGCCTTGCGTGCAAATCGGTTACCCGCTGGAGAAGACCTTCCTCGTATTCCCGCCACGACAAGCCGTCCACGCCTACCGCTGCATCGCGGCGTAGAGCATAGAAACTCTGCGCCAGTAACTGCGGTGTGATGTGGTGCAGCAAAGCCGTGAACTGCATGCCCTTGTTCCTTCGGACGGCTTCACGTACACCTTCAAGTCCCATCGACGCGCAACTGATCCGGCTCAGTGTCCGGGGCGCGGGAGGCTTGTTGGTGTTTCCCTTGGCTGCGTCCCTTTCCTCCACCACCTCCGCCGGGCCAGGCCCTTTGTTCGATGGCTTCTCAGGTACTACGGACGTATCCGACTTCTCGGCGGCGTAGACAGCAGGGTTACAGCTTTTGGCCTTTCCTGCTCCGCCCGGTGGTTGCGCACCGGGCGCCGCTGAGATCTCCCAGTTTCTGTGCGAAGGACTTCCCGACGTGCACAGGGTCTCCGACCGCGCGGGATCAGTGCATGACTGGCGTAAAACGCCATGCTCCGTGTTGCCTTCTGCTTAACTTAACAGCATCGGCATCCCGTACTTGTGATTTCGCGGCTCAATGGCTGGCCCATCGGTTTCCCCTGTCAACGCTTCACCCTGCACCTCGCGGTGCAACATGCATGACTCGGGGTCTGGTTGATTCGCCATTTCTTACCAGTATCGAACTTTCATCGACTATCCTTCGCCAGCTTTAACTGGCGCACTAAGCGTCCGGCCAAGTCACCTTCCGAACTCCAGCATTAAGGGCGATGGTGTCCGCGTATTTTTAAGCGGACGCGATAGCCCTTATCGCCGGGATTTCCATGCGCCAACGAAGCTCTTACCCCAAACCGTTCAAGGCCCAGGTTGTTCAGGAGTGCCTGCAACCCGGTGCGACCGTTTCCAGCGTCGCCATCCACCACGGCATCAATGCCAACGTCATTCGCAAGTGGCTACCGCTTTATCGAGATCAACTGCCAGCGGCGTTGCCGGCGTTCGTTCCTGCGAGAGTTACGCCAAAACGACCAGTTGAACCAGCTGTGATTATCGAGCTACCGCTGGGCGAGCAATCGATCACAGTGAAATGGCCAGCTTCCGATCCTGAAGGATGCGCCCGCTTTGTCCGGGGGCTCGTCCAGTGATCCGTATCGATAGTATCTGGCTCGCCACCGAACCCATGGATATGCGCGCGGGCACTGAAACCGCGTTGGCTCGTGTGATCGCAGTGTTCGGTGCGGCGAAGCCGCACTGCGCCTATCTCTTCGCAAATCGCCGCGCCAACCGCATGAAAGTCCTGGTGCATGACGGCGTGGGTATCTGGCTGGCCGCGCGGCGATTGAACCAGGGCAAGTTTCACTGGCCAGGCATCCACCACGGCTCGGAAGTTGAACTCGACACCGAGCAACTTCAGGCGTTGGTACTGGGGCTGCCCTGGCAGCGGGTCGGTGCGGGCGGCGCGATCACAGTGCTGTAGCACCGGCCATTAGCCCATCGGTGTATCTGCGCAGAGCGTCTGCTCTGACACAATCAGCAGCATGAACTCCTCGCCCAATCTCGACCAACTGACAGCTGAGCAACTGCGCGCACTGGCCGCGCAGTTGCTCACGCAGGTCGACGTGATGGACAAGAAGATCCACCGTGATCAAACCATCATTGAGCAGCTCACACACGAAATCGCTTGGTACAAACGGCACAAGTTTGCCAAGCGTAGCGAGCAACTGAGCCCTGACCAAGGTAGCTTGCTGGACGACCTGCTCGACACTGACATCGCCGCCATCGAGGCGGAGCTGAAAGCCGTCAATCCCCCGGCCACCCCAGCCGAACCCCGCCAACAGCCCAAGCGCACACCGCTGCCGGCACAATTTCCGCGCACCGTGATCCGCCACGAACCGGAGAACACCCAATGCGCCTGCGGCTGCCAACTGCAACGCATCGGTGAAGACATCAGCGAAAAGCTGGATTACACGCCGGGCGTGTTCACCGTCGAACAGCATGTGCGTGGGAAATGGGCCTGTCGCCAGTGCGAAACACTGATCCAGGCCCCCGTGCCGGCCCAGGTGATCGACAAGGGCATCCCAACCGCCGGCCTTCTGGCTCACGTGATGGTGGCCAAATTCGCCGACCACTTGCTGCTATATCGGCAAGAGAAAATCTTTGGTCGTGCCGGCCTGGCCATCGCTCGCTCGACACTGGCGCAGTGGGTCGGACAAACCGGCGTGCAGCTCCAGCCGCTAGTCGATGCCCTGCGCGAAGCCGTGCTGGGCCAACGCGTGATCCACGCTGACGAAACCCCGGTGCAAATGCTCACCCCAGGCGAGAAGAAAACCCATCGGCTTACGTCTGGGCCTACAGCACCACACCCTTCGCCGATCTGAAGGCCGTGGTGTACGACTTCAGCCCCAGCCGTGCCGGCGAGCATGCGCGCAATTTTCTTGGCCAGTGGAATGGCAAGCTGGTCTGCGACGACTTCGCTGGCTACAAGGCCAGCTTCGAGCAAGGCATTACCGAAATTGGCTGCATGGCCCACGCCCGCCGCAAGTTCTTCGATCTTCACGCGGCAAACAAAAGCCAGTTGGCCGAACAAGCACTGCACGCGATGGGCAGCTTGTACGAAATCGAACGGCAAGCACGGAACATGAGCGATGAAGAACGCTGGCGAATACGACAGGAAAAGGCTTCACCGATCCTCGATACACTGCATGACTGGATGCTGGCCCAGCGTGATCTTGTGCCCAACGGATCGGCCACGGCGAAAGCCTTGGATTACAGCCTTAAACGCTGGCAGGCACTGACTCGCTATGTCGAGGATGGTGCTGTGCCCATCGACAATAACCAGGTCGAGGTGCGACACGAAGTCGCTTAATGAAGTTGTTCCCCTTGGTGGGAACCACCCGTGTCACCGGGTGAATCTAGAAGGCTGAATCAAGAGCGCCTTCCACAATGGAACGAGGCATCGCAAGGTGCGGGGTACCAATCGTGAGAGGCGTACCCTTCTGGCAGCCATGGCCGGACAAGGGCTAGATAGTTGGTATGGTGAACACATGTGAATCTGCGCAACGATCGTTAAGTTGAACGAGCGGAAATGGCTTATACGCTCGAACCAAAAGGTAACGGAGGTGGGAATCGCGTCTTTCGACTACGCATTCGTGACCCACATGCCTCCCGGTCGATAGCAGGCACCTAACCCGACGCACTTCAATAAGCGGAACGTGGAAATCCCGTATCGCTCCCGCCAGGGAAAGCCGTTTGTAAAAACTGCCCATGGCGGTGCGGGCGAAGGAACGAGGAAAAAGCGAACGCCATCCTGTAATGGGCTGGATAGGAGTTGAAACATCACTTCACGCGAAAGCGGGCAGACGTCCTCATGGTCTCTCTTCACACGAGAGTAGGTAGAACCCTTTCAACGGAAGGAGAGCAAATGAACGCAGCAGCATTGGCGTGTGCACCTTCCGGCACGTCGTGGGAAGCCATCGATTGGATTGCCGTACAACGTCGTGTCAGAGGGCTGCAAGCGCGTATTGTGAAGGCTGTACAAGACGGCAAACATAACAAGGTGAAAGCCCTGCAATGGCTGCTGACTCACTCGTTCAGCGGTAAGGCATTGGCCGTGAAACGGGTGTCTGAAAACAAAGGCAAAAATACCCCAGGTGTGGACAAGGTTACTTGGAATACGCCTAGGGCCAAGATCGGTGCGATAGAGTCGTTGAAGCGGCGAGGCTACTCGCCGCTTCCGCTTCGGCGAGTTCTTATCCCGAAGAAAAACGGCAAGACGAGACCTCTCGGAATACCCGCCATGAAATGCAGGGCCATGCAGGCACTCCATCTGCTGGCTTTGGAGCCCATTGCGGAAACCACCGCCGACCCAAACTCGTATGGGTTCAGGCCGGAACGCTCGACCGCGGATGCGGCAGCACAGTGCTTTGGTGTGCTGTCACGAAAAGCAAATGCGGAGTGGATTCTAGAGGGTGACATTCAAGGCTGTTTCGACAATATCAGCCATGATTGGTTGATCGCCAACATCCCCATGGATAAGGCGATCTTGCAGAAGTGGCTCAACGCCGGATACATCCACAACGGCCAGCTGTTCCCTAGTAACGCAGGAACGCCGCAGGGAGGCATCATCTCTCCGGTACTGTCCAACATGACGTTGGACGGGCTAGAAGCGATGCTGGCGAAGAGGTTTCCTACCGCCAAATGGACAGGCAAGAAACTGCAAGCAGTGCGGTATGCGGACGACTTCATCATCACCGGGTACTCGAAGGAGTGGCTGGAAAATGAAGTTCGTCCTGCCGTGGTCGAGTTCTTGGCAGAGCGTGGTCTCACGCTTTCCAAGGATAAGACCAAAATCACGCACATAGGGAACGGGTTCGACTTTCTCGGCTGGAACGTGCGCAAGTACAACGGCAAGCTCTTGATCAAGCCTTCCAAGGCGAATATCAGCGCTCACCTTGCCAAGCTACGAGAGTTGATCAAGGCCAACAAAACGATACGGCAGACCAATCTGATAGGTTTGCTCAACCCGGTTCTACGGGGCTGGGCGAACTATCACAGTCATGTCGTCGCCAAGAAGGTCTTCAACCAGGTGGACAGTGCAGTGTGGGAAATGCTCTGGCGATGGGCGGTACGTCGCCACCCTCGCAAGACACGCCGATGGGTGAAGGATCGGTATTTCAAAGTACAAGGGGGGCGTCGATGGGTGTTCTCATGTGCTGAAAAATCCGCCGATGGTCGGAAGCGTCAGTACACGTTATTGGACGCCTCGGACACGCCAATTGTGCGACATATCAAGATCAAGGCCGCTGCCAACCCACACGACCCCGCTTGGGATGAATACTTCGAGTCCCGCTGGGGCAAGAGGATGCTCACTTCCGCGAAAGGTCGAGCCAAGCTGTACCGGATTTGGGTGCAACAGGGCGGTCAGTGCTGCGTCTGCTTCAAGCCGGTGACCAAAGACACACCGTGGCATAGTCGCCATATTGTGAAGCTAGGTCATGGCGGAACGGACGCGGCGGCTAATCTTGAGATATACCACCTGCGCTGCCCGAGGGATGTGCAATTTGCCTATGCCGATGACGTACAACCGGGTGCCTAGAGGTGCCTTAGCGGAGGCTTGAGCCGTGTGCTGGGAAACTCGCATGCACGGTTCTTAGGGGGTTGGACGCGGGCAACCGCGTCTGACTACCCGACAACCAGATTCGTCCATGGGCACTGGGGCGCTCGAACTGGTTGTTTGCCGGGTCGCTACGCAGCGGCAAACGCGCGGCGGCGATCATGAGTCTTATCCAGTCGGCCCGCATGAACGGGCATGATCCGTATGCCTATCTCAAGGACGTGCTGACACCCCTGCCGACGCAGCTGGCGAGTGAGGTCGGCCAACTGCTGCCGCATCAGTGGGCGCCTGCCTGAATCACGCAAGGTGAGTTCGGCGGACGCTTACTTTCCTCCCACATTGGAGGAGCTGGTGCCGGAGGATCACCTGGTACGGGTGATCGAGGCCTATGTCGCCCGCCTAGATCTGCAGGCTCTAGGTTTCAGCAAGGCCGAACCACTCAAGACTGGACGTCCTGGCTATGATCCAGCGGATCTACTCAAGCTTTATCTGTACGGTTACTTCCAGCGCATCCGCTCCTCCCGGCGC
>NZ_JBLUPX010000063.1:0-6001 GCF_048068235.1 Pseudomonas sp. NY15364 | reverse complement strand
GTTGGGGTAAATCCCGCTTTCCATTTCCAAGCATCAAAAACACCAACGCCCCGAACCAGTCGGGGCGTTGGATTTTTCTGGCGTCAGTGCGTTTTCACACGCTCTGAATGGCGGGGCTCGGTGTTTCTGGCTGATGGGTTACTTCTTGAGCCCGTAGCTCTCATCCAGCATGCCCGGGCCATCGCTCTTCGGCGCATAGTCCTTGGGCATTTCGTAGTTCTTCGGCGGGGTCAGGCGCTCGCGCTTCTCGCCTGTCTCTGTGCTGTTCAGGGTGGCCAGCAGGCGTTGACGAGTCAGCTCGTCCAGGGCCAGGCGGTTGGCGCCGTCGGACAGGTGCTCCTGCACGTCCTGGTAGCTCTGGGTGAGTTTCTTCACCAGGCTGGCGGTGGTGTTGAAGTGGGTCACCACTTCGCTCTGGTAGGCCTCGAAGCGTGCCTGCATTTCATCCATCTGCCGCTGCGTACGGCCCGGTGCAGCATTGGGGGCCAGGCGGGCGAGCAGAAAGCCCACGGCGATGCCGACCACCAGGGTCAGGGCGGGTATCAACCAGGCTGTAACGGTCTGTTCCACGAGTCCTTCCTCTCAAAACGGCTTTGCTTTACGTTAGCGGCTTGAGCCTGTGCTGTATACGTCCAGAACCTGCTCAGCGTCTTCTGCGCGTCGGCACTGCTGCGTTAAAAACAGGTTCGGAATGCTCATGTACAACAGTACACTCCGCTTCCTCTCCTGTTTTTGCCTTGCATTGCTCTAGCTCGTAAGACGCTGAACAGGTTCATTTGCCGCACAGGCAGTTTGCTAGACGAGTCGACCCGTTGCGGGGTCACGGAGTTCAGTGTTGCTCAGTCGCGAAACCCCTCTTTTCATTCAAGGCCCGGTGGGTCAACTCGAAGCCCTTCTGCTGGAAGTGCCGGACGCCCGAGGCGTGGCGCTGGTCTGCCATCCCAATCCGGTGCAGGGCGGTACCATGCTCAACAAGGTGGTGAGCACGCTGCAGCGCACCGCGCGTGACTGTGGTTATCACACATTGCGATTCAATTATCGCGGCGTCGGCGCCAGTGCCGGTAGCCATGACATGGGCACCGGCGAGGTCGACGATGCCGATGCCGTCGCCGCCTGGCTCAAGGAGGAATACCCGAACCTGCCTGTCATGCTGCTGGGTTTCTCCTTCGGCGGCTTCGTCGCCGCAGCGCTGGGCGCGCGCCTGGAGGCGCAAGGCCAGGTGCCGAGCAAGTTGTTCATGGTGGCGCCGGCGGTGCATCGCCTGACTGCCGAGGTGCCGCCGGCCAGCCAGTGCCCGCTGGTGGTGATCCAGCCTGATGCCGACGAGGTGGTCGAGCCACAGGCCGTGTACGACTGGTCGGCCAATCTCGGGCGTGCCCACGAGCTGCTGAAAGTGGCAGAATGCGGTCACTTTTTTCACGGCAAGCTGACGGACTTGAAGGACATCCTTCTGCCGCGTTTATAAAAACCGTCATTCCCGCGCAGGCGGGAACCCAGAGGGCCGCAGCACCTAGGCTCCCGCCTTCGCGGGAGTGACGGCAAATGAAGGCCTACCACGTCATTGCAGCAAGACAAGCGAATTACTATGACCACCCGTATCCTTACCGGTATCACCACCACCGGCACGCCGCACCTGGGCAATTATGCCGGCGCCATCCGTCCGGCCATCGTTGCCAGTCGCGACCCGCAGATGGACTCCTTCTACTTCCTCGCCGACTACCACGCGCTGATCAAGTGCGATGACCCGGCGCGCATCCAGCGTTCGCGTCTGGAAATCGCGGCCACCTGGCTGGCGCTTGGGCTGGATACCGACAAGGCGACCTTCTACCGCCAGTCCGACATCCCCGAGATTCCCGAGCTGTGCTGGCTGCTCACCTGCGTCGCCGGCAAGGGCCTGCTCAACCGCGCCCACGCTTACAAGGCTTCGGTGGACAAGAACGTCGAAATCGGTGAAGACCCGGACGCCGGCGTGACCATGGGCCTGTTCAGTTACCCGGTGCTGATGGCCGCGGACATCCTGATGTTCAACGCGCAGAAGGTGCCGGTCGGTCGTGACCAGATTCAGCACGTGGAGATGGCTCGCGACATCGGCCAGCGCTTCAATCACCTGTTCGGCAAGGGTAAGGACCTGTTCGTCCTGCCCGAGGTGGTGATCGAGGAAGAAGTGGCCACGCTGCCGGGCCTCGACGGGCGCAAGATGAGCAAGAGCTACGACAACACCATTCCCCTGTTCGGCAGCGCCAAGCAGCTCAAGGACGCCGTGGCGCGCATCGTCACCGACTCCAGGCTGCCGGGTGAGCCCAAGGATGCCGAGGGTTCGCACCTGTTCACCTTGTACCAGGCCTTCGCCAGCCACACGCAGCAGGCCGAGTTCCGTGCCGAGCTGGAAGGCGGCCTGGCCTGGGGCGAGGCGAAAAACCGTCTGTACCAGTTGCTCGAAGATACCCTGGGCGAGGCGCGTGAGCGTTACAACACGCTGATCGCTCGGCCGGCCGACCTGGAGGACATTCTCCTTGCCGGCGCCGCCAAGGCACGCAAGATCGCCACGCCGTTCCTCGGCGAGTTGCGCGAGGCGGTGGGCCTGCGTTCGTTCCGCGAGCAGGTGCAAGTCGCTACTGGCGAGAAGAAGAAAGCCGCCAAGAGTGCCCGCTTCGTCAGCTTCCGCGATGAAGATGGCAGCTTCCGCTTCCGTCTGCTGGATGCCGATGGCGAGCAACTGCTGCTGTCGAAATCCTTCGCCGATGGCAAGTCGGCCGGCATGATCAACAAGCGCCTGCAATCCGGTGAGCCGCTGGATGTGCGTGCCGAAGGTCAGGTGTTCTCGGTGTGGGTCGATGGTGAAAATGTGGCGAGCAGCCCCGAGTTCGCCGACGGTCAGGCGCTGGAGGCGGCCATTGCCCGCCTGCGTGAGGCGTTGGCGCCGCAGGAGTGATATAGCAGCTTCATACCGGGCGGCGGTTGCCGCCCACGGCAAGATTGCCAATCAACGGGGGCGTCGCTAAAGTGACGCCCCCGTTTTTACTTGCCCGGCTAACGAATCATGACCCCCTTAGAGCGTTATCAGGCCGATCTCAAGCGGCCCGACTTCTTCCATGATGCGGCCCAGGAAAATGCTGTCCGCCATCTGCAGCGTCTGTACGACGAGCTGCTTGCGCGCGACCAGAGCAAATCCGGGTTGATGGGCAAGCTGTTCGGCAAGAAGCCGCAGGGGCCGGTCAAGGGCCTGTATTTCTGGGGCGGTGTCGGGCGCGGCAAGACCTACCTGGTCGACACCTTCTTCGACGCGCTGCCGTTCGAGCAGAAGATGCGCACGCACTTCCATCGCTTCATGAAGCGCGTACACGAGGAGATGAAGACCCTCAAGGGCGAGAAGAACCCGCTGACCATCATCGGCAAGCGTTTCGCCGACGAGGCACGGGTGATCTGCTTCGACGAGTTCTTCGTCAGCGACATCACCGATGCCATGATTCTCGCCACGCTGATGGAAGAGCTGTTCAAGAACGGCGTTTCCCTGGTCGCTACGTCCAACATCGTGCCGGACGGCCTGTACAAGGACGGCCTGCAGCGCGCGCGCTTCCTGCCGGCCATCGCCCTACTCAAGCAGCATACCGACATCGTCAACGTCGACAGCGGCGTCGACTACCGTCTGCGCGCGCTGGAGCAGGCTGAGTTGTTCCACTTCCCGCTCGGCCCGGCTGCCGAGGAGAGTCTGCTGACCAGCTTCCGCAGCCTGCTACCGGACTGCACTCACATGGTGGAGAACGAGGCGCTGATGATCGAGAACCGCGCGATCCACGCCGTGCGGGTCTGCGAGGACGTGGCCTGGTTCGAATTCCGTGAGCTGTGCGATGGCCCGCGCAGCCAGAACGACTACATCGAACTGGGCAAGATCTTCCATGCGGTGATCCTGGCAAACGTCGAGCAGATGAGCGTGGCCAAGGACGACATGGCGCGACGCTTCATCAACCTGGTGGACGAGTTCTACGACCGTAACGTCAAACTGATCATCTCCGCGGAAGTGGAGCTCAAGGATCTCTACACCGGCGGTCGCCTGAGTTTCGAGTTCCAGCGCACGCTGAGCCGCCTGCTGGAAATGCAATCGCACGAATTCCTCTCGCGCCCACACCGGCCCTGACGGAAGGCGATATGAAAAAGGCGACCCACAAGGTCGCCTTTTTCATTGGTGCTGCCCCGGTAGGGTGGCGCACGCACTCTACGGTCGGCCTTTCAGTTCTTCGCCAGCTTCCGTTGGTGCTGGGCGAGAATCTTCTGCGCATGCGCCACTTCCAGCGCCTCCATGGCACTGATCGGTTTTATCGCCACGGCGCGCTTGAGATGTTCGATGACCTTGTCTTCTTCGTCATCGCCGTACACGTAGGTCAGCGCATTGGCATATTCGTAATGGCCGATGGGCAAGTCATCGCGGGCCTGGAAGCTGTGTTGGAAGTACTTCTCCATGTTGTCCGCACTGACGCCGTAGGTCATCTTGCCCACCAGCTTGCCAACCTTGCGGATCACCCCGGCTTCATAGCCGCCATACAGCGCCAGGGCGAAGGGTTGCTTGGGCTGTTTGGCGAGCAGGGCGTCGAGCTCCTGGGGAATCTGCGAGGTGTAGCGTATGCGCTCCATAGACCCCATCTTCAACTGACCTCTCCGTATCCCGGATGCTGGGCTCCCTATTTTCCCGTGGAGTTCCGTCATGATGCGTCCCGACGCCAAAGTGCAGAAGGTCTATCTCTACCCAAAGCCCGTCGACTTCCGCAAATCCATCAACGGACTGGCCGCGCTGGTCGAGCTGGACATCAAGGTGGAGGTGTTCAACCCGGTGCTGTTCGTGTTCCTCAATCGCCCCCGCAGCCAGGTCAAGATTCTCTACTGGGAGCGCAATGGCTTCTGCCTGTGGCTCAAGCGTCTGGAAGCCGAGCGTTTCAAGACCAAACCCGATGCGGGTGACGAAGCCATCGAACTGACGGTCGACGAGCTGAACTGGCTGCTCGACGGCATCGACCTGTGGCGCAACCGTCCGCACCAGATACTGACGCCGCGCTTCGTAACCTGAGCCGGTATAATCCACGGCCATGATCGCCGTGCCCGAATCCCTTCCTGACGACCTAATCCTGCTCAAGCATTTACTGCTGCTGGCCAGTGAACAGGCGGCTGCGAAAGATGCTCGCATAGAACAACTTCAAGAACAGGTCGCCCTGCTGCGCCACAAACTGTTCTCGCCCAAGTCCGAGCGCAGCCCTGAAGATGCCGATTCGCCGCAGTTGGCCATGTTCAACGAGGCCGAAGAGCTGATCGAAGCGCCGGCCGCTGCGCCAAGCGAAGCCGAAGCCGAAGCCGAAGCCGAAGAAGTCGTTGCGCCGGTCAAGCGTCGTGGCAAGCGCAAGCCGCTGCCGGCCAACCTGCCGCGTATGGAGGTCATCCATGAGCTGCCCGAGCATGAGCGCACCTGCGCCTGCGGTGCCTGCAAGCAGGTGATCGGCGAGGAGACCAGCGAGCAGCTGGAGATCATCTCGATGCAGGTACGGGTCATCCGCCACATCCGCAAGACCTATGCCTGCAAGGCCTGTGAAACCGCGCCGGTCACCGCCGACAAGCCGGCCCAACTGATCGAGAAGAGCCTGGCCAGCCCCAGCGTGCTGGCGATGCTGCTGACCACCAAGTACGCCGACGGCATCCCGCTGTACCGCTTCGAAAAGATGCTCAGCCGCCACGGCGTCGACATCCCACGCCAGACCCTGGCGCGTTGGGTGATCCAAAGTGGCGAGCAATTGCAACCGCTGCTCAACCTGATGCGCGACAAACTGTTCGAATACCCCGTGTTGCACTGCGACGAAACGCGTCTGCAGGTGCTGCATGAACCGGGGCGCGACCCCTCGACACAATTCTGGATGTGGGTGCAAAGCGGTGGGCCGCCGGACAAGCCGGTGATCCTTTTCGACTACACAGCCAGCCGCGCGCAGGAGGTGCCGCTACGCCTGCTCGATGGCTACCGCGG
>NZ_JBLUPX010000062.1:0-6071 GCF_048068235.1 Pseudomonas sp. NY15364 | reverse complement strand
GCTGCTGACCTGAGCGCTGCACTTTGCATCATTGCACTAGTAAAAACACAAACGCCCCGAATCAATCGAGGCGTTTGTATTGAACCGGTTCAGTTCAGAACGTTTTCACACGGTCTGCATTGAGCGCCATTTTTCGTTTCAAAGCAGGCTTCAGTGCATCGGCAGTTCGACGCCGCTGAACAACTCTTCCAGTTCGGACTTGTTGTGGCACTGCACGGCTTTGGCCAGCATGTCGCGGGTCAGGTGCGGGGCGAAACGCTCGATGAAATCGCACATGAAGCCACGTAGGAAGGTACCGCGACGGAAACCGATCTTGGTCACGCTGGGCTCGAACAAGTCATCGGCATCGAGCACCACCAGATCCGGATCGAGCTTGGCGTCGACAGCCATCTTGGCCACGATGCCCACACCCAGGTTCAGGCGCACATAGGTCTTGATCACGTCGGCATCGGCTGCGGTGAACACCACCTTGGGCGTCAGGCCACGATGACTGAAGGCCTCGTCCAGTTTCGAACGACCGGTGAAGCCGAATACGTAAGTGACGATGGGGTGCTCGGCCAGGGCTTCGAGGGTCAACTTCGGCAGCTTGGTCAGCGGATGCCCCTGCGGCACCACCACGCAGCGGTTCCAGCGGTAGCAAGGCATCATGATCAGGTCGTTGAACATCTCCAGGCCTTCGGTGGCGATGGCGAAATCCACGCTGCCGTCGGCCGCCATTTCGGCGATCTGCGTCGGCGTGCCCTGATGCATGTGCAGAGCGACGTCTGGGTACTGCTTGATGAACGCGCTGATCACCGGCGGCAGGGCATAACGGGCCTGGGTGTGGGTGGTGGCGATGGACAGGGTGCCCTTCTTCTCGTTGGAGAACTCCTGGGCAATCTGCTTGATGCTCTCGACCTTGCGCAGAATCTCGCCGGCCGTTGTGATGATGCGCTCCCCGGCTGGGGTCACGCGGGTCAGGTGCTTGCCGCTGCGGGCGAAAACTTCCACGCCCAGCTCATCCTCGAGCAAGCGAATCTGCTTGCTGATCCCTGGTTGCGAGGTGTACAGGCTCTGAGCGGTAGCCGATACGTTGAGGTCGTGGTGCGCAACTTCCCAGATGTAGCGCAATTGCTGAAGCTTCATATGTTTCCCTCAGAGCAGTAAGGCAGGCCAACAGCCGCCAACGCCGTATATAACCATATTATTGGTTTAATAGAACAGCCTAGAACGTTTTATTATTTACCCCTTCTTACAAATCCCCATACCCACGGTGTTGCAGCATGGGCACCAGATACACCGGTGCTTCCGACAATTGCACGATCCGTGCGGCGGTGCGACCCAGCGGCACGGCCAAGTCCGCACCATGGCTATGACTGCCTACGACCAGCAGATCCACCCCAAGTTTCTGCGCCTCCTCAAGAATCATCGCCGGCGGGTCCCCCTGCAACACCCGCACAGCACGAATCAGTTCGAGATCCTGCTGAGCATCACCCAACTCGTCGCGAAATCCCTCCAGCACACGCTGCTCGATGCTGGCCATGACCGTGCTCAACCCATTGCGACGAAGCTCCCCGAGGGTTTCTTCATCCAGGTAGGTCTGGAGTACGGACTCAGCGAACAACCCCATGGGTTCAACCGCATGCACCACATACAGATCAGCCTTGAAGCTACGGCTCATGGCAAGGGCGTGCTGCAGCACATAGGAAGCATAAAGCCCCAGATCGGTGGCATAGAGTATCGAACGGATCACGCGGCCTCCTCGACTGCTGGCGCAGGCCCTTTATTGAGCTTAGCAGCGCATCAGACAAAGCAAGATTGGCAGCGTTATTTAGGACGAATGGCTATATGCAGGCGCTTGAGCGCCAGCATCGGCTCAGGGCAGCAACTCGTTGCTCACCCCATGCGGGACATGACCAGTGGCGACCACTTGGCGCGTCTTTTCGCAGTGTCCGGTCTGATCGTCGAAGAACACGTCGGCGGCGAAGGCTTCGAGCACCGCCGACTTGTCCAGCCCACCGAGGAAGAAGGATTCGTCCAGACGAATGTTCCATTCCCGCAGGGTGCGAATCACCCGCTCATGCGCCGGCGCCGAACGTGCGGTCACCAACGCGGTACGGATCGGGCAGTCTGCCTCGGGAAACTCCTGCTGCAGGCTGTGCAGAGCCGCCAGGAAGGGTTTGAAAGGCCCGCCCAGCAGCGCCTGCCTTGCGGCTTCGCGCTCATGATCCTGGAAGGCGTTGAGACCGCCACTCTGGTAGACGCGCTCGGAATCGTCGGAGAACAGCACGGCATCGCCATCGAAGGCGATGCGCAGTTCGTTGCTGTTCGCCCGCCGCGCGCCACCGGAAAGCAGCGTGGCTGCGCCGAAACCGGCCTTCAGTGCATTGCGCACATCGTCGGCATGAGTAGACAGAAACAGATGACAGCCAAAGGCTGCCAGATAAGGATCGGGGCTACGACCACCTACGAAGGCGGCGCGGGATATGCCGAGCCCGTAGTGCTGGATCGAGTTGAACGCACGCAACCCGGTATCGGCACTGTTGCGCGACACCAGGATGACTTCCACGCGCTGCTCGCTGAGACGCGTGTTGAGCCCCAGCAGCTTCTCCACCAGGGGAAAGGCGTCGCCCGGCATCAGCACTTCGTCTTCATGCTCGATCTGATAGCGGCGATAGGCCTCCACGCCTTCGCTTTCGTAGATCTGGTGGCTTTCGCTCAGATCGAAAAGCGCCCGCGAAGAGATCGCCAGCACCAGTTTGCCCCCCAGCCCCTTACCCATATTTAGGCCTCCTGGCGAGCCTGAATGAACCGCAGCGCCTGATACAGAGCGCGCACCTTGAGCATATCGAAACCCACTGCGTCCGCAGCCGCCAATGGCGCCTCGTAGATGGCATGCAGTTCCGCCACGCGGCCCTGAGCGAAATCGTGGTACATGCTCGGCAGGTAATCGGGCATGCGCTGAGTGGCGGCCAGCAATTTGTCGGCGTAGCTGTCCGGCATGCTGTAGCCCAGCGCCTGAGCGGCCTGCACCACCTCCTGCATCATGTCAGCGATCAACGCACGACTGTCGGGATTGCCCATCAGGCGCTGCGTGTCGGCATCGAGCAACACCGACAGGCCGTTATAAGGGATATTCCACACCAGCTTCTGCCAGCGCGTTTGCGCCAGATCGCGCATCGCCGCCGAATCCAGGCCGGTGCTGCGCAGCAGGTTGGCGCCCTCCTCGGCCAGCGCCAGGCGCGCCTCGTCATCGGCCAGAGGGCCCGAGTGATAGGCCAGGTTGATCGCCCCCAGCGCCTGATGTTCGATCACGCCCGGGGCACTACGATGAACGCAGATGTAGCAGAGCCCGCCCAGCAGGTGCAACTCGTCGGGCAACAGTGGGCGCAGCTCATCTTCCACTGCCAGGCCATTTTGCAGCAGTACCACCTTGGCGCCTGCCCCTGCAGCCTTGGTAATCAGCGGCGCCAGCTCGGCATTGGCGGTGGTCTTGGTGCCCACCAGCAACCAGTCGCAAGGCGGCATGTCGTCGACATGCTGGTAGGCCTGTACCGGAGCCAGGCTCAGTGCACCATGTACCGCACTGTTCAACTGCAGGCCTCGCTCGACCACCGCGCCATACTCGCTGCGCAGCAGAAAGTGCACGTCATGGCCAGCGCGAGCCAGCATCGTTCCGTAGAAACCGCCAATGGCACCGGTGCCGATAATGCCAATACGCGGCGTGGGGGATTGAGACATCAGGGAAGCTCCTCAGCCGGGCGAAGCAAGGCCTCGCCCAAGGCGTTAACCAGATCGGAGTGAGTAAGACGTGCGTGCAATGCGCCAAAGAAATGACCGTCCTTGACCAGAAACAGCGCCGGTAAGTGGAATACCTCGTAGCGCGTCACCAATCCGGCGTTGTGCCCTGCATCGACCCAGCACAGGCGCTCTATTGGCAGTGGCATACCAGGCAAGGTCTGACGTGCCCAGCGGCAGCTGGCACAGCCCGTGCTTGTGAACACCAGCAGCGACGCACCGGGAAGGTCGAGCAGGCGGCGATCAGCATCCAGATCGGTCAATTCCAATTGCGTCGCTATACTGAATTCACTGATGTCAGTTTGCCTGCATTGAAGGTCGGTGTTCATGCGTAAGTTTCTGCGTCATCCAAGCGACATGCCGGTAGAACTGGTACTGCGCAAACAAGCCTGCATTCCCCGGCAACGGCTGAACAATATCAGCCTCGGCGGCGTCGCGTGCAACTCGTCGCGGGGGTTTCGTCGCGGTACCTCGGTGGAGCTACGTATTCCCCTACTAGGCGACCAGGCCCGCTATCCCGGCGTCGTGGCCTGGTGTCGGCGGCAGGAGGGCGATTATCTGGTGGGCATCGCCTTCATCGATGAAGACACCTTGTTTCGTGCGCGTATGGTCGAGCAGGTCTGCCAGATCCAGCATTACCGGCAACAACTCGAACATGAGTCAGGCCAGCCCATGGCCATCGAGCAATGCGCTCAGGACTGGATCGCCAAGCATGCTGCGGAGTTTCCCTATCTCGCCTGAATAAACCCTCTGCAGGGGCAAAACCCCACCTCATACTGCCAATCTATGAGGCTAATTGGACTTCACGCCCATTGTCGCGCAGCCCCGTACGCGCTAAGGTTCGGCTCCCCCTGCACCAACTAGCTGTGCACCGCCATAGGGGATCGCTGGCGGCCGGCACCCGTGACCTGACGACCTGACCCGATGAATAGCACGATGGCTGATTTACCGATCGACGACCTCAACGTCGCCTCCAACGAAACGCTGATCACCCCCGATCAGCTCAAACGCGAAATCCCCCTGACCGATGCTGCACTGAAGACCGTTGCCCATGGTCGCCAGGTGGTACGTGACATCCTCGACGGCAAGGATCATCGCCTGTTCGTGGTCGTCGGCCCTTGCTCCATCCACGACATCAAGGCCGCTCACGAATATGCCGAGCGCCTCAAGGTGCTGGCTGCCGAGCTGTCCGATAGCCTGTTCCTGGTCATGCGCGTGTACTTCGAGAAGCCGCGTACCACGGTCGGCTGGAAAGGCCTAATCAACGACCCCTACCTGGATGACTCGTTCAAGATCCAGGACGGTCTGCACATCGGCCGCAAGCTGCTGCGCGACCTGGCAGAAATGGGCCTGCCCACCGCCACCGAGGCGCTCGACCCGATCTCCCCGCAGTACCTGCAGGACTTGATCAGCTGGTCGGCCATCGGTGCACGCACCACCGAATCCCAGACCCACCGCGAAATGGCCTCGGGCCTTTCCTCGGCCGTTGGCTTCAAGAACGGCACGGACGGCGGTCTGACCGTGGCCATCAACGCCCTGCAATCGGTTTCCAGCCCGCACCGCTTCCTCGGCATCAACCAGGAAGGTGGCGTATCCATCGTCACCACCAAGGGCAATGCCTATGGCCATGTGGTACTGCGCGGCGGCAACGGCAAGCCCAACTACGATTCGGTCAGCGTTGCCATTTGTGAACAGGAACTGACAAAAGCCGGCATTCGCCCGAACATCATGGTCGATTGCAGCCACGCCAACTCCAACAAGGACCCGGCCCTGCAGCCACTGGTTCTGGAGAACGTGGCCAACCAGATTCTCGAAGGCAACAACTCCATCGTTGGCCTGATGGTCGAGAGTCACCTGGGCTGGGGCAGCCAGTCGATTCCGAAGGATCTCGGCGACCTCAAGTACGGCGTATCCATAACCGATGCCTGTATCGACTGGGATACCACCGAGAAAAGCCTGCGCAGCATGCATGCCAAGCTCAAGGACGTACTGCCCAAGCGCCCTCGCGGCTAAGAGGCTGTCTACAAAATGGCTGCACTTGGCAATACTGCGTTGAAAACGATCTCGAAATGCTCATTTAGAGCACGTAAACTCCGCTTTCTCGATCGTTTTCGCCTTGTCTTGTCTTCGTTCGCCTATCTTGTAAACACCCTCTTGGATCGCAGCAGCAATGAAAACGCCGGGCAATGCAGACTGTGTGAAAACCTAGCAGTCTGAGTGCAAGGTGAAGACAATGCCTCTATCGGTCGATAGGGGCATTGTCGTTTATGGGCTATATCCAAGGTGAAGATCGG
>NZ_JBLUPX010000061.1:0-6489 GCF_048068235.1 Pseudomonas sp. NY15364 | reverse complement strand
AGCTGTTGGGGTAAATCCCGCTTTCCATTTCCAAGCATCAAAAACACCAACGCCCCGAACCAGTCGGGGCGTTGGATTTTTCTGGCGTCAGTGCGTTTTCACACGCTCTGATGGTGCCGGGCTTTTTATTGCGCGCTGGATCAGGGCGCCGGGTTGGGCTGCGCCTTGTGAATTGCCTCGATACCGGCGATCACTTCGTCGGAGAGCTTCAGCTCGGCGCTGGCCAGGTTGCTGTCCAGTTGCTCCAGGCTGGTGGCGCCGATGATGTTGCTGGTCACGAAGGGCTGCGCGGTGACGAAAGCCAGGGCCATTTGCGCTGGATCCAGGCCGTGTTCGCGGGCCAGGGCGACATAGCGTGAGCAGGCCGCTTCGGTTTCCGGATTGGTGTAGCGGGCGAAGCGGCTGAACAGGCTGATGCGTGCGCCAGCCGGGCGTGCACCGCCTTCGTATTTACCGCTGAGCATGCCGAATGCCAGGGGGGAATAAGCCAGCAGGCCGCACTGCTCGCGAATCGCCACCTCGGCCAGGCCCACCTCGAAGCTGCGATTGAGCAGGTTGTAAGGGTTCTGGACCGACACCGCGCGCGGCCAGCCGCGGCTCTCGGCCAGTTGCAGGAACTTCATCGTGCCCCACGGCGTTTCGTTGGACAGGCCGATATGGCGGATCTTGCCGGCCTTGACCTGTTCGTCGAGCACTTCCAGGGTTTCTTCGAGTGGTGTGAAGTCGGTTTCCCGGTGCTTGTAGCCAAGCTGGCCGAAGAAGTTGGTCGGACGCTCCGGCCAGTGCAGCTGGTACAGGTCGATCCAGTCGGTTTGTAGGCGTTTCAGGCTGGCGTCCAGCGCGGCGACGATGTGCTCGCGGTTGAATTTGAGCTGGCCATCGCGGATATGGCTGATGCCGTTGCCGGGGCCGGCGATCTTGCTGGCCAGGATCCAGTCGGCCCGGTCGCCGTGGTGCTTGAAATAGCTACCGATAATCTGTTCGGTCTTGCTGTAGGTTTCGGCGCGCGGCGGTACCGGGTACATCTCGGCGGTGTCAATGAAATTGATGCCGCTGGCCTTGGCCCGTTCGATCTGGGCATGGCCTTCGCTCTCGCTGTTCTGCTCGCCCCAGGTCATGGTGCCCAGGCACAGTGCGCTGACGTCGAGATCGGTTCGGCCTAGCTTGCGGTATTCCATGAGGTACTCCTTGGGTAAAAGAGTCATACAAGCAGGTTGAATTTTTTTTCGCAATCCGGATAATCCGGCACCTCTTTCTGCGGTGGAAGTGATGCGCCGCCTGCCGAAGAATCTTGCCGTATTGTGGACGCGCTGACCCGAGCCCCCGATAGCGTCCGTATGCGGCTGCCTTTGACTTGTCAAAGTACGCACTATCCAGTAAGATCCGCCGTCTATTTTTGCTGGGCGGCCCCTGAGGCTATAAAGAATGAAAACTTTTACTGCTAAACCGGAAACAGTAAAACGCGATTGGTTCGTCGTTGATGCTGCTGGTCAGACCCTGGGTCGTCTGGCCACCGAAATCGCGAGCCGTCTGCGTGGCAAGCACAAGCCTGAGTACACCCCGCACGTTGATACCGGCGACTACATCGTCGTGATCAATGCCGAGCAGGTGCGTGTAACTGGTGCCAAAGCCAGCGACAAGAAGTACTACTCCCACTCCGGTTTTCCGGGCGGCATCAAAGAGATCAACTTCGAGAAGCTGATCGCTCGTGCTCCTGAGCGCGTGATCGAGACCGCGGTCAAAGGCATGCTGCCGAAGAACCCGCTGGGTCGCGACATGTACCGTAAGCTGAAGGTGTACAAGGGTGCCGCTCACCCGCACACCGCTCAGCAGCCCCAAGAACTGAAGATTTAACGGAATAGTTCATTATGTCGGCGACTCAAAACTACGGCACTGGCCGTCGCAAGACCGCAACCGCGCGCGTATTCCTGCGTCCGGGCACTGGTAACATCTCGATCAACAATCGCAGTCTGGATACCTTCTTCGGCCGTGAGACCGCTCGCATGGTCGTGCGTCAGCCGCTGGAGCTGACCGAGACCGTCGAGAAGTTCGACATCTTCGTCACCGTTGCCGGTGGTGGTGTCAGCGGTCAAGCCGGTGCCATCCGTCATGGCATCACCCGCGCTCTGATCGAGTACGACGAAACCCTGCGCAGCCCGCTGCGTAAAGCCGGTTACGTCACTCGTGACGCGCGTGAAGTCGAGCGTAAGAAAGTCGGTCTGCGTAAAGCGCGTAAGCGTCCGCAGTACTCGAAGCGTTAATCGCGTCTACGCTTCCAAAAGCGCCCAGTTTCCTTACGGAGCTGGGCGTTTTTTATGGGCGTGGCAAAGTGCTGCGACAACGTGCCGCAGACGCGCAGGCCGCACGCGCCAAGGCTTTCGCCGATCTCTTCCAGGGTAATTACCTTGTCAGAAAAGGGGCTTTTCTTTACCATTTGGCGAATTTTTTGCGCGGCCCGATTTTTACTTAGTAGAGGCCTGAACAACAGGCCACAAAGCTGATGGGAGACGACTGAATGAGCAATGACGGCGTGAATGCAGGCCGGCGTCGCTTCCTGGTTGCAGCCACCTCCGTGGTGGGTGCAGCAGGGGCGGTAGGTGCTGCGACTCCGTTCGTGGGGTCATGGTTCCCCAGTGCGAAGGCCAAGGCGGCCGGTGCACCGGTGAAGGTGAACGTCAGCAAGATCGAGGCGGGTCAGCAGATGGTTGCTGAATGGCGCGGTCAGCCGGTGTTCATCGTGCGCCGTACCGAGGAAATCCTGGCCAACCTGACCAAGATCGAAGGCAGCGTTGCTGACCCGGAATCCGCTGCCTCCGTGCAGCCGGAGTACGTGGACAAGAAAAACCGCTCGATCAAGCCAGAGTTGCTGATTCTGGTGGGGCTGTGCACCCATCTGGGGTGTGCGCCGTCCTTCCGTCCGGAAGTAGCCCCGGCAGATTTGGGGCCGGATTGGGTCGGTGGCTATTTCTGCCCTTGCCACGGTTCGCGTTACGACCTCGCCGGGCGCGTGTACAAGGCGCAGCCTGCACCGCTGAACCTGCCAGTGCCGCCGCACACCTACGAAACGGATGATGTGATCATCATCGGTGTGGACCAGGAGAACGCGTGATGAGCAAATTCATGGAATGGGTGGATGCGCGCTTCCCCGCCACCAAGATGTGGGAAGACCATCTCTCCAAGTACTACGCACCGAAGAATTTCAACTTCTTCTACTTCTTCGGCTCTCTGGCACTGTTGGTGCTGGTCAACCAGATCGTTACCGGTATCTGGCTGACCATGAGCTTCGAGCCTTCGGCTGAGGGTGCTTTCGCCTCCGTCGAATACATCATGCGTGACGTCGAGTACGGCTGGATTCTGCGTTACCTGCACTCCACCGGCGCTTCGGCGTTCTTCGTGGTGGTCTACCTGCACATGTTCCGTGGTCTGCTCTATGGTTCCTACCAGAAGCCACGTGAGCTGGTGTGGATCTTCGGCATGCTGATCTACCTGGTGCTGATGGCCGAAGCCTTCATGGGCTACCTGCTGCCGTGGGGCCAGATGTCCTACTGGGGCGCCCAGGTGATCATCTCGCTGTTCGGTGCCATCCCGGTGATTGGCGATGACCTGACTCAGTGGATCCGTGGTGACTACCTGATTTCCGGCATCACCCTGAACCGCTTCTTCGCCTTGCACGTGATCGCGCTGCCGATCGTCCTGCTCGGCCTGGTCGTGCTGCACATCCTGGCGCTGCACGAAGTGGGTTCGAACAACCCGGACGGTGTCGACATCAAGAAATTCAAGGACGAAAACGGTGTGCCGCTCGACGGCATCGCCTTCCATCCTTACTACACCGTGAAAGATATCGTCGGCGTAGTGGTGTTCCTGTTCGTGTTCTGCTTCGTGGTGTTCTTCTTCCCGGAGATGGGCGGTTACTTCCTCGAGAAGCCCAACTTCGAAGCGGCCAACCCGTTCAAGACCCCTGAGCACATCGCCCCGGTTTGGTACTTCACACCGTTCTACGCGATCCTGCGTGCGGTGCCGGACAAACTGCTCGGCGTTATTGCCATGGGCGCTGCCATCGCGGTGCTGTTCGTGCTGCCCTGGCTCGACCGTAGCCCGGTCAAATCCATGCGCTACAAGGGGTGGCTGAGCAAGATCTGGCTGGTGGTGTTCTGCATTTCCTTCGTCATCCTCGGCGTACTGGGTGTGCTGGCTCCGACCCCGGGTCGTACTCTGCTGTCGCAGGTGTGTACCTTCCTGTACTTCGCGTACTTCATCCTGATGCCGTTCTACACCAGGATGGAGAAGACCAAACCGGTTCCGGAAAGGGTGACTGGCTGATGAAAAAGCTCTTCGCTGCATTTGTTTTCGCTGCGCTGCCGGCTCTGGCCATGGGCGCTGCCAGCAACTACCCGCTGGACAAGGTCGACATCGATCTGGCCGACAAGGCTGCCATGCAGGACGGCGCGCGTACCTTCGCCAACTACTGCATGGGCTGCCACTCGGCCCAGTACCAGCGTTACGAGCGTGTTGCCGATGACCTCGGCATCCCGCACGAAATCATGCTGGACAACCTGGTGTTCAACGACGCGAAGATCGGCGACCACATGAAGATCGGCATGAAGCCGGACGACGCCAAAGCCTGGTTCGGTGCTGCTCCGCCCGACCTGACCCTGGTTGCTCGTGTACGTGGTAACGACTGGCTGTACACCTACCTGCGCACCTTCTACGCAGACCCGAGCCGTCCGCTGGGCGCCAACAACAAGGTGTTCCCGAATGTGGGTATGCCCAACGTGTTGGTTGGCCTGCAAGGTAACCAGGTCATCGGTTGCAAGCAGGTTCAGGTCGTCACCGACGGCAAGAAGCAGTTCGACCCGCTGACCGGTGCACCGATCACGCACGAGGCCTGTGATCTGTTGACCGTCGAGGCGAACACCGGCGCGCTGAGCGAGGCCGAGTTCGACGAGAAGGTGAAGAACCTGGTGACCTTCCTGGCCTATTCGGCCAACCCGGTCAAGCTGAAGTCCCAGCGCATCGGTACCTACGTGCTGTTGTACCTGGCGTTCTTCTTCGTGTTCGCCTACCTGCTCAAGCGCGAGTACTGGAAGGACGTGCATTAAGCCGTTGCGGTTCTCTGCATATACCTGCGCGCCCTTATGGGCGCGCAGGTTTTTGTGCCCTGTCATTCCGGGTGGCCACCTTGCGGTGTGTCACTTGCAACTTCAAGAATTGCCCTTGGCAATTTTCGTGTTTCTACAAAATCAAAAAAAGCGAGGAGGATCGCCATGGCGGTGACCAATAGGTTGACCTGCTACTCCGACCCCGCCGACCACTATTCCCATCGCGTGCGTCTGGTGCTCGCCGAGAAAGGTGTCAGCGTCGAGATCATCGATGTCGAGCAGGGCCGTTGTCCGCCCAAGCTTGCCGAGGTCAATCCCTACGGCAGCGTGCCTACGCTGGTCGATCGTGACCTGGCGCTGTACGAATCGTCCGTGGTGATGGAGTATCTGGACGAGCGCTACCCGCATCCACCACTGCTGCCGGTCTATCCGGTTGCTCGCGCCAACAGTCGTCTGCTGATGCATCGTATCCAGCGTGACTGGTGTGTGCTGGTCGACCGTATTCTCGACAAGCGCAGTAAGGAGGCCGAGCGTCAGTTGGCGCGCAAGGAGCTGCGCGAGAGCCTGACTGGTGTATCGCCGCTATTCGCAGACAAGGCATTCTTTCTCAGTGAAGAGCTGAGTCTGGTGGATTGCTGTCTGTTACCCATTCTCTGGCGTCTGCCTGTTCTGGGTATCGAACTGCCGCGTCCGGCCAAGCCGCTGCTCGACTATATGGAGCGTCAGTTCGCTCGTGAGGCCTTTCAGGCCAGTCTTTCCGCTGCCGAGCGCGCGATGCGCTAAGAAGGAGGAAACCATGAATTCCAGTCGTCCCTATCTGGTTCGCGCCCTCTATGAGTGGATCGTCGACAACGATTGCACGCCGCATCTGCTGGTCAATGCCGAGTATCCGGGGGTGCAGGTGCCGCCGGGCTTCGCCAGCGACGGCCAGATCGTGCTCAATGCGTCGCCCAGTGCGGTGCGTCACCTGCACATGGACAATCAGGCGGTGAGTTTTGAAGGGCGCTTCGGTGGCGTTGCGCACAGCCTTTACATTCCGGCGGCTGCGATTCTGGCGATCTATGCGCGGGAGAATGGCCAGGGCATGGTTTTCGACATGGAGCCGTCGATGGCGGGCAGCCCTGAGGAATCGGGGCCGGACGATGATGGTCCGTCTGATGACGAGCCGCCGCGTCCCAGCGGCCGGCCGAGCCTGAAAGTGGTCAAGTAAACAATGAAAAGGACGCCCATGCAGACCGTGTGAAAACCTAGCAGTCTGAGAGCAAGCTGAAGACAATGTCTCCATCAGTCGATGGGGGCATTGTCGTTTATGGGCTACATCCAGGGCGAAGGTCGTCAGCAAAGCAGCCTGTTTCCTCCCACATTGGAGGAGCTGGTGCCGGAGGATCAC
>NZ_JBLUPX010000060.1:0-9963 GCF_048068235.1 Pseudomonas sp. NY15364 | reverse complement strand
CTGGGCGATTCTGGGCTTCTTGAACGGGGTCTCTTTGAATCATCCAGGCAACATCCCTCGCTACCTGGCCGAACTACAGGCCTCGGCCATGCACTACGTCCTACCTCATCGTCGTGAGGATCGCAGTTATCCGCGAGCGGTCAAACCCAAGCCGTCCAAGTATCCGACCAGAAATAAAAATGCCAGTCAGCTTAACTGACTGGCATTAGCCCCTCGGGGCGGTTTTTTATGGGTGCCGTTCGAGCTACTGCTGCCCCCACGGCAGGATCGGAATGGCCGTCACCGCATTCTGCGGGCTGCCTTCGATCACCCGGTCGCTGTAGACCAGGTACACCAGGGTATTGCGCTTGGCGTCGAAGAAACGCACTACCTGCATGGTCTTGAACACCAGCGACGTGCGCTCTTTGAACACCTCTTCGCCATCCTTGAGCTTGCCCTTGAATGCAATGGGGCCGACCTGGCGACAGGCGATGGAGGCTTCGGCGCGATCCTCGGCCAGCCCCAAGCCACCCTTCACGCCACCGGTCTTGGCGCGTGACAGGTAGCAGGTCACGCCCGCCACCTTGGGATCATCGAAGGCCTCGACGACGATCTTGTCGTTCGGACCGACCCACTTGAACACTGTAGAGACTTCGCCGATGGTTTCGGCCAGTGCTAGGCCGGGCAGCATCAGTAGCCCCAACAACACTCCCTTGAACGGACGCATACATGCTCCTTAGACGAGGATCAGATTGTCGCGATGCACCAGCTCTGGTTCATCCACGTACCCCAGCAGCCCCTCGATGGCATCGGACGGCTTGCCGATGATCTTCTGCGCCTCCAGTGCACTGTAGTTGACCAGGCCACGTGCCACTTCGCGGCCGTCCGGAGCGACGCAAACCACCATTTCGCCACGACGGAAACTGCCCTGCACCGCCTTCACGCCCACCGGCAGCAGGCTCTTGCGATCCTGGCTCAACGCCTTCACCGCACCAGCATCCAGCACCAGGGTACCGCGCGTTTGCAGGTGGCCGGCCAGCCATTGCTTGCGCGCCGCCAGCAAGCCGCGCTCGGGAGCCAGCAGCGTGCCCAGGCGCTCGCCGCCCTTGAGGCGGGCCAGTACCTGCTCGATGGCGCCGCCGATGATAACGGTATGCGCGCCGGAGCGCGCAGCCAGACGCGATGCACGCAGCTTGGTCTGCATGCCACCACGACCCAGTGCGCCACCGACACCACCAGCCACTGCATCCAGCGCCGGATCATCCGCACGGGCCTCGTGAATCAGCTTGGCATCGGGATTGTGCCGCGGGTCGGCATCAAACATACCATCGCGATCGGTGAGGATAACCAGTAGATCGGCCTCGACCAGATTGGCCACCAACGCAGCCAGGGTGTCGTTGTCACCAAAGCGAATCTCGTCAGTGACCACCGTGTCGTTCTCATTGATCACCGGCACCACGTCGAGATCGACCAGAGTGCGCAAGGTGCTGCGCGCGTTCAGGTAGCGTTTGCGGTCGGACAGATCATCATGTGTCAGGAGAATCTGTGCAGTACGGCGGCCGTGCTCGGCAAAGCTGGACTCCCAGGCCTGCACCAGCACCATTTGACCGATCGCGGCGGCAGCCTGCAGCTCGTGCATCGCACTAGGTCGGCTGGTCCAGCCCAGGCGGCTCATACCGGCCGCCACAGCGCCGGAGGACACCAGCACCAGTTCCACGCCCTGCTCACGCAGCGCGACCATCTGCTTGACCCACACCGCCATGGCCGCACGATCCAGGCCACGCCCGTCAGCGGTCAGCAGCGCACTGCCGATCTTCACCACCCAGCGCCGCGCGCCGGTCACCTTGTCACGCATGATCTTCCAACCTTAGCCAGAAAATGATGGGGTCCACCCCACCTACAAAAACGCCGCAATTAAGCGGCGTTGGAAATTTGCTTAATCCCGGACGTAAATGATTTCCGGGCCATCGTCGTCTTCTTCGTCGAGGAAGTCATCGTCCTCGTCGATATCGTCGACACTGCGCACACCGGATTTACGCAGCGCGCGCTGATCGTCCAGCGCCTGCAGACGGGCACGCGCCTCGTCTTCGATGCGCTGATCCAGCTCGGCCAGCTCTTCGGCGAATACCGGGTCCTCGGCGATGCGCTCGGCACGCACTTCCAGGTAATGCATGATGTCGCGGCTGATGCGCTCGGTGCCGTCGCGGCTGATGGCCGAGACCACATAAACCGGCCCCTGCCAGTTCAGGCGGGCAACGATATCGGCCTTGCGCGCCTCGCGCTCGTCTTCGGGCACCTGGTCCATCTTGTTCAGCACCAGCCAGCGATCACGCTCGGCCAGCGCCGGGCTGAAGCGGCCCAGCTCGTCGATGATCACCTGTGCAGCCTCGGCCGGATCGCTCTCGTCCAGCGGCGCCATGTCCACCAGGTGCAGCAACAGGCGGGTACGCGCCAGGTGCTTGAGGAAGCGAATACCCAGGCCAGCACCGTCGGATGCGCCTTCGATCAGCCCCGGAATGTCGGCGACGACGAAGCTCTTGAAGCGATCAACGCTGACCACACCCAGGTTCGGCACCAGGGTGGTGAAGGGGTAGTCGGCGACCTTCGGCTTGGCGGCGGAAACCGCGCGAATGAAGGTGCTCTTGCCGGCATTGGGCAGGCCGAGCAGGCCGACATCGGCCAGCACTTTCAGCTCCAGCTTGAGATCACGCGACTCGCCCGGTTTGCCCGGCGTAGTCTGCCGCGGTGCGCGGTTGGTACTGGATTTGAAGCGGGTGTTACCCAGCCCGTGCCAGCCGCCCTGGGCAACCATCAGGCGCTGCCCGGCCTTGACCAGATCGCCGATCACTTCCTGAGTGGCGACATCGATCACCGTGGTACCCACCGGCACCGGCAGGATCAGGTCTTCACCCTTGGCACCGGTGCAGTCGGTGCTGCCGCCCTTCTCGCCGTTTTGCGCGTGGAATTTGCGGGTATAGCGATAGTCGATCAGGGTGTTGAGGTTTTCGTCGGCCTCAAGGAATACCGAGCCACCGTCGCCACCGTCACCGCCGTTGGGGCCGCCCTTCTCGATGAACTTCTCGCGGCGGAAGCTCATCATGCCGTTACCGCCGTCACCGGCTTTTACAAAAATCGAAACTTCATCGACAAATTTCATGGTTATGCCTCCCGCCTCATCTGCGGGCTAGGGGAACGCTTGCCGGATCATCCAGAACTAGCGGATCTGGCAAGCGAACCAAAGATACACAAACAAAAAAGCCCCGTCCTATGCGGACAGGGCTTTTCCAGCGCGTAGGCGATTAGGCCTGGACGACGCTCACGTAGCGACGGCCGAAAGCGCCCTTCACTTCGAACTTGACCACGCCTTCGATTTTAGCGAAGAGGGTGTGGTCTTTGCCCATGCCCACGCCGAAACCCGGGTGGAACTCGGTGCCGCGCTGACGAACGATGATGTTACCGGCCTTGATGACCTGACCACCGTACATTTTCACGCCAAGGCGTTTACTTTCGGAATCGCGGCCGTTACGGGTAGAACCGCCAGCTTTTTTGTGTGCCATGAGTCAATACTCCTATAAAGGATCGGGGCCGACGAATCAGGCCTGGATACCGGTGATTTTGATCTCAGTGAACCACTGACGGTGGCCCTGACGCTTCATGTGGTGCTTACGACGGCGGAACTTGATGATGCGCACTTTATCGTGACGGCCTTGCGACACGACTTCGGCAACCACTTTAGCGCCGTCTACGACCGGAGCGCCGATCTGAACGTCGTCGCCATTGCCGATCAGCAGAACACGATCGAAAGTCACGGCTTCGCCGGTAGCGACTTCGAGCTTCTCGATCTTGAGGAATTCGCCTTCGGTGACTTTGTATTGCTTGCCACCAGTAACAATTACTGCGTACATGGTAAATCTCCGTTGATCCTGCTCACCCAGCGCTTTAGAAAAATCGTTATTGGCTGGCATGGCTGCTTGGGGCCGGAAGTGACACCCTTGCAATTGCGTAAGGCAGGGAAATGCCCAGGGGGAAGTTCAGGGTGCGCGATTGTACGCAAGCGCCGAACGCTTCGCAAGGGGCGCCAGTGCTTGCCTTGACAGCCCCTACCCTGCCACCTAGCATGCCGCGCAACCTCACAGGAGCACCAGTCGCCGATGCAACCCCAGGCTTTCTACCGCGTGGTAGCGGACGATTTCACCGCCGTCGATGGCATCATTCGCCAACAGGTGGTTTCCCGCGTGCCGCTGGTGGAAAAGATCGGCGACTATATCATCTCCGCTGGCGGCAAACGCCTGCGCCCGCTTCTGGTGCTGCTCAGCGGTCGCGCGCTGGGTTACCAGGCCGACGACCTGCGCCTGCTGGCCGCCACCATCGAGTTTCTGCACACTGCCACCCTGCTGCATGACGATGTGGTCGACATGTCCGACATGCGCCGCGGGCGCAGCACCGCCAACGCCCAGTGGGGCAACGCACCAAGCGTACTGGTGGGCGACTTCCTTTATTCACGCTCGTTCGAAATGATGGTCGAGCTCGGCTCCATGCCCGTGATGAAGATTCTCTCCCAGGCCACCCGCGTGATCGCCGAAGGCGAAGTGCTGCAGCTGTCCAAGGTGCGCGACGCCAGTACCACCGAAGAGACCTATATGGAAGTCATCCGCGGCAAGACCGCGATGCTGTTCGAGGCCTCGACTCACGCTGCCGCCGCCCTGGCCGAAGCCAACGAGGCGCAGCGCGAGGCCCTGCGTACCTTCGGCGACCATCTGGGTATCGCCTTCCAGTTGGTCGACGACCTGCTCGACTACAAGGGCGATGCAGCCGAGCTGGGCAAGAACGTCGGTGACGACCTGGCCGAAGGCAAGCCGACCCTGCCACTGATCTACACCATGCGCGAAGGCACCGAAGAACAGACTGCTCTGGTACGCCGCGCGATTCAGAAAGGCGGCATCGAAGACCTAGAAAGCATCCGCGCCGCCGTGGATGCCGCCGGTGCTCTGGAGTACACCGCACAGCTCGCGCGCGACTACACCGAACGCGCCATTGCCTGCCTGGAAGTGCTGCCGGCCGGCGAATATCGCGATGCACTGATCGAGCTGAGCCGTTTCGCCGTCGCTCGTACGCATTAAGAGCAGCGGTGCGCACGGCGCACCCTACGGAAAGTCGCGCGCATCATGCCCGTAGGGTGTCGCGGGGCAGCCTAGGCCGTGCGCACCAGCTGCCAGAAACGAAAACGCCCCGAACCAGTCGGGGCGTTTTTCGTTCAGGCCTGGCGGATTACAGACGCAGGCCGCCGTCCAGCTCCAGAATACGACCGGTGTAGTAGTCGTTCTCCAGAATGTAGGCCACCGAGTGGGCGATCTCGGCCGGCTTGCCCATACGCTTGAGCGGAATACCCGAGGTCATCTTCTCCAGGGCTTCCGGCTTCATGCTGCCGGTCATCTCGGTCTCGATGAAGCCCGGCGCTACGCCTGCGACGCGAATGCCGTAACGCGCCAGTTCCTTGGCCCAGACCACGGTGTCGGCCGCGACACCCGCCTTGGCAGCGGAGTAGTTGGCCTGGCCCATGTTGCCCGCGCGGGAAATGGAGGAGATGTTGACGATCGCACCCTCGTTCTTCAGCTCGATCATCTTCGCCGCCACTTCACGGGTACAGAGGAACACGCCGGTCAGGTTGACATCGATCACCGCCTGCCACTGCGCCAGGCTCATCTTGGTCATTTCGCCATCCTTAACGCGGATGGTCAGGCCATCACGCAGGATGCCAGCATTGTTGACCAGGCCATTGATTGCGCCGAAGTCATCGGCAACCTGGGCGACCATATGGGTCACCTGCTCTTCATCGGCAACGTTGCACAGATAGGCACGGGCGTCGCCACCGACAGCCTTGCAAGCGGCCACGGCTTCGTCGAGTTTTTCCGCGTTCAGATCGACCAGCGCCAGCTTGGCGCCCTTGGCCGCCAAGTACTCACCCATGGCGCGGCCCAGTCCCTGGCAACCGCCAGTGATGATGATAACTTTGTCTTTAAGTTGCATCGCTTTATCCCCTCAAGGTGCAGCATTTACCGACCCCGCTGATGCCCGCTAACCGCTATGCTAGGGCGTCTGTCCGTTTCTTAGAATCTGTTCACGGTCTTGCGAGCTAGAGCGATACAAGGCAAAAACAGGCGAGGAAGCGCAGTTTACGAGTTGTAAATGAGCATTCCGAGCCTGTTTTTAACGCAGTAGCGCCGACGCGCAGCTGATCGTGAACAGGTTCCTACAGATTCTTTGCGAGGAGTCATATAGGTGAGCGTGAAAGCCGGCAAGCATGCACGAGAATTGCTGCTCAAGGAATACCGTGGCGTGCTCAGCACCCACTCCAAGGCCATGCCGGGTTTCCCTTTCGGATCGGTGGTGCCTTACTGCCTGGACGCCGAGGGCCGACCGCTGATCCTGATCAGCCGTATCGCCCAGCACACCCATAACCTCGGGCAGGACGCCAAATGTTCGCTATTGGTCGGCGAACGTGGCGCAGAGGATGTGCAGGCGGTCGGCCGCCTCACTTTGCTCGCCGAAGCACGACAGTTGCATGACGAGAGCGAAATCGAAGCGGCCGCACAGCGTTATTACCGCTTTTTCCCCCAGTCGCGCGACTACCACCGGGCGCATGATTTCGATTTCTGGCGGCTGGAACCGGTGCGCTGGCGCTTCATCGGCGGCTTCGGGGCCATTCACTGGCTCGACCAGGTAAACCTGGACAACCCCTTTGCGACGGACGGCAGCGAAGCGAGCATGGTCGAGCACATGAACGAAGACCATGCCAAGGCCATTGCACATTACGTCGAACTGGCCGGCCTGCCGCAACACGAACCGGCGCAAATGGCCGGCGTCGACACCGAAGGCTTCCACCTGCGCATCGGCCAGAGCCTCTACTGGCTGGCCTTTCCAACATCCTGCAACAACCCGGGGCAAGTACGCGAAGCCCTGGTAACACTGGCTCGCGCCGAGAGCTGGCCGACCAGTGGTGCGCCTTCAGCTTGAATTCAGGCCATCACCCCATACTTAACTCCTACTGGAAGCCCACTTCCGCCAAGGACCCACTGAAATGCGCGCCTTTTTGTTTCTCTTCCTGCTGTTCCCGATCATCGAGCTGGCCCTGCTGATCAAGGTCGGCAGCGCGATTGGCGTGCTGCCCACCCTGCTGCTGATCATCGGCACCGCGATTCTCGGCAGCGTGCTGCTGCGCGTCGCCGGAGTCGCCACTGCCTGGCGCGCCCGTGAAAAACTCTCGCGTGGCGAGCTGCCCGAGCAGGAAATGCTCGAAGGCCTGCTGATCGCCGTCGGCGGTGGCCTGCTGCTGTTGCCGGGCTTCATCAGCGACATCTTCGGCGTGCTCTGCCTGATTCCGTTCACCCGCCGCCTTTTGGTTGGCAAGATTCGCCGCCGTGCCGAGGAGCAGGCCCTGCGTCAGCGCGCCTTCTTCGATGACCAGGCCGCCCGCTCCGGACAGACTCGCCCCAACGTGCTCGAAGGCGAGTACGAGCGCCGCGACTGATCCCTACAGTTCTGCAGGAGCCGGCTTGCCGGCGAGCCCTCTCTGGCTGATCGCCGGCAAGCCGGCTCCTACACACGTTCGCCCCTCCCTGCAGCGCAAAAAATTTCACCCCCGCCCCTTGAAATGCCCTTGCCCGCCCACATGTAGCAGTCACCGCAAGGTGCCTGCCCTCTGAGGCAGTCCAACTTTCGCGGTGCGCCCAGCGTGCCGCACCCGGCCTAGCCGGATTTTACAAACCCGCCGACCACTCAAGAGTCGGCAAGTTGGCCATCAATTGTTAGGAGAGATCGACAATGAAGCTTCGTCCTCTGCATGACCGCGTCGTGATCCGTCGCAGCGAAGAAGAGACCAAAACCGCAGGCGGCATCGTGCTGCCGGGTTCGGCCGCCGAGAAGCCGAACCAGGGTGAAGTCGTTGCCGTCGGTACCGGTAAGGTTCTGGATAACGGCGAAGTCCGTCCGCTGGCCGTCAAGGTCGGTGACAAAGTGGTATTCGGCCCTTACTCCGGCAGCAACACCGTCAAAGTCGACGGCGAAGACCTGCTGGTAATGGGCGAGAACGAAATCCTCGCTGTCATCGAAGCCTGATTCCCACGAATCTCCGTTTAACCTTCAAAAATTTGAGGACTGATCAAAATGGCTGCTAAAGAAGTCAAGTTTGGCGATTCCGCCCGCAAGAAAATGCTCGTTGGCGTCAACGTACTGGCCGACGCCGTCAAAGCCACCCTCGGCCCGAAAGGTCGTAACGTGGTTCTGGCCAAATCCTTCGGCGCCCCGACCATCACCAAAGACGGTGTTTCGGTTGCCAAGGAAATCGAACTGAAAGACGCCTTCGAAAACATGGGCGCCCAGCTGGTGAAAGACGTTGCCTCCAAGGCCAACGACGCTGCCGGTGACGGCACCACCACCGCCACCGTTCTGGCTCAAGCCATCGTCAACGAAGGCCTGAAGTCCGTCGCTGCCGGCATGAACCCGATGGACCTGAAGCGCGGCATCGACAAGGCCACCGCGGCCATCGTTGCTCAGCTGAAAGACCTGGCCAAGCCGTGCGCTGACTCCAAGGCCATCGCCCAGGTAGGTACCATCTCCGCCAACTCCGACAGCTCCATCGGTGACATCATCGCCGAAGCCATGGACAAGGTCGGTAAAGAAGGCGTCATCACCGTTGAAGAAGGCTCGGGCCTGGAAAACGAACTGTCCGTCGTAGAAGGCATGCAGTTCGACCGCGGCTACCTGTCGCCGTACTTCATCAACAAGCCGGACACCATGGTTGCCGAGCTGGAAGGCCCGCTGCTGCTGCTGGTCGACAAGAAGATCTCCAACATCCGCGAACTGCTGCCGGTTCTGGAAGCCGTTGCCAAGGCTGGCCGTCCGCTGCTGATCGTGGCTGAAGACGTCGAAGGCGAAGCGCTGGCTACCCTGGTCGTCAACAACATGCGCGGCATCGTCAAAGTAGCAGCCGTCAAGGCTCCGGGCTTCGGCGACCGCCGCAAGGCCATGCTGCAGGACATCGCCATCCTGACCGGCGGTACCGTGATCTCCGAAGAAGTTGGCCTGTCCCTGGAAGGCGCCACTCTGGAGCACCTGGGTAACGCCAAGCGCGTTGTGCTGAACAAGGACAACACCACCATCATCGATGGCGCTGGTGCTCAGGCCGACATCGAAGCTCGCGTTGCGCAGATCCGCAAGCAGGTCGAAGAAACCTCTTCCGACTACGACAAAGAGAAGCTGCAAGAGCGTCTGGCCAAACTGGCCGGCGGTGTTGCCGTGATCAAGGTTGGCGCTGCCACCGAAGTCGAGATGAAAGAGAAGAAAGCCCGCGTTGAAGACGCCCTGCACGCTACCCGCGCAGCCGTCGAAGAAGGCGTGGTACCTGGCGGCGGTGTAGCCCTGGTACGTGCCCTGCAAGCCATCGACGGCCTGAAAGGCGACAACGAAGACCAGAACGTCGGTATCGCTCTGCTGCGTCGCGCTGTCGAAGCGCCGCTGCGTCAGATCGTAGCCAACGCCGGCGGCGAGCCGAGCGTAGTGGTCGACAAGGTCAAGCAAGGTTCCGGTAACTTCGGCTTCAACGCTGCTACCGATACCTACGGCGACATGATCGAGATGGGTATTCTCGACCCGGCCAAGGTGACCCGTTCGGCCCTGCAAGCTGCTGCTTCCATCGGCGGCCTGATGATCACCACCGAGGCCATGGTTGCCGAAGCGGCTGACGACAAGGCTCCGGCCATGCCTGATATGGGTGGCATGGGCGGTATGGGTGGCATGGGCGGCATGATGTAAGCCGACCGGCTCCCACGCAGCACAAAAAACCCCGCGCCCGTCGCGGGGTTTTTTATTGCCTGCCGCTATTCTGCACCAGGAGCACAAATCCTTATAAATCAGAAGGTTATGCAAGCCTCCATTCGTGAGGCTTGCAACCTATCGTTTCCGCGTTAGACTCGACACTGGTTACTT
>NZ_JBLUPX010000059.1:0-10551 GCF_048068235.1 Pseudomonas sp. NY15364 | reverse complement strand
TTGCCGATCTTCACCTTGGATATAGCCCATAAACGACAATGCCCCTATCGACCGATAGAGGCATTGTCTTCACCTTGCACTCAGACTGCTAGGTTTTCACACAGTCTGCAAGGGCCGGGTTTTCGCATTACGGGGCTGAGATTCAGGCCGCGTAGTTCTGGGCGACGAAGTCCCAGTTCACCAGGTTCCAGAACGCCTCGACGTACTTCGGACGCAGGTTGCGGTAGTCGATGTAGTAGGCGTGTTCCCAGACGTCGCAGGTCAGCAGCGGGGTGTCGCCGGAGGTCAGCGGGCAGCCAGCGCCGATGGTGCTGGCCAGGGCCAGGGAACCGTCAGCTTTCTTCACCAGCCAGCCCCAGCCGGAACCGAAGGTGCCGATGGAAACCTTGCTGAACTCTTCCTTGAACTTGTCGAAGGAACCGAAGGCAGCGTTGATGGCGTCAGCCAGGGCGCCGGTCGGCTGGCCACCGCCGTTCGGCGACAGGCAGTTCCAGTAGAAGGTGTGGTTCCACACCTGAGCGGCGTTGTTGAAGATGCCGCCCGAGGAAGTCTTGACGATCTCTTCCAGGCTCTTGCCTTCGAACTCGGTGCCCGGCACCAGGTTGTTCAGGTTCACGACGTAGGTGTTGTGGTGCTTGTCGTGGTGGAACTCGAGGGTCTCGGCAGAAATGTGCGGCTCGAGGGCATTCTTTTCGTAAGGCAGCGGCGGCAATTCAAAAGCCATGGTCTATCTCCTACTCAGGTCGTGTGCGGTATGCGCAAGGCCGATCACGGGCGGCCTATGGGCGGCGTCGAGTTTGTACTCTTTGCGCCGCAGACTCGGAATCATAGCACCCGGCCACGGCCATAACCACGCAACATCTGTGTGGGAAAGCCGGTGCCAGGGCCTCTGCAGCATTGGGTTCGACAAGCAGAGGCGCCAGCAGTTGCTTCTTTCGGCGCGCTCGTGCTCAAACGCCAACAGACCTTTAAAGCGCGCCGGCTTTTTTCCAGGCTAGATAACTGCTCACCAGCTCCGGGCCGAGTTCGCCTGGGCGAGCATCGAGCACCGGTACGTCGTGGGCGGCCAGGCGCTCGTGCAGGTCGGCGCGGGCGTTGAGGTAGTCCAGCGTGCCGCAGTAGGCCAGGGCCTGATCGAACTGCTCTACGGGCGTCTGGCGCAGGCGGTCCAGCGCTTCCTCGCGCAGGCTGGCGATCAGCACGCGATGCTGGCGCGACAGACGGCGTACGGCGGCGAGCAGATCCTGGTCATCCTCGTCGCGCAGGTTGGTCACCAGCACTACCAGCGAGCGGCGCCGCTGACGTGCCAGCAGCAAGTCGGCAGCGGCGCTGAAGTCGGCCGGTTGCTGGCTGGTTTCGAGGTCGTAAACGGCATTGAGCAGCACGTTCAACTGAGCCGGGCCTTTGACCGGCGCCAGGTAACGCGACTGGTTGCCGGCGAAGGTTGCCAGGCCGACGGCATCGCCCTGGCGCAGGGCGACGTAGCTGAGCAGCAGACAGGCATTGAGGGCGTGGTCGAAGTGCGATAGCTCGTCGTCCTGGCTACGCATACGGCGGCCGCAATCGAGCAGGAAGACGATCTGCTGGTCGCGCTCGTCCTGATACTCGCGAGCGATGGGTGTGCGCTTGCGCGCGGTGGCCTTCCAGTCGATCTGGCGCAAGGTGTCGCCGTCACGAAATTCGCGTAGCTGGTGAAATTCCAGACCCAGGCCGCGACGCGGGCGTTGGCGTACGCCCAGCTGACTCAGCCAGTCGTCCACGGCCTTGAGCTGCGCGCCGTAGAGGCGGGCGAAGTCCGGGTAGACGCGACTCTCGTCAGCCAGCTGCAGCAGACGCTTGGCTTGCCACAGACGCAGTGGGCTGGGCAGTTTCAGTTCGCACTGGGCAAAGTGGAAATGCCCGCGGATCAGCGGTTTCAGGCGATAGCTGGCCTGGGTTTGCTGGCCCGGGTGCAGGGTGATGTGTTGCGGCAGGAAGTCGAAGGCCATGCCTTCCGGCACATGGTCGAAGACCTCGATTTCCTGGGTTTGGGCAAAGTCATGGTGAACGATCAGTTGCACCTCGCTCCAGCGCCCGAGCGGCAGATTACCCGGCAACACGCGCTCCAGACGCGGAGATGGCTGACGCCGCAGCCACAGGGCGTCGACAGCGGCGATCAGCAGCAACGCCAGCAACAGCCCCCAGGCCACTGGCATCAGGCTGTCTGCCAGGCGAATGCCGAGCAGGGGCAAGGCACCGAGCAATACGGCGGCGGCGAACAGGCTGCCGAGCAGCCCGAGGAGCAGGCGCGAAGGTTTCATAGGCGCGGTGCCGGCACCTGATCGAGCAACTGTTGCAGAACCTGATCCACCGACAGGCCTTCGATATCCAGCTCTGGCGCCAGGCGTACGCGATGGCGCAGCACGGCCAGGGCACAGCTCTTGATGTCATCCGGCAGGACGAAGTCGCCGCCGCGCAGCAGCGCACGCGCCCGGGCGCCGCGTACCAGGGCGATCGACGCACGCGGCCCGGCGCCCATGGCCAGGCCTGGCCAACTGCGGGTGGCGCGGGCCAGGCGCACGGCGTAATCGAGCACCTGATCATCCAGGGCCAGATCGCTGGCGATCTTTTGCAGCGCCAGCACGTCCTTGGCTTGCAGCAGGGTGCGCAGCGGGCTGACTTCGAGCATGTCGGCCTTGGCCGAGCGCGTCACCTGGCGCACCATGTTCAGCTCTTCGTCCTGCTGCGGATAATCCATGCGCAGCTTGAGCATGAAGCGGTCCAGCTCGGCTTCCGGCAGCGGGTAGGTACCTTCCTGCTCGATCGGGTTCATGGTCGCCAGCACCATGAACGGCAGTTGCACGGGCAGGGCGCGACCTTCCAAGGTTACCTGGCGTTCCTGCATCACTTCCAGCAGGGCGGCCTGGGTCTTGGCCGGTGCGCGGTTGATTTCGTCGGCCAGTAGCAGGTTGGTGAACACCGGGCCCTTGCGCAGCTTGAACTGCTCGCTCTGCATGTCGTACACGGCATGGCCGGTGACATCGCTGGGCATCAGGTCCGGGGTGAACTGGATGCGCGCGAACTCGCCGCCGAAGCAGCGCGCCAGGGCGCGTACCAGCAGGGTCTTGCCCAGCCCCGGTACACCTTCGACCAGCACATGGCCACCGGCGATCAGCGCGGTCAGCACGTCGTCGATCACCGCGCTCTGGCCGATCACGGCCTTGCGCAGCTCGGCGCGCAGCGCCTGGGCCAGTTGGCTGGCGCGCTGGCGCTGCTGCGCTTGTGGGTTGCTCGGCGCGGCGGTCGGGGTATCCTGCACCGGCAGGTTGTCGTTCTCGGGGATCTCGCTCATAAGGCATTCCTGAGGGTTTGCAGGTGGGCGACCTGGCGGGTGAAGTCACTGGCGGATAGGCGCTGCGGCGGCAATGGGCGCATGGCCTGGCTGATGTTCTTGGCGGGCAGGCGGGTCAGGCGACCGAGCACTTGCCATTGTTCGGCAACGGCGAGTTTCTCGAAACCGGGGTGGCGGCGGCGTGCGCGGCGATTGATGTCTTGTTGCAGGCCTTTGAGCAGGCTGTGCTGACCACTGCGACGGAGGAGGAAGTCGGCACTGCCGCGCAGGTGTTCTTCGAGCTGGCGACGGGCTCTGCTGGCCGGTGCCTGCAGTGGGCCATGGCGCACGCCGACGTGCCACAGGGTAGCGATGATCAATAACGCCAGCACCAGCAGCGCCAACGGGAAATGGCGCAGCAGCAGGCGGGCCAGGCCGTCGCTGTCGGCGTGATAAAGCAGGGTCACGGCGCTGTCCTGGCTCAGGTACCAGAGCAGCCAGGCGTGGTCGTATTCGTTTATGTTGCGGTTTTGCCAGATCCACGGATCGCTCAGTACGGTGATCAGGCCATCGCCGTGGTAAAGCTGCAGCAAGTGCGTGGCAGAGTCGCTGTTGGCCCATGCGTGTGCCCGGTTCTGCGCGTCGTACAGATGAAAGTCGGTGTCGAAGGCGATGTAGGCCGGGGCCTGTTCGTTCTCCAGGTAGAGTTTGGTGAGTTGCGGGTAGGCCTCGTGCTCTTGGTTTTCCGGCTCGGGCTCACTGGCTTCTTCGTCATCCAGGTCGTCACTCATGTATTGCTGGATGCCAAGCAGGTCGAGTAGCAGGTCGCCGCTCTTGCCTTCCTCTTCGTCCCACAGGCGTTCGGCGATGAACAGCAGGTGACCGCCATTGGCCGTCCATTGCAGCACGCGTTCGACCTGGCGTGGCGTCATGTTGCCGCGGTCGGCCAGCAGCATCAGGGTCTGACCTTCGCTGGGCAGGCCGTCCAGCACGTCCAGGCCTTCGGCGCGGCGAGCGGCGATGCCCTGTTTGCGCAGGAAGTGTTCGGCCGCCAGGTAAGGGCTGCTGGCAACCTCGGGAGAAGGGCCGTGTTCGACCACGTCCTCATAAGGTTCGAGCTTACCCAGCACATAACTGGCGAGCAGTCCCAGGCCCAGCAGCAGGGCCATGGCGAGGATGAAACCGGCGCGCCGACTCATGCTGCACGCTCCTGACCAAAGAGGCTACGCCAGCCCTGGCACAGGCCCTGGCGCAATGACTCGTCAGGCAGGCGATGACCATAGGCCAGGACCTGCCAATGCAGGGTGAGCTGGCGACTGTAGTCTTCCAGATTCTGCTGCCCAAGACCGGCGACCAGGTGCAGCACTTCGCCTTCGGTGTGCGACTGTTTCAGGGGCAGGCGGTGCTCGTGCAAAAGCCGGCTGAGCAAGGCGCGGTAGAGCAAACCGAGTGCTGCGCGCGGCTGTTCGGCCCAGAGCCGTTCGGCTTCGCTGGCGACGTCATCGGGCAGTGTCTCCGGCGCCAGTTCCAGGCCGAACAGCTGTTGCGGCGCGACCTGCCGGCGCCGCGTCGGCAGGCCGATGCGTTCGCCAAAGGCCTGTAGCCACTCGCGGTAGCGCCACAGAACGAAGGTCAGCAGCGCGGCCAGCGCCGTCCACAGCAGCACTTCGAAAATCTGCGCGACGACATCCAGGCTTTTCCACCATTCGCCGAGCTTGAGCAGGTTCTTGAGCATGTCGAGGAAGGCTTCGATGTCTTCCGGTTTGGTTTCCTCTGCGGGCTTCTCTTCGCCCAGGCGCCAGCGGGTGACGGTTTCGCGGTGCTGGAAGGGCGGTTCGTCTAGCAGTGCTTCGATGCTTTCGCGCGCGGCCTGGCTGCTCAGCGGCTGCTGGAGCAGGCGTGGTGCGTCGGGGCCTTGGGGGGCGTCGGCCTGCTCAACTTCTTCGCTGACGGTTGGCTGTGTGTCGGCCCAGGCGTTGGTTGGCAGCTGCGTCAGCAGCATGGCGCAACCGAGCAACAGGGCGTAGGCGCTGCCGGTCAGGCGTTGGCGCAGGCGGCGGAAGGTCAGCTCGATATCCCAGGCTTCCAGGGCGGTGCGGCGGTTGAGGTAGAGGGTGAAGCCGCAGGCGACGTAGACCGGCTCCCAGATGATCAGCAGTAGCACGTAAAGCAGGTTGGACAGGTGCTCCAGCCACAGCCATTGGCCACTGGTGGCGGCGATCATGCTTTCCCAGGTCCAGTTCAGCTCCACCTGTTGTGGCAGCATCAGATAGAACAGGGCGACCAGGCCCATCCACAGAGCGACTTCCAGGTGCATGCCCACCAGCGTAAGCCAGGTAGCGGCGGCGCTGTCGCGCTGGCCGAGCACTACCAGGCGCTGGCTGCGCGCCTGCCCGGCCAGGCCCTCCAATTGCAATACGGGTAGATCGAAGCTGCGTGTCGGGCTCAGTCGGCGCCAGGTCAGGCTGGCCAGCAATTGTGGTCGCAGCAGTTTTGGTAGGGCGCGCAGGGATCGCTTCAGCGAGGGCGTATTGCCGAATAGGGCTTGCGAAAGGATGTACAGCGGCAACCGTTCATAGGCGGGTTTGAGCCACCAGAACAGGAAGATGGCCCAACCCGGATACTGCCAGAGCAATGCGCAGAGCAGGGCGAACAGAGGCAGTGTGACCAGTGCCCAGCTGGCCATCAGCAGGCCGGCGTGACGGCGGGCGAGTAGCACGCCGAGGTCGATGGCTTCCCAGGCACTGCGCGGACGGATGGCGACGCTGGCTTCAGTCAGGCGCATGCTGCCTCCGCCCGGCCAACAACAGATAACTCAGCACCAGTGCCCAGAGCCCGGCACCGACGGCGTACTTGATATTCGGGCTGGCGAATGTGGTGGATGACCAGAACGCCTCGATGAACGCGGCCAGCAGCAGGAACAGGATCACCCCGGCCACCAGCTGTATCGCCTTGCCTGCGGCCAAGCGCAAAGCCTCGCCACGGTGCAGGCGGCCGGGGGCGAGCAGCGCCCAGCCGAGCTTGAAACCGGCTGCGCCTGCCAGGGCGATGGCGGTCAGCTCGAAGGCACCATGACCGATGACGAAGGACCAGAACGGCTCGCCATAGCCGATGCGCGTCAGGTGGCCGGCCACTGCGCCGATCATCAGGCCGTTGAACAGCAGGAAGAACAGGCTGCCGAGACCCAGCAGCAGACCGCTGGCGAAGGTCTGAAAGGCGATGCCGATGTTGTTCATGATGTAGAAGCCGAACATCACCCAGTCGTCGCCCGAACCGCGTTCGCTGAAGCGGCCGAGACGTCGCGCATCGGGATCGTACATGCCTTCCATTTCGCTGACCTGGTCGGGGCTGACCAGGCTGAAAATCAGCTCGGGATAGAGATAGGTCAGCAGCCCCATCAATGCCAGGCTGCCGAAGAACAGCAGGCTGGCCACGCACACGCTGCGCCACTCGCTGCGTACCAGGCGCGGGAAGCCGCCGAACAGAAAGCGGATCATCTGCGCGCCAAGGTGGCTGCGATGGCGGTAGAACTGCTGGTGGCCGCGCATCGCCAGTTGCTGCAACTGGTCGATCAGGTGGCTGCTGTAGCCGCGCGCCTGAGCCAGCGCCAGATGTTGGCAAAGCTGTCGGTAACTAGCGGCGAAGCCATGGTAGGCCTGCGTTTTGGACTTGCCGCGCTCAAGCGCCTCGAGTTGGCTGTTGAAGGCATCCCAATCCGGCTGATGGCGACTTTCGAACAGGCTCTGTTTCACGGTGCACTTCCCAGCAGGCCGCGTGCGATGCCGTTGAGGCGCGGTTCGGCCTGTTCGGCAGGCACTTGCAGTGGCTCGGCCAGCAGTGCCGCCAGCTCGGCACGGCGTGCTGCAGAGAGTTGCCCGCCACGTTCGGCAAAACCGAGGACGGCGCGCTGCTCGTCAAGATTGAGCGGGAAGGGCGCTGGCATTGGCTCTGCGTCGGCGAGTAGCGGTTTGCTCAGTGGTGCATCGCGATAGACCACCAGCGTGCCGGCAGCGATATCGCCAAGGCGCTTGAAGGCGGGGTGGTTAAGGCAACTGATGATGCCCAGGGTGTAGCCAAACGGCAGGATATCGACGAAGCGCAGCAGGTTGCGCGTCAGCGATGCGGCCCAGCCGATGGGCGTACCGTCATCGTGCACCACGCGTAGGCCAAGCATCTGCTTGCCGGGAGAGCGGCCCTGGTTGAGCACCTCGAACAGCACCATGTACCACCAGGTCACGAGAAACAGCAGGATGGTGCCCAGGCCCATGCCGAACTGCCCGAGCAGGCCGAGGACGATGAACATCAGGGCGAGGATCAGGCCGCGAATGGCCAGGTCGATGGCGAACGCCAGGGCGCGCGGGACCAGCCCGGCTGGTCGCAGATGCAGATCGATACCTTCCGGCGTTTCGACCTGATAGCGAGTATCCAGGGGCGGCAGTGGGGATGAAAAGCTGGCGCTTGAGCGTGAGGGCATCGGCGGACTGCATCAAGGAAAGCCCGATGCTAGCGAGCAGCGGGCCACGAACGCAACCGGGCCAGCGAACTGGCCCGGTCACGTCGACTTATTGGCTGGCCTTATTGGGCAGCAGGCAGTACGCCAAAGATGGTGCGATACAGCACACCCATGGCCACGACCATCAGCGGAATGCTCCACACCAGACCGATACCCAGCGGGATGGCGCTGACCATGACGATCAGGCCGAGCAGCAGGAACAGGCCGAAGACCTTGAACCAGTGCTGAGTGATTGCCTTGCGCGAGGCTTCCAGTGCCTGCCAGGGCGACAGACCACGCTCGACCACCAGCGGAATGGCCAACAGATAGGCCACAGCCAGGTAGATGCCGGGGATCAGCAGCAGGATCATGCCGAGGTAGATCAGCAGCATCATCACCACGGCGGTGATGATCAGCGGCACGGTGCGGCCGAAGTGGCTGAAGATTTCGTTGAAGTTAAGCGGCTGGTCGGCGGCGCGGCGAATGCCAACCATGTTGATGCCGGCCATGAAGGGGTAGGCCAGGGCCGATGCCAGCAGCGAAATCAGAATCTCGCCGATGAACATCAGGGCGATGCTATCGCTCAGCGCGCCGAAGATGCCCACTACGCCGCCGAGGATGAAAGTGGCTGCCAGAAGCACCACGTAGAACACCAGGAAGCCACCGATGATGATGCCTTTGGTGCCCTTGACCTTGCTCCAGGACTCGCTCAGCAGGTCGCCGATGTTGAAGTCATAGCCGCGTGCTAGGGCTTCTTCGATGCTCGGTACCTGGTTGGACGGCACTTGTTGCAGGTCGCTGGTGGGGGCGGCATAGGGATTGGGGGTGATCGCGTCACTCATGGTTGCGTCCTTGTACAGAGTGCTAGAGGAGCGCCAATGCTAATGGTTACAGCATTTTTCTCAAGTGCAGTGCGTCCGCTCATGCGGCGCCTGTGCGCTGGTTCATGCTTTTGCCGGCAGCGGCTGGGCCAGAGGTGAATGATAGACTGGCGGCAATTTTGCCTTGGGTACGGAGCCGCCAATGACTTCCAGCATCTTCTGGTACGACTACGAGACCACCGGTATCAATCCGCGGTGTGACCGCCCGCTGCAGGTGGCAGGTATCCGTACCGATGAGGCGCTGAACGAGATCGGCGAGCCACTGAACATCTACTGCCGTCCCAGTGACGATATCCTGCCGCACCCGGCTGCCTGCCTGGTGACCGGTATCGATCCGCAGCGCCTGCAACAGTCGGGGCTTGACGAAGGCGAGTTCATGACCCGCGTGCATGCCGCGCTCTCGGCACCGGGCACCTGTGGCGCCGGATACAACAGCTTGCGTTTCGATGACGAGGTGACGCGCTACAGCCTCTATCGCAACTTCTTCGACCCCTATGCGCGCGAGTGGCAGGGCGGCAACAGCCGCTGGGACCTGATCGATCTGGTGCGCACGGCCTATGCGCTGCGTCCCGAAGGCATCGAGTGGCCTGAGGAAGAGGGGCGGGTCTCGCTCAAGCTGGAGCGGCTGACCCAGGCCAATGGCATCGATCATGGCCAGGCGCATGACGCGCTGTCCGACGTGCTCGCTACCATTGGCCTGGCACGGCTGCTGCGTGACCGCCAGCCAAAGCTGTACGACTTTCTCTACCAGCTGCGCAGCAAGCAGCGAGTGCTGGATCAGATTCGTCTGCTGCAGCCGCTGTTGCACATTTCCGGACGCTTCTCTGCTGCACGTCATTATCTGGCGCCCGTGCTGCCCTTGGCTTGGCATCCACGCAATCGCAATGCGCTGATCGTCTGTGATCTGCAGGCCGATCTGTCACCCCTGCTGAATCTGGATGCCGATACGCTGCGTAGTCGTCTTTACACGCGTCGTGAGGACCTCGCCGAGGGCGATTTGCCGGTGCCGCTGAAGCTGCTGCACATCAATCGCTGTCCGGTAGTGGCGCCGCTTTCGGTGCTGCGCGAGGCGGATCGACAGCGTTTGCAGCTGGACTGGTCGAGTTGTGAGCGCAATGTCGAAGTGTTGAAAAATGAACAGCCGCTTTGGCAGGACAAGTTAGCGATCATTTACCGTGAAGAGGCTTTCGCGGGCAGTAACGACCCCGAGCAACAGCTGTACGATGGGTTTATCGGTGACCGTGACCGTCGTTTGTGTGAGCAGGTGCGTAACGCTCAACCCGATGCATTGGCCAACGACAAAAAGTGGCCATTCGATGATGCCCGGCTACCAGAGTTGTTGTTTCGTTATCGTGCGCGCAATTTTCCCGCCAGTCTGTCAGCGGCTGAATCTCAGCGCTGGGCAGAGTTCTGCCGGCAGCGTCTGAACGATCCGGAGTTCGGTGCCCCCAATACACTGACGCAATTTCACGCAGCGTTGGAGCAGTTGCGCGCTGACTGCAGCCCAAACCAATTGCAACTTTTGCAGCAGTGGCAGACGTATGCACAGGCGCTGCAGGCGCGTTTCGTTATCAATCCTGCTGGCGTTTAAAGCGGACACCAGGCCGCCGGGGCAATGCGCGGAGGCGATGGCCGTTTCTGTGCGCTGTAAAAAAATCGGGATGCGGGAACTTTTCGTTCGTTCAGCATTACTGCTAATGCAAGCAATTACCTGGAGCGGCTACTTCTGAAAAAAATCGGCAATAAAAAACGCCAGCATGCAGACTGTGTGAAAACCTAGCAGTCTGAGTGCAAGGTGAAGACAATGCCTCTATCGGTCGATAGGGGCATTGTCGTTTATGGGCTATATCCAAGGTGAAGATCGGCAA
>NZ_JBLUPX010000058.1:0-10944 GCF_048068235.1 Pseudomonas sp. NY15364 | reverse complement strand
TACCTCATCGCCGTGAGGATCGCAGTTATCCGCGAGCGGTCAAACCCAAGCCGTCCAAGTATCCGACCAGAAATAAAAATGCCAGTCAGCTTAACTGACTGGCATTAGCCTATGGCTCCCGTTTTTTATTGCTACCAGCAACTTTGCGGGGAAGAGCTTGAAAGCCGCGACAGCATTAAAAGCTCGCCGCTAAAGCGCCTCCCACAACTTACTGCGCCTCGCTCTCCTTGACCCGGAACCACGCCGCATACAGCGCCGGCAGGAACAGCAGGGTCAATGCCGTGGCCACCACCAGCCCGCCCATGATGGCCACCGCCATCGGCCCGAAGAATACGCTGCGCGATAGCGGGATCATCGCCAGCACCGCCGCCAGGGCGGTCAGAACGATCGGCCGGAAGCGGCGCACCGTCGCCTCGATGATGGCGTGCCAGCGGTCCAGGCCGTGGCTGATGTCCTGCTCGATCTGATCGACCAGGATCACCGAGTTGCGCATGATCATCCCAGCCAGGGCGATGGTGCCGAGCATGGCGACGAAGCCGAACGGCTGGCGGAAGATCAGCAGGAACAGGGTCACGCCGATCAGGCCCAACGGCGCGGTAAGAAATACCATCGCCGAACGCGAGAAGCTTTTCAGCTGCAGCATCAGCAGCGTCAACACCACCACGATGAACAGCGGGATACCTGCGTTGACCGACTTCTGTCCGCGCCGGGAATCCTCAACCGTGCCACCGACCTCCAGCAGATAACCCGCAGGCAGCTCGGCGCGGATCGGGTCGAGCGTCGGCAGGATCTGCTGGGTCAGGTTGGCCGGCTGCTGCTTGCCATAGACGTCGGCACGCACGGTGACGTTGGGCAGACGGTTGCGGTGCCAGATGATGCCTTCCTCGAAGCCGTACTCCAGGGTCGCCACCTGCGACAGCGCCACACTGCGACCGCTGTCGGTCGGCACCGCCAGGCTCGGCAGCAGGCTCAGCGCCTTGCGCTCCTGCGGCGTGCCGCGCTGGAGAATCTCGATCAGCTCATTACCTTCGCGATACTGGCTGACACTGGTACCGGACAGCGAACCCTGCAGGAAACGCGACAACTCGGCGGTGTTGACGCCCAGCGCGCGGGCGCGGTCCTGATCGATATTGAGGATCACCACCTTGCTCGGCTCCTCCCAGTCCAGGTGCACGTTCACCACATGCGGGTTCTCGCGCACCTTGTCCGCCACCTGACGGGCCAGCGCGCGCACCTCGGCGATGTGCTCACCGCTGACGCGGAACTGAATCGGGTAACCCACGGGCGGCCCGTTCTCCAGGCGGCTGACGCGACTGCGCAGGGTCGGGAACTCGTCGTTCATCACCTTGATCAGCCAACCACGCAGGCGTTCGCGCTCATCAATGCTTTTGGCCAGTACCACGAACTGGGCAAAGCTGGCCGCCGGCAACTGCTGATCCAGCGGCAGGTAGAAACGCGGCGATCCCGTGCCGACGTAGGCCACGTAGTTGTCTATGCCGGGTTGCTCCTTGAGCAGTTTTTCCAGGCGATGCACCTCGGCTTCGGTGGCGCTCAGCGAAGCGCCCTCCTCCAGCTTGATGTCGACCATCAGCTCCAGGCGCCCGGAGGCCGGGAAGAACTGTTGCGGCACGAAACGGAACAACAGCACCGACGCAACGAACAGCGCAATGGTCAGCAGGATCACGATGCCGCGACGGCGCACGCACCACTCCACCGTGGCGCGAACGCGGCGGTAGAACGGCGTCGAATAGGGGTCATGACCTGAATCGCTGCCGCCGTGCTTGGCAGCGTGCAGTTTGGCCAGATCCGGCAGCAGCTTGTCGCCCAGATAGGGTACAAACATCACTGCCGCGATCCATGAGGCGATCAGCGAAATGGCCACCACCTGGAAGATCGAGCGGGTGTACTCACCGGTACCGGACTGCGCAGTGGCGATGGGCAGGAAACCGGCAGCGGTGATCAGGGTGCCGGTGAGCATGGGGAAAGCCGTACTGGTCCAGGCGAAACTGGCCGCTTTGAAGCGGTCGTAACCCTGCTCCATCTTGATCGCCATCATCTCCACCGCGATGATCGCGTCGTCCACCAGCAGGCCGAGGCCGAGCACCAGCGCCCCGAGAGAAATCTTGTGCAGGCCGATTCCGAGGTAGTACATGGCGGCGAAGGTCATAGCCAATACCAGCGGGATCACCAGCGCCACCACCAGGCCGGTGCGCAGACCGAGGGAGAAGAAGCTGACCGCGAGCACGATCACCAACGCCTCCACCAGCACCTTGACGAACTCGCCCACGCCGGTCTTCACCGCCGCCGGCTGATCCGACACCTTGCGCAGCTCCATACCCAGCGGCAGCGTCTGTTGCAGACGGGCGAACTCTTCTTCCAATGCCTTGCCCAGCACCAGGATATCGCCGCCGTCCTTCATCGATACGGCAATGCCCAGGGCGTCCTCGCCCATGAAACGCATGCGCGGCGCGGGTGGGTCGTTGAAACCGCGCTTGACCTCGGCAACGTCAGCAATGCGGAAGGTGCGATCAGCAACGCGAATGGGAAAATCGCGGATTTCCTCCACCGACTCGAAACGCCCAGTCACGCGCAACTGAATACGTTCGCTGGGGGTCTCGAAGAAGCCGGCAGCGGCTACCGCGTTCTGCGCCTCCAGCGCCTGTTGCACGGCAGACAGTGGCAAACCGAGGGTGGCCAGCTTGGTGTTGGACAGTTCGATCCAGATCTTCTCGTCCTGCAGCCCCACCAGCTCGACCTTGCCCACATCCTTGACCCGTTGCAGTTGCAGCTGCAGACGGTCAGCGTAGTCCTTGAGCACCGCGTAGTCGAAACCGCTACCAGTCAGCGCATAGATGTTGCCGAAGGTGGTGCCGAATTCATCGTTGAAGAACGGCCCCTGGATACCGGGCGGCAGCGTGTGGCGAATGTCGCTGATCTTCTTGCGCACCTGGTACCACAGCTCGGGAATCTCGGAGCTGCGCATGGAGTCGCGCGCCATGAAGGTGACCTGCGACTCTCCCGGGCGGGAGAAGCTGGTGATGCGGTCGTACTCGCCGGTCTCCATCAACTTCTTCTCGATGCGCTCGGTGACCTGGCGCGATACCTCTTCGGCGCTGGCGCCCGGCCAGTTGGTGCGGATCACCATGGCCTTGAAGGTGAACGGCGGGTCTTCACTCTGGCCCAGCTTGGTGTAGGAAAGCGCCCCCACCACGGCGAACAGCAGCATGATGTAGAGGACGATCTGGCGATGACGCAGCGCCCAGGCAGACAGGTTGAAGCTCATGCGGGCTTACTCCTTGGCTGCCAGTTCGACGTTGCGATTGTCCCGATCAACCGGGCGAACCTGCTGGCCTTCGCGAAGAATCTGCACCCCGGCGGCGACTACCCAATCGGAAGCGGTCAGCCCCTCCAGCACCGGCACACGGTCATCACCATAGGCACCGATACGCACCGGACGGCGCTGCACGCGGTGTTCCTTCGGATCGACGACCCAGACGAACGCCTGATCCTGCTCGGCGCTGAGTGCCGACAGCGGTACCGCCAGCGGTACCTCGCCATTGCTGGCGATGAACACCCGCGCGCTCTGCCCCAACTCAGCCGGCACCTTGCCTTCGGTGAACGCGACACGTGCGGCGAAAGTGCGCGACTGCGGATCGGCCGCCGGGGCCATCTCGCGGATGCGGCCGGGGAAGCGCTGATCAGGCTGCGACCACAGTTCGACCTCGACCACCTGACCAATTTCGAAGCGACCAAAGCTCTGTTCCGGCAGGCTGATCGACACCTCGCGTTCGCCGTCGGCAGCTAGTGTGAACACCGTCTGACCAGCCGCCACCACCTGCCCCACCTCGACCGCACGACGGGCGATCACGCCGTCCTGCGAGGCCCGCAGCACGGCATAGTCGGTCTGATTGCGGGCCACGTCGTACTCGGCCTTGACCTGCTTCAAGCGTGCTTCGCCGGAACGGTATTGGTTTTCGACGTTGTCGAACTGCGAACGGCTGACCAGATTGCGCTCGAGCAGCTTCTTGTAGCGCTCACGCTCGGCACGCACGGTTTGCAGGTTGGCCTCGGCTGCCGCCATCTGCGCGCGAGTGGCCTCCAGTTGCAGACGCACGTCCTGTGGATCAAGTTCGGCCAGGGCCTGATCCTTCTTCACCCGGTCACCGACATCCACCGTGCGCTTGCTCACCTTGCCGGCGATACGGAAGGCAAGCTCCGGCTCGTAGCGGGCGCGCACCTCCCCCGGATAGCTGTCGACCAGCGCCGTAGCGGGCTGCGGCTGCACCACCATGGCAGGACGGATCGGCTGCTCCGCCTGTTCACCGTTACCACAGGCAGACAACAGGAAGACGAGACCCAGAGAAGCAACGAGCGGGAGAACATGGCGAGACATGTGTAAGACCTTTCAGAGAAGGTTTGGAATATTTGTACTGGCGGGTATAGTAAAAATAGCAAACTCGCCAGTCCAGTATTAAAATCCGCCAATGCCTGACAAGTTGTTACAACCTTCCGGCCCCGGTCGTCCGAAAGACCCCGCCAAACGTCGCGCCATCCTCGAGGCGGCCAAGAGCCTGTTCCTGCGTAATGGTTATGACGGTAGCAGCATGGACGCCATCGCTGCCGAAGCGGGTGTTTCCAAGCTCACGGTGTACAGCCACTTCACCGACAAGGAGACCCTGTTCTCCGCGGCGATCAAGGCCAAATGCGAAGAGCAACTCCCCGAACTGTTGTTCGAGCTACCGGAGAACGTACCGCTGGAAAGCCAGCTAATGGGCATCGCGCGCGGCTTCCTGGCGCTGGTCAATAGCCGCGAATCAGTGGAAATGCACCGGATGATGGTGAGCCTGGCCAGTCAGGGCTCCAAGCTGTCGCAGATGTTCTACGAAGCCGGCCCGAAACGGGTGCAGGATGAGATGGAAGTGCTGCTGCACAAAGCGGCCCAGCGCGGACTGCTGAGCTTGGACAATCCGCACCTGGCCGCCGACCATTTCTTCAGCCTGCTCAAGGGCGGCGCGCATTTCCGCCTGCTGATCGGCTGTGGCGAGCCGCTTGAGGGTGAAGCCGCGGAACATCATGTGCAGGACGCGGTACAGCTGTTTCTGCGCGCTTACCGACCCTGAACCGGGGAGGCGCTACGCGCTGGCTTCCAGCTTCTTCTTCGGGTAGATGTCGTAACGGCTCGACTTGCCTTCCAGCACATAGCCCGGCTTGCTCCCTTCAATGGCCGGCGCCTTGCGTGGGCGCTTGACAACCACGCGATGAGTGGCCAGCGCCAGCGCCGCTTCGAGCAACGCCGGCGCATCCAGATCATCACCGACGAACGGGCGGAACAGGCGCATTTCCTTCTTCACCAGCGCACTCTTGTCACGATGCGGGAACATCGGATCAAGGTAGATCACCTGCGGTGCCTCGTCCTGCCAGTTGCGCATAAGCTCGATGGCATTTCCGGTAAGCAGGCGCATGCGCGCGACGATGGGCGCCACATCGAAATCCAGCGCCGCCCGCTGCAGGCCGTCTTCCAATAGCGCAGCGACCAGCGGCTGACGCTCGATCAGGGTCATCTCGCAGCCCAGGCTGGCCAGCACGAACGAGTCACGCCCCAGCCCCGCCGTCGCGTCGAGAATCCGTGGCCGAATGCCCGATTGCACGCCTACGGCCTTGGCAATCATCTGCCCACTGCCGCCGCCGAACTGGCGGCGATGCGCCGCCGCCCCCTCGACGAAATCCACCCGCACCGGACCAGGCGCCTTGTCGCCCAGCTCGACCAATTGTAGCCCGTCGTCACCCAGTTGCAGAGCGAACTCAGTCTCGCCCTCCTGCGCCAGGCCCAGACGTGACGCCCACCGGGCGGCCGCTTCGGCGTACTGAGGATGCAAGGCTTGGATGCGAATGCTGGCGTTGTGCCGCTCGTCGGTCATTGGCTCGTTCTGCTCAAAAATCACTCAAAGCACCGGCCACTCGGCCGATATCGAAGAAGCGGCATTCTGCCAGACCCGGCCGCCGACAGCCGCATCGAGAGTGAACATGTTCGACGCCCTCTCCGCTCCACGCCCAAACAGCAGCCCCACCAGCGCTCGTCCTCTCGATGAAGAACTCGACCGCGCGACGCACGAATCCATCAACTATCAGATTCTGCGCCGCACCCTGGGTATCGAAGACGAGCAGAAGCCCGGTGAGATCGCTCGTGAGCTGCGGGAAACCGCCGAGCCACCTGCCGTGCCCAGCAGCGCCGCCGTGGTCAGCCAGGCGGTAATCGACCAACGCGGTCTGGAACTGAATGTCAGCGTGGGCCAGGCGCCCCAGCAGGTCGACCCGCTGGTGCTGGATATGGCTGGCAACGGCTTCTCTACCAGTGGTCTTGGCCGTCCGGTGCGTTTCGATCTGGATGCCGACGGCCGTATGGATTCGATCAGCGCACCCACCGGTGACGATGCGCTACTGGCGCTGGATCGCAACGGCAATGGACGCATCGACGATGGCCGCGAACTGTTCGGCGATCAGCATGGGGCTGCCAATGGCTTCGCCGAACTGGCACGCTTCGACGATAACGGCGACGGCCGTATCGATGCGGCCGATGCCGTGTTCGACAAACTGCGCCTGCTGCGTTTCGACGCCCAGGGCCGCCAGCAGCTGCAAATGCTCGGCGAAGCCGGCGTCAGCGCCATCGACCTGCGCGCGCGCGACGTCAGCATCGCCCTCGGCGCTTACGACCAGATCGCGCAGCTGGGTCGATTCGAATTCGCCGATGGGCGCAGCGGACAGGCAGCCGATCTGCTATTGGCCAAACGCTAGCAGGCCGTTGAAAAACGTAGCCGAGGCAGCCAGTGCAAGGCAAAAACAGGCGAAAAAGCGGAGTTTACGAGTTGTAAATGAGCATTTTGATCGGACTCGCGCACGAGCCTGTTTTTAACGCAGCAATGGCAACGCAGGTAGTTTTTCAACAGCCTGCTAGGGATGGCGAAGCTTTTTCGTTGCCGTAGGGCGGGTGCAACCCGCCATTGGCGCTATGGCGGGTTGCACCCGCCCTACAGATCGCAAGCGCGTCAGCGGCACATGCGCCACATGCCCATGTCCACGTGAAAGTGATCGCGGTGCGCAGCGTTGTATTCAGGCCCCAGGGTGACATTGAAGCTGTCACAGGCTGCTTCCTGTACCAGGCGCAGAAAGCGCGCCTTGTCGCCCTGCCCCGGCCAGTCGCGCAGCACGCTGATGTGCTGGCCGTCGCGCAGACGGAAACCGACCATGTCCAGCGCATTGGCATAGGAATGCTGGCTGGGCCGCTGACTGCCGGCAATGCTGCGACAGGCGAAACTGCCGACGTGTTCGACCCGGGTCACCGGCTGGCCGAACACTGCCTGCGCAGCCGGCTGCAGGCCATGTCGCTCGAACAAAGCGAAGCTCACCGCCAACGGGCAGGTAGCCATGAAACTGCTGCTCAGACCAACGCTGGCCCCCTGAATACGCACGGCATTTTCAATCGGGCAGCCAGGATGCGGCGTGCTGTCGGGCAGACGGGTAAAACGCAGGTCAGAAGTCGCCAAGGCCAGGTCGCATAGCTCACGATCCTCGCTCAGGCGCCAGAGTTTGAAGGGGGTCAGCAGGTTCGGCGTTTCTCGCACGTCCAGCGGCGCCCAGGGGTTGAAACGCGGCGCCACATCCAGCCAACCACGCCACAGCGCTACCAGCAACGCCGAGCCCAGTAGCACAGAGAGAAACAGCAAACGGCCGATTATCCGTATCAGCATATCCATGCTCCATCAGAGTAAGCCAAGCTGCTCCAGTTCCGGCTCCGTCTGCAACACCGGCTGTTCGGGCAGGCCGGGCAGGCGCTGCATCAGCTGCTCATGAAAACGCCGCGCCAGCTCCGGTGCCAGGCGGTTGTCCGAGGTATGGGCGAAGACATGAGGGCGCAACCCCTGTTCGATCCAGCCGGCAACCTTGTCCAGCCAGGGCCGCATGAAGGGGTCGTTGGCCAACAACTCGGGATGGCCGATGAAGCGCAACTGCGGGCTCTGACTGAACGCGGTAGGCCGAGTCGGCAAGCGCGGCTTCTTGGCTTGCGCATGCAGCACGGCGGGCTCCTGCGAATCGCAGCTGAACAGCGCACGCGAATCCAGACAGATGCGCTCTATACCACGCTCGTGCAGCAGGCGATTGAGCACGCGTTCGGCATCGCCCTTGGCGAAGAACTCCGGGTGGCGCACCTCTATCGCCAGCGGCCAGTCTCTCCACTGTTCGATGAACGCCGCCAGTTCCGCCAAGCGCGACGGACCGAAGCTGGCCGGCAGCTGCAGCCAGTATGGCGCCACCCGCTCGCCGAGCGGTGCCAGCAACTGACGAAACTGCGTGACCTCATCAAGTTGCTGACAGAGATCCTCGCTGTGACTGATGTCTCGCGGCAACTTGGCGCAGAACCGAAAGTGCGCCGGCATGGCCTGCGCCCAGCGCGCCACTGTTTGCTCGCTGGGTCTGGCATAGAACGTGGTGTTGCCTTCCACCGCGTTGAATACCTCGGTGTAGCGGCTGAGAAACTCGGTTGGCCGGGTATCCTGCGGATACAGCGTGGCGCGCCAGGCCGCTTCGCTCCAGGATGGACAACCGAGGTAATAGGGAAGCGCGGCGCTCATCGATCGGTTTAGCGGGCCTGGCTGAGAGGGTGTGAAACGGGGTTACGCGTAGAGATCGAGCCCGAGCACTTCCTGCGCATCGTAATCGCTGGCGTAAGCGGCGGTGGTGCTGTAGCTGGCCAACGCCTGAGCAGCACGGTTACTCAGCGCAGGCTGTTGATAACCGAGATCCTGCGAGCGGGTCGGCAGGCTGTCGGTGTTACTGCTGCTGGCCTGTACGCGGCGAATCTGCGGCGCCTGCTCCAGCCCCTGGCTACTGGCGGGTGCAGCCGGTTGTTCACGCTGAGCCTCGACCTCCCGCTGCGCCTCGCGATAGGGCGTGACCGCGGTGCCCGAACGGGGGCCACGATCTGGCGAGTAGGAGGGTAAGTAACCGTCGATCCGCATCTAGGACTGCTCGGTGGGCTCGGCTGAACAAGGGACAGTGCTGGCAATGTAGCGGCGGCCTGCGTCGTTGGCAAATGCCAAGGGAATACTGGCGCCAAGCATCCGACCAGCTGTCATGCCGGTGGTGCTTTCGGCGTGGCGACCTGATCACGCAGGTACACCGGTTGCGCCTGATCAGCCGGCAACGCCTCGTCACGCGCCCAGGCAAAACGAGCCAGGCTCAGCAAGTCTTCGGCATGCGGCAGCAGGCTGCCATCCATGCCCACAGGCCTGAGGGCGAGACGCGCGGCGAAGGTGCCCCAGCCCGTGCCGGCGCCGAACCACTCACCATCGCTGCCACGCGGCGCTTCAGCTTGCTCCGGCGGCAACACCGCTTCCTGGCCAAGCAGGCGCATCTCGCCGGCTTCTGCGCGGTAGCAACCCCAGTAAACCTCGTCCATGCGCGCGTCGATGGCGGCGGCAACCTGAGTCGCGCCCTGCTCACGCAGCGCGCGCTGGGCCAGCACGGCCAGATTGGAAACTGGCAGCACCGGTCGATCCAGTGCAAAGGCCAGGCCCTGTACCACGCCGATGGCGATACGCACCCCGGTGAACGCACCCGGACCACGGCCGAAGGCAATGGCATCGAGTGCCGAAGCGGCGATACCCGCCTCACCCAGCAGTTGCTGAATCATCGGCAACAGACGCTGCGCGTGCATACGCGGGGCGACTTCGTAGTGGCTGAGCACGCGACCATCATGCAGCAGCGCGACGGAGCAGGCTTCGGTGGCGGTATCGAGGGCCAGGAGAGTGGTCATTGCATTCGGACAGCTGAATAAAAAAGAGCCGGCATTAGACCGGCTCGACGACTTTTTTTCCAGCACCATGTCGGCGCCCGGCTTACGCCGAGCGACCGACGGGGATCAGCGTTGCCCTACCAAGGCTCGACTACCGGCTCGGCCTCCCAGCCTTTAAGCGGCGCCTTGGACCAGGTGCCATATCCGGCATTGGGGAACACGATCCACTCCACACCCCACTTGTCCGACTCTTCGGCAACGGTCTTGCGCTGCGCGTCGAGCGGCGTTTTGCGGAAACGCGCATCGAAGTCATGCAGCGTATCGCCCAGCAGCATGATGATCTGGTGATCGGCACTGACGATGGCGCGACGCTCGACCTTGGGCGGCCCGAGCAGCAGCACGCTCTCTTCCGATACCTGCGGCAGGCCCAGTTTGCTCAGGGTGGCCAGGGTGTATTTCTTCTGCTCGTCGGCACGATCGGAGACGTAGCGGATGGTCACGCCGAGCTTGTCGGCATGCTCGAGAAACTTCTTCGCGCCAGGGATCAGCTCCGGCGTACCGTCACGTTCCCAGGGCAGCCAGGTGTCCCAGGCATCGTACTGATGACAGTTGGCCAGATCGCGCGCCAGCAGCGCACTGTTGTCGATCACGGTTTCGTCGAGGTCGGTGACGATGGCCAGCTTCGAGGGATCCTTCGCCGCCGCCACAGCCTTGTCGAGCTTCTCAGTGGCGATGTTGTAGGCCTGCAGTTGCAGCGCCTGGACCTCCGCGGACTGCTGCTGAAAGCGCAAACCCATGGTGAATTCGGCGACGGAACAATCTTCTTTGCTGTCAGCAAATGCCAGCGGAGTGGCCAGCAGCGATACCGCAAGGCCCAGCCAGATGCGTTTCTCGGTCATTGAATGCCCTCTTCCTTATAAGTTATCGACACGCCCCGGCGCCGGCCGGAGGCTGCATCGTCGATATTAGTCGGCCCGCATTGCGCGGCCATGCTTGAGAGCGACCAGAACGTATCAGGTTCCATAAACGAACAAGGCCCCTTTAGCAGACTGTGTGAAAACGTTCTGAACTGAACCGGTTCAATACAAACGCCTCGATTGATTCGGGGCGTTTGTGTTTTTACTGGTGCAATGATGCAAAGTGCAGCGCTCAGG
>NZ_JBLUPX010000057.1:0-10950 GCF_048068235.1 Pseudomonas sp. NY15364 | reverse complement strand
TTCTACGTCGTAGCTGAAGGCGCTGCGATCGAATAGCGGCGTGTCGTCGCCCTTGTTATTTATGCCCCGATTCTCCGGCACATAGGCCGTAATCCCAGCATCATCACACGCTTGAAACTGCTCACCATTGGAGTAGCCCGCACCGGCTGTAACCGTCAGCTCTTCCTGCGCCAGGATCGCCTGGGCAGCCTTGGCCATAGGTTCCAGTTGTTGGTTATCGCTGCCGCCCTGAGTGACAGCATGATGCACGATCAGCCCATGCTCGCCATCCACCGCGTTTTGCACGTTATAAGCCACGCGAGCCCCCTGGTGGGTATGCATCATGCGCGCCTCGCTCTCACCCACGACGAACTGCTCCAGCCCCTGTACCTCCATCAACGCCTGGGCTGTCAGGTTATCGGCATGTCGGCTCTCCAGCTGCTACAGCGCAGCCTTGACCGCACTGCGATCAACCCCTTCAGCGGCCTCACTGCGGTCAGCCTCGTCCAGTTCGGCCAGATGCGTTGGCACTCGGCTTCCAGGCGCCGGGAGGAGCGGATGCGCTGGAAGTAACCGTACAGATAAAGCTTGAGTAGATCCGCTGGATCATAGCCAGGACGTCCAGTCTTGAGTGGTTCGGCCTTGCTGAAACCCAGAGCCTGCAGATCCAGGCGGGCGACATAGGCCTCGATCACCCGTACCAGGTGATCCTCCGGCACCAGCTCCTCCAATGCGTGAGGAAACAGGCTGCTTTGCTGACGACCTTCGCCCTGGATGTAGCCCATAAACGACAATGCCCCCATCAACTGATGGAGGCATTGTCTTCAGCTTGCTCTCAGGCTGCTAGGTTTTCACACAGTCTGAATCGCGGGGCTCTTTCGTTTAGCGCATTTTGGTCAGCGCCAGCTTCACGCCAATCCCCACCAGCACCGCGCCCATCAGTCGGTCGAACCAGTGCCCCATACGGGCAAAGCCGGCACGCACGCGTTGCTGGCTGAACAGCCAGGCCACCAGGCAGAACCAAAATGCAGTCGCCAGGGCCAGATAAAGGCCGTAACCGGCCTGCACCGCCACTGGCGTATGCGGATTGATCACAACGGTGAACAGGGAAAGGAAGAACAACGTCGCCTTGGGGTTGAGCCCGTTGGTGATGAACCCGGTGACGAACGCACCACGGCCGCTGCGCTCGCCGGCGGCCAGGCTCAGCTCGGCACTGGCTGGATCGGCCGGGCGCGCACGCAGCGCCTTGATGCCGATGTACAGCAGGTAAGCCGCCGCCAGCCATTTCAGTGCGTTGAACAGAACGATGGACTGCGACACGATCAGGCCGATACCCAGCAACGAATAGGTAACGTGCACCAGAATGCCGGTGCCTACGCCAAAGGCGGTGAACAGCCCGGCGCGGCGACCGTAGCCGACGCTCTCCCGCACGACGATGGCGAAATCCGGCCCCGGGCTGGCCACCGCCAGCAGATGAATAAGGGCAACGGTGAGAAATTCACTCCAGTACATGGCGGCTCCGCATCGACAGTGAAGGTCTGGTAGGCTCGCCAATCTACTCCTGCGACCCTCCTGCGAAAAGGTACAGCTGATGAGCAAAAGTCCCCGCGCCGTCTTCCTCGATCACGCCTCTCTCGACCTTGGCGACCTCGACATGCAACCGCTGCATCAGGCCTTCGCCGAGCTGACCCTGCACACGCACACGCGTCCGGATCAGGTCGCCGAACGCCTGCAAGGCGCCCAGGTCGCCATCAGCAACAAGGTGCCGCTGGACGCAGCCACCTTCGCCGCCTGCCCCGAGCTGAAGCTGGTGCTGGTGGCCGCCACCGGCACCAATAACGTCGACCTCAAAGCCGCCAGCGCCCACGGCGTGACCGTCTGCAATTGCCAGGGCTATGGCACGCCATCCGTGGCGCAGCACACCCTGATGCTGTTGCTGGCCCTGGCCACGCGACTGCCCGACTACCAGCGCGATATCGCCGCAGGCCGCTGGCAACAAGCCAGCCAGTTCTGCCTGCTCGACCACCCCATCGTCGAGCTCGAAGGCAAAACCCTGGGCATGCTCGGCCATGGCGAACTGGGCGGCGCCGTTGCTCGTCTGGCCGAAGCCTTAGGCATGCGCGTGCTACTCGGTCAACTGCCGGGCCGGCCCGCGCGCGCTGATCGCCTGCCGTTGCATGAACTACTGCCACAGGTCGATGCCCTGACCCTGCACTGCCCACTCAACGAGCAGACACGCAATATGATCGGCGCCGAAGAGCTGGCACTGATGAAGCCGCGCGCATTTCTGATCAACACCGCACGCGGCGGCCTGGTAGACGAACAGGCGCTGGCCGATGCTCTGCGCAGCGGCCATCTCGGCGGCGCGGCAACCGACGTACTGCTGCAGGAGCCGCCCAAGGACGGCAACCCGCTGCTGGCCGCAGACATTCCGCGTCTGATCATCACACCACACAGCGCCTGGGGCAGCCAGGAAGCCCGCCAGCGCATCGTCGGGCAGATGGTCGAGAACGCAGCCGGCTTCTTCGCCGGTGCGCCGCTGCGAGTCGTCGGGTAAGCTGCGCAGCTTTCTTGTAGGAGCGAGCTCTGCTCGCGAACACGGTCAACAGCAAAATCTTCGCGAGCAGAGCTCGCTCCTACACCGCGCGCCGTAAACAGATTCTCAGGAAATACCATGGACCCGCGAAGCGAAGTTCTCCTGCGCCACGCCGAGCTATTCAGTGGCGAGCTGTTACTGGCCGGCCTGCCGGCTGACGACCTGCTTGGTGCCATGCCTCAGGCTCGTGGCTGGAACTGGCATGCCGCTGATCAGGCGCTGCTCTCGGCGCGCTTTGCCGACCGCAGCCACTTCGGCACGCAGATGCCAGAAGGTGACTACCGCGCCGCCGTGCTGTTCCTGCCCAAGTCGCGCGAGCTGAGCGACTACCTGTTGCAAGCGCTTGCCTCGCGCCTGGCCGGCAAGCCGCTGTACCTGGTCGGCGAAAAACGTGGCGGTATCGAGCGCGCATCAAAGCAGTTGGCAGCCTATGGCAAGCCACGCAAGCTCGACAGCGCACGGCATTGCCAACTCTGGTGCGTCGAGGTAGAGCACGCGCCGCCCGCCCCCGACCTGCATGCCCTGGCACAGAGCTATCCACTGCAGTTGGCCGACGGCGCACTGGAGATCGTTACTCTGCCCGGCGTTTTCGCCCATGGCAGGCTTGATCGGGGTAGCGCGCTGCTGCTCGAGCATCTGGATGAACTGCCTAACGGCCACATGCTGGACTTCGGCTGCGGCGCTGGCGTGCTCGGCGCCGCGCTCAAACGGCGTTATCCAGACAACGAGCTGAGCCTGCTGGATGTCGACGCCTTCGCCCTGGAGAGCAGCCGCCTGACTCTGGCTCGCAATGGCCTGACGGCCAACCTGATCGCCGGCACCGGAATCGAGTCGGCGCCAGAGGGATTGAGCGCCATCGTCAGCAATCCGCCGTTCCATCAAGGCGTACACACCGACTACCGAGCCAGTGAGAACCTGCTGAGCCAGGCAGCCCGCCACTTGATAAAAGGTGGCGAACTGCGCCTGGTGGCCAACAGTTTCCTCAAATACCCGCCACTGATCGAACGTCATCTGGGCCCGTGCCGCACCCTGGCAGATGCCGATGGCTTTCGCATCTACAGCGCCCGGCGCTGATTGGGGTTGCTCCCAACGCAGCGCTTGGGCACAATTGCGCCCGTCCTAGGGGAGTAGTCTCCCGCGAGCGCCCTGCTCGCCCGGTATACGTCAACACACTTGCTCCGCAGAGCATGGCGTATACGACCCAAGGCCTACATAGAGAGGCCTGCGGTTTGACAAGACCTATGACACGCACAACCTATACCCGGGGCGGGAAGGTCGTTCGTGTCATAAGCCGTGTCGGCCCGCCCCTTTAGGAAACCTGATGCTGGAATCGCTGTTCGTCCCCACCCTGATCGTTGCCCTCGCCGAAATCGGTGACAAGACCCAGTTGCTCGCACTGCTGCTGGCCGCCCGTTTTCGCAAGCCGTGGCCGATCATCTGGGGCATCGTCGTCGCCACCCTGGCCAACCATTTCGCCGCTGGCGCCGTGGGTAACTGGGTAGCCGGTTTCTTCTCACCCGCCACTCTGAGCTGGATTCTCGCGGCCAGTTTCGTCGCCGTAGCGGCCTGGACCCTGGTGCCGGACAAACTGGACGACGACGAGGAATCCGGCCTGAAAAAATACGGCCCCTTCCTCACCACCCTGATCGCCTTCTTCCTTGCCGAGATGGGCGACAAGACCCAGGTCGCGACCGTGATGCTGGCGGCGCAGTATCCGCACTTCATCCTAGTGGTGATCGGCACCACACTGGGCATGCTGCTGGCCAACGTACCGGTGGTACTGGCGGGCAACTTCGCAGCCGAGCGCCTGCCATTGACGCTGATTCGCCGCCTCGCGGCCTGTGCCTTCGCCGCCCTGGCAATCTATGCCGGCTATCAGGCAATGAAACTCAGCGGCCTGATATGACGACTCACTGACGCCAACGGACTGGCATTTCGGCCAATCCCAGCCCCCTACCGCCTGCTGCTAAAGTACGTGCCACGTCACGTCATACGGTATGCAGTCGGGAGGGCGGCATGTCATTGGATGATTGCAAGAAGCTGGTGTGCCAGCACATCGACCTGACCTGGAACAAGGGGCGCCTGGCCCTGGCCGAACAGCTGCACAGTCGCGACTTTCTCTACAAGAGCTCGTTCATGGGTCGCCCACTCGACAGCGCCGGCTTCGCCCGGATGGTGCAGGACATCCGCTACGCCATGCCGGACCTGCAGATCGTGGTCGAGGAGTGCGTCGCCGAAGGCTACAAGGTGGTGACCTGGAGCACGCTGATCGGCACCATCGAAAAACCCGCGCTGGGCTATCCGCCCAGCGACAAGGTGCTGAGTATCTCGGCCATGGCCTTCTGGACACTGACGCCCAGCAATGAGATTCAGGAAATCTGCACCATGTTCGACATGGAAAGCTTCCGCGCCCAGTTGGGGCTGCAACCCCGCCCCTTCGCCGAAACGGCGCTACCCTGAAACGCAAACGGCGCGCCGTGAACCATCACGCCGCGCCGTTTTTTCGTGCCCGAACTTAGCGCCCGGCCTTGGCCTGCTCGTACAGCGGCATCACCTTGGGAATCGCCGCCTGCAGCGAAGCGATACGGCTGCTGGAGGACGGGTGAGTGCTCATGAACTCTGGCGGCGCACCACCACCGGCGGCCTCCATCTTCTGCCACAGACTGATGGCCGCATTCGGGTCATAACCCGCGCGAGCAGCCAGTTCGAGACCAATCAGATCAGCCTCGTTCTCGTTACCGCGGCTGTTGGGTAGCGTCAGGCTGTACTGCACTACTGTATCGGCCAGAGCCATGCCGCTCTCGCCGAGACCGAGTAAAGCGCCAGCGCCCTGCTTGGCGACCTGAATGCCATAGGCCTTGGACATCGCCTCACGGCTGTGTTCGCGCAGGGCATGCGCCATCTCGTGGCCCATGATCGCGGCGATTTCGTCATCGCTGAGCTTCAGTTGCTCGATGATTCCGCTGTAGAAAATGATCTTGCCGCCCGGGCCACAGTTGGCGTTGAGCTCGGGACTCTTGATCAGGTTGACCTCCCATTGCCAGTTGGCGGCATCCGGGCGAAAACGCGGCGCCTGCGGAATCAGGCGATTGGCAACGGTCTGCAGACGCTTGGCATTGTTGCTGGTCTTGTCCAGCACGCCCTTGCTCGATGCCTCGCTTAGCGTCTGCTGATAGGACTGCGCGTACATCTGATTGACTTCATCAGCTGACAACATGCTGAACATGTACTGCTTGCGCTCTACGCCAACCGCACCACCACTGGTGGTATTGACGGCCTGACAACCTGCCAGCAGCACGGCCGCCGCCAGGCCACTCAGATATAGAACCTTGCTCATCGAGCTGCCTCCTTGAATCGGACGCCCTATGCTAGGCCGCCCCCGCAGCACGAGCAACCGCGTTACTTGCGCGATAGCCGTACGCCATCTTTGCTGAATACGACACCAGCCTGTTCGTCACCACCAGCCCATTAAGGTTTTCATCTGTCACTGCCGATAGTTCGTGACAGGCGCGCTCTGCGCTCGGGAGCTCTCATGAAGCTCAAGTCGATCCAGTTTTCCGTCGCATTCCTTGCTGGCGCCAGCGTACTCGCGGTCGTTGTGGAGCTGGCGCTATACGCCCTGTTCGCCAGTGGCCGAACCCAGAACCTGGTGCAGGAACGCACGCAGAAACTACTGGAACAAGTCATCGAGCAGCGCCTGTCGGCATTGGCGCAAGCCCAGGTCAGCGAAATCCAGCGTGAACTGGAAGCTCCCCTGCAGATCACCGCCGACCTGGCACGCGTCAACGCCATGCTCGGCATGACCGATGCCAACGGCAGCCCGATGCTCGGCATGACCGATACCAACGGCAGCCCGATGCTCAGCATCAGCCGCGAAGAACTGGCCAACCTGGTGCATGAAACCACGGCACAGAACCCTAAATTACTTGGCAGTTACCTGGGCTGGGAGCCGAACGCCTTCGATGCCAGCGACGACATCTATGCCGGCAGCAAGGAAAACGGCTACGACGGCACCGGCCGCTTCCTGCCCTGGTGGTATCGCAATGCCGACGGCAGCCTGGGTATCGACTCTATCGGCTCGACCGAAAGCGAAGAGCTGCTGCCAACCGGCGTGCGCGCGGGCGAATATTACCTTTGCCCCAAAGAACGCAAACGCCCCTGCGTGATCGATCCAGCCCCTATGATGTCGGCGGCAAAATGACCATGCTTGCCTCCTTCACCTCGCCGATTCTGGTCAATGGCGAATTTCGCGGCGTCGCCGGTGCCGACCTGGCGGTGAATTTCATTCAGGAGCTGCTGGTAAAGGCTGACGCCCAGCTCTACAACGGTGCCGGCGAGATGGCACTGATTGCCAGCAACGGGCGCCTGGTCGCCTCGACCAAAGCGCCGGACAAACTTGGCGAACCGGCCACCGCCCTGCTCGACGCCAACGAAGTGAGCAACCTGGGTACGCTGCAGCCCGGGCAGGTGCTGTAGTCCATCGATGCCAAGGAAGATCCTGAGCACAGCCATATCGAACTCTTTCTCAGCTTCAACATCGGCCAGAGCGACACACGCTGGGTGCTGATGCTGGTGCTGCCGGTCAAAGCGGTGATGGCCGATCTGCACCAGTTGCAGGGCGATCTGGCCTCGCAGCGTGACGCCGACACCCTGGGCATGACCTTGGTCGGTCTTCTGATCGCCGGGCTGGGCCTGTTGGTGATCTGGTTCGTCGGTTACGGCATCGCCCGCCCGCTGCGGCAGATGGTCGGCATGCTCGACGATATCGCCAAAGGCGATGGCGACCTCACGGTGCGCCTGCAGGTTGACCGCAAGGATGAACTCGGACAGATCGCCGCCGGCTTCAACGCCTTCCTGGCCAAACTGCAAACCATGATCGGCGCCGTGGTGACCTCGGTGCAGCAGGTCAGCGACTCATCCGAGCATACTGCCGACCTTGCCATCCGCACCAACCAGGGCGTGCAGAAACAGCTGGCAGAGATCGAGCTGGTGGCTACCGCCGTTCATGAGATGACCGCCACCGCCCAGGACGTTGCACGTAACGCCACCCACGCCGCCGAAGCCGCCAATCACGCCGACCGCGCGGCCAACTAGGGCAAACAGGTGGTACAGGAGACCTCGGCCGCCATCGCAGCCCTGGCCAGCGAAATCGGCCGCGCCGTGGGCGTGGTACAGAACCTGGCCAAGGACAGCGAGAACATCAACGCCATCCTCGTCGCCATTCGCGCCATTGCCGAGCAGACCAACCTGCTGGCGCTCAACGCGGCCATCGAGGCAGCTCGCGCCGGCGAACAAGGCCGCGGCTTCGCCGTGGTCGCCGATGAGGTGCGCAACCTGGCGCAGAAGACCCAGCAGGCCACCGAAGAAATCCAGACCATGATCCAGCAATTGCAGCAAGGCACGCGCGAAGTGGTCAAGGTGATGGAGCAGAGCCAGAGCAAGACCGACGACAGCGTCGAACACGCCAACCAGGCCGCTCAATCGCTGGAGTCCATCACCCAGGCGGTGTCGGTGATCAACGATATGAACACGCAGATCGCCAGCGCAGCCGAGGAGCAAAGTGCGGTGGCCGAAGACATCAACCGCAACGTCACCAATATCGGCCAGGTCGCCAACGAGGTGGCAGGCGGTGCCGACGAAGCCAGTCAGGCCAGCGCTCAACTGACCAAGCTGGCCGAACAGCAGCGCAGGCTGATCAATCAGTTCAAGGTCTGAGGGACTGCATCAGAATAGGGTGCACCGCACGCACAGGTTCTTGGTCAGTTGCGGTGCACCGGCCCCTCGACACCCTGCGCAGGATCAAGCCGGCGTCAGGCACTCCGGCGCATCCAGCTTCGGGTCGTTGACCAGCGTCGCCAGTGCGCGCTCACGCAGCGCAATCTGCGGCTTGGCCAGCAGCGCCGCCAACTGCTCGGGCGACGTATCGTGGCTCAGCCACAGCGCCTGTTCATGCTCGTCGAGAATCAACGGACGCCGTAGCGTGGCCGCCTCCTGGGTGATCAGCGCAACGCTCAGGTACTCCTGCCCACCAACCGGATAAAGCTCCCACAAGGCCGCGAAATACATCAGCGGCTCACCGTTGCTCATCCAGTACGGCCGCTTGCGCACGCCCCCACGCCACTCATAGAAGCCGTTGGCCGGCAGCAGTGCGCGGCGCTGGCGAAAGGGCTCACGGAACATCGGCTGCTCGGCCAGGGTTTCAGCACGCGCATGCGCCGGAGCTTTGGACAGGTCCTTGAGCCAGGCGGGCGTCAGCCCCCAACGCGCCGCAGCCGCCTGCGGCCCCTGCTCGCCCGCACGCAGCATCAACACCTGACCATTGGGCGCCAGGTTCCAGTGCGGCTTCTGGTCAGTGGGAAAGCCGGGCAACGCCGCAAAAGCGGGCGACCAGCGGAACAGGGCATAACGTCCACACATGAAACGACTCGACAGGCAGGGGGCGCATCAACAGAGCAACACGCCCTGAAAGGACTCTGGCTCATCACCAGGCACAGGTTGCGCCGCATTGTACTCAGCGATCAGCGTGCGCGCCCGTTCAGCGTGAGGATCAGCGACGACCAAACCGAGCAGGCCGCATGCCGGCAACTCCCCCACCGCACCGACCAGATGCTGCCCGAGCAAGTGCGCCTCGACACCTTCACTGGCCAGCATGTCCACCAGCATCTGCCCTTCCAGAAGGTTTTCCGGTTCGTAGATTCGTTGCATCAATCGTTCTCCGCACGAACGTCCAACTCCCACTCGGTGCCATCCGTACGCAGCTCGAACTCGATCGGCCGGCAGCACACCGGACAGTCTTCGATGTAAGACTGGTCCCCAGCCGACAGATCCAGCAGCGCTTCGGCCGGCTCACCGCAATAGGGGCAATAATACGACTCGCTTTCCAGCATCGCGGCCTCCTTGTGACTTGGCGTTATAATCGCCGGTCTACTGCTCACCCTGTTAAGCAGACACCATTCCAACCTTAGCCGTTCTAGAACAAGAGAGCATGATGGGCGCATTCGATGCCATCCGACCCTATGCCGATGCAGAAGTGCGCCCCGTACTGGCGCGCCTGCTCGCCGATCCGGCGTTTCTCGATACCCTCACCCGTTTCCGCTTTCCGCGCCTGGCCGGGCCGTTGGGCTGGCTGCTCAAGCCGCTGATCGCCGCACGCCTGCGCAGCGAGTTCGCCAGCGTCGATTCGGTCTCCAAGCTGCAGGAGAAGATCGAGCCCTATATCGATCGCACCATCGAGCATGCCAGTGATGGCATCAGCTACTCCGGCCTGGAGCACCTGCAGCCCGGCAAGCCTTACCTGTACCTGGCCAACCACCGCGATATCGTCATGGACCCGGCCTTCGTCAACTACGCCGTCTACCACGCAGGTCTGCAGACGCCTCGTATCGCCATCGGCGACAACCTGTTGCAGCGCCCTTTCGTCAGCGACCTGATGCGCCTGAACAAGAGCTTCATCGTGCACCGCTCGATCAGCGGACGACGCGAGAAGCTGGCGGCTTATCAATTGCTCTCGGCCTATATCAACCACTCGATCCGCGAAGATGGCGAGTCGATCTGGATCGCCCAGGCCGAAGGGCGCGCCAAGGACGGTGACGACCGTACCGATTCGGCCATCCTCAAGATGTTCCATATGAGCCGCAAGGATGAGCCATTCGCAGACGTGATCGAGTCGCTGAACCTGATCCCGGTGTCGATCAGCTACGAGTACGACCCCTGCGACCTGGCCAAGGCCCGCGAGCTCTGTGTGCGTGCCGCCACGGGCAGCTACACCAAGGCGCCGGGCGAAGACGACGCCAGCATCGCCCTGGGCATCACCGGCTACAAAGGCCGCGTGCACCTGCACTTCAGCCCGCCTGTCGCCGGTCTGGAGGACACCAAGCAGCTTGCCCAGGAGATGGATCGTCACATTCTCGGCCAGTATCGCCTGTTCCCTGTGCACTACCTGGCCTACGCCATGTGGGAAGGCCGCGAGGCCGGGCTGAACGTGCCGGCAGCGAGCGAAGTATTCGATGCCGCGGAACTGGCCAAGGCCGAAGCGCAGTGGAACAAGCGCCTGGCCGCCTGCAGCGCCGAGGAAAAACCGTTCCTGATCCTGCAGTACGCCAACCCGGTGCGAAACCAGTATCGGATCAAGGCAGGTCTGCCTCTGTAAGAGGCACGCGCTACAAACGAAAACGGCAGCCATCAGGCTAATGTCAGTCAGTTAAGCTGACTGGCATTTTTATTTCTGGTCGGATACTTGGACGGCTTGGGTTTGACCGCTCGCAGATAACTGCGATCCTCACGACGATGAGGTAGGACGTAGTGCATGGCCGAGGCCTGTAGTTCGGCCAGGTAGCGAGGGATGTTGCCTGGATGATTCAAAGAGACCCCGTTCA
>NZ_JBLUPX010000056.1:0-11559 GCF_048068235.1 Pseudomonas sp. NY15364 | reverse complement strand
GTGCCAAGGCGCGGGAAAGTCGCATAAAAAAATCCGATGCTCAAAACAAGCATCGGATTTTCGTTTCAGCGCGCAGAAGGTCAAGCTGTAGCGCTTAACTGACTGGCATTAGCCTTCGGGCGGCTTTTTGCTACTTGTCGTTATGCATTTCGCGGCGGTTTCGCTGGGTGCCTGGCCTGTAAGCGAAACGGAGCCTTTTGCTTGCATGTCCAAGCCATTACTCTCCCTGTCATAACTAGAACGTAGAGGGTCGACCCACCGTGAGCTCCGTGTCTGCGCCCCCCAATGCCACACAGGCAGCCAACGCTGTCGCCGAAAGTGTCCAGTACCAGGGCCGCAAGGCCAGTCGCCAGGGCAGTGAGCAGCGCCGCCAGGCGATTCTCGATGCCGCCATGCGCATCATCGTGCGCGAGGGCGTGCGCGCCGTGCGTCATCGCGCGGTGGCTGCCGAAGCGCAGGTACCTCTGTCGGCCACGACCTACTATTTCAAGGATATCGATGACCTGATCACCGATACCTTCGCCCAGTTCGTCGAACGCAGCGCTGCGCAGATGGCGGCATTCTGGGCGGGTACCCAGGGTGCGCTGGAGGCGATGGTCGGGCGTCTGGATGGCAGCGAGCAGGCACGCAGGCAACTGGCCGACGAGATCGCCGGGCTGGCGGTGCAGTACGTGCAGCGTCAGTTGTGTGAGCGTCGTGACCACCTGATCGCCGAGCAGGCGTTTCAGCAGGAAGCCCTGCTCAATCCACGACTGCGCGAGCTGGTGCGAGCTCACCGGCAGATCCTGCAGCAGGGTGTCACCCACTTCTTCGAAGTGCTGGGCTCGCGCCAGCCCGAACAGGATGCCGTGCTGTTGACGGCCGCCATCGTGCGGATGGAGTATCAGGGCCTGCTAGACGGCATAGAGCACCTGGACAGCCAAGGAATGCTGGCCATCCTTAAACGCTACATGAATCTGGTTCTGGGGTTGTAAACCGTCGATCATCGGGTCGAACGGCCTTCACAAGGAGAGCATAATGAAAGCCTGGCGCGCATTGGTCGCCCTGTCCTTCCTGCTGTTGAGTGGCTGCCTGGTCACCTTCAAGGACCCGATTCCGGCCAACGAGGCTGCGCCCATACCGCTGCTGGGCGTATGGACCCGGCAGGATGAGTGGGGCGATCAGCTGTTTCTGGAAATCACCCGTGCCGGCTCCAATCTCTACCAGGCGCGCATTTACGAGGGCAGCGCGGACAACCTCGGCAGCCTCGAGGAGTTCGGCTTCACCGTCGCTCACCATGGTCGCCGCTGGTACCTCTCCGCGGGCTTGCCGAAGAGCCTGGGCGCCAACTTCGCCATCGCCGGTTTCGAGTTGACCAAGGACAACGAACTGGTGCTGTACAACCTCGACACCGACCGCATTCTTCAGGATATGGAAAAGGGCCTGCTGCAAGGGCAGACCGTCTCCATGCCCGAAGCCGATGGTGCATTGATCACCAGCCCGCTGGACAAGGTGTTCGCCTACCTCGACGACCCGGCCAATGCCGACCTGTTCGTCGAGGTGGCGCGTTATCAGCAGGCCGCCGAGTAGGAACTGCAATGAATAGCCAGCAAAAACTGGACGACTATCAGCTCTGTATCCGTGCCCTCAGTGACCGCATCGTCGATGCGCAAACGCCCATCCGCGTACTCGATGCGGTGAAGTGGGACGATGGCATCCGTGACGGCTTTCTCAAGGCCAAGGGCAAGCAGCCGCCAGCCGTGGATCGCGACTACTACCTGAATCGACCGCTGGCTTTCGATGCCGCTGCGAAGAAGTTGGAATTCCAGAACATCGAGCGTGACATCACCCGTCAACTCGGCCAGTTCAATCCGGTCGGGCAGATCATGCGGCGCATGTGCAAGGAATACCGCATGGTCATCCGCATGCTCGAAGCGCGTGGCACCGAGGACTTCGGCCTGATCAGCCAGGAGCTGTATGGCGCTGCCTCCGACGCCTTCCATGCCGGTGATCCGACCTTGGCCGATCTCGGCCTGATGCTCTCGGACTACCTCAATAACATCGCCGCGCGTGGCGACCTGGAAGACGAGGCCAAGACCCTCGGTGCCAGTGATGCAGTGAACATCCTGCAGCAGCGCCTGGCTGGCGTATTTGGCGACGAAACCATTCGTGTGTTTGAGTCCGACGGTATTCTCGCAGATGCCGCCGCTGGCGCCGACTACATCAAGATCCGCAGCGATGCGCGTTTCAACGAGCGTGATGTCAAGGCGTTGGAGGTGCACGAAGGTCTGGTGCATGTCGGCACCACGCTCAACGGGCTCAACCAGCCGATCTGCACGTTCCTGGCCAAGGGCCCGCCCTCATCGACGGTGACCCAGGAGGGTCTGGCCATTCTCATGGAGGTGATCGCCTTTGCTTCCTACCCCACGCGCTTGCGCAAGCTGACCAACCGCACCCGCGCCATCCACATGGCCGAAGAGGGCGCGGATTTTCTCGAGGTATTCGAGTTCTTCCGCGAGCAGGGCTATGGCCTTGAAGGCGGTTACAGCAATGCCAGCCGGGTGTTCCGTGGGTCCTTGCCGATGGGCCTGCCGTTCACCAAGGACCTTTCCTACCTCAAGGGTTTCATCCTCATCTACAACTACATCCAGCTGGCGGTGCGCAAAGGCAAGCTGGAGCAGATTCCGCTGCTGTTCTGCGGCAAGACCACCCTGGAAGACATGCGCACGCTGCGCAAGCTGGTGGACGAGGGGCTGGTGCAGCCACCCAAGTATCTGCCGCCGCAGTTTCAGGACATGAACGCGCTGTCGGCCTGGATGTGCTTCTCCAACTTCCTCAATCACCTGAGCCTGGATCGCATCGAAGCGGACTACGCCAATATCCTTTGATCGCAGTCCGGTAGGGTGCGCTGCGCCACGCATCGCCAGGCATACACCGTCGTGGCCCACTTCGGAGACCAGCAAGTGCCCAGTCATCAACTCGAATACGAAATCCTCGGCGCTTCGGCGCAATCGGTGGAGATCATTCTCGACCCCGGTGAGACGGTGATCGCCGAAGCCGGGGCGATGAACTACATGACCGACGGCGTGCGCTTCGAGACGCGCATGGGTGATGGCTCGTCCAATGGTCTGCTGGGCAAGCTGTGGAGCGTCGGTAAACGCATGCTCACCGGTGAGTCACTGTTCATGACTCACTTCAGCAATGCCGGCAAGAGTCAGGCACGGGTCGCCTTCGCCGCGCCTTATCCGGGCACCGTGGTGCCCATCGACCTGGCAAAAATCGGTGGTCGCTTGATCTGCCAGAAAGACGCTTTCCTCTGCGCCGCGCATGGCACCAGCATCGGCATCAGCTTCGCCAAACGCCTGGGCGCCGGCTTCTTCGGTGGTGAGGGTTTCATCCTGCAGAAGCTCGACGGTGACGGCCTGGCTTTCGTGCATGCTGGCGGCACCGTGATCCGCAAGGAGCTGAACAACGAAACCTTGCGCCTGGACACCGGTTGCCTGGTGGCCTTCAGCAGCGGTATCGATTACGACATTGCCCTGGCAGGCGGCCTGAAAAGCATGCTCTTCGGTGGCGAAGGCATTTTGCTGACCACGCTCAAAGGCACTGGCACGGTGTGGATTCAGAGCCTGCCGTTCTCGCGTCTGGCCGAGCGCGTCTACGCGGCGACCGTTCAGGCTCGCGAAGAGGTGCGCGCCGGTGGCAAGTAGCCTGCGGGCGTTGGTGTTGCTGCTGGCCAGCCTGTGGCTGGCTGGTTGCAGCGGCCTGCTGTTCTACCCGGAACCAGGGCTGCCGATTACCCCGGAGCGTGCCGGGCTGGAATACCGCGACATCGAGCTGCGCGCCGCCGATGGCACGCGTTTGCACGCCTGGTGGTTGCCGACCAAGGCTGGGGTGAAGGTCAAGGGCACGGTACTTCACCTGCATGGCAATGGCGGCAACCTGGCCTGGCACCTGGGTGGCGTTCACTGGCTGCCGGAGCAGGGCTATCAGGTGTTGATGCTGGATTATCGTGGCTACGGTCTGTCCGAGGGTAAGCCGCGTTTGCCCAAGGTTTACCAGGATATCGACGCGGCCTTCACCTGGCTCGATCAGGCGCCGCAGGTGCAGGGCACGCCGCTTTTCCTGCTTGGGCAGAGCCTCGGTGGTGCGTTAGCCGTGCATTATCTGGCCGAGTATCCCGAGCGCCAATCGACCTTGCAGGCCATCGCTCTGGACGGTGTGCCGGCCAGTTATCGCGACGTCGCCCGCCATGCGCTGAGCAAGTCCTGGTTGACCTGGCCGCTGCAGGTGCCGTTGTCCTGGCTGGTGCCGGACGGCGACAGCGCGATTCACAGCATCGATCGACTCGCAGGCGCGCCCTTACTGATCTATCACAGTGTTGACGACGTGATCGTGCCGCTTTCCAATGGCCAGCGTTTGTATCAAGCTGCGCGCCCGCCACGCGCTTTTCAGGCGACCCGTGGCCCGCATGTGCAAACCTTTGCCGAGCCCGCCTGGCGCCAGTCGCTACTGGCGTTCTTCGTCGCGCCGCAGGCCTACGTCGAGCGCCTGGGACCGGCTACCGAATCCGCAACAGAGAGTCCGCAATGACCGAACGTAATCCCATCCCCCTGATCCTCACGGGTGTCGCCAGCATCGTCGGCACCATCGGCGTGCTCTGGTACTACGGCTATGTGCATTTCGCCAAACCGGAGGACGCACTACTGCTCTCCGACTTCACCATGCTCAAGACCATTCCCGGCGAGGACTACAAGGTCTCGCTGAAACCGGCCGATCAGGTGGCGCAGTGCATCGATGGCGTGCTGGTGTTGTTCGATCTGCAGCAGAAAGGGCTGACTGGCGTGCTGGTGGACAACAAGAAGCAGGCTGTGCGTTGCATCGGTCAGGAAACTCCGGCGCTGGAGCAGTAAAGTCCGGCGCCAAAAAAGAAGGTTCTTCGCATAGCTTGGGGAAAGTGCGGGTTGACACACCGGACTGGCAAGTTTGTGTGCGTCTTGCTTGCTGACTTAGCACTATCTATTACCGCGTGCGCTGAGCGTTTGGGTTGCGCCCCTTACGGGCGCCACACCTTTCTTGCTTGCCCAAGAAAGGTGTGCCAAAGAAGGGCACCCCGACATCCGGGTTTCGCTGCGCGAAACTTCCCTCGCTCCGGCGCTGCTCCGGGTGCCGGCTTACATGGGCCATCCCTGGCCCATTAAGCCTCTCGCCGCATCCATGCGGCTCGCTCCCCTACGCAACACCTACGTTCGGCCTCCTGAAGGGGACCAGGTCGCGAGCTTGCGTAATCTTCGCGAAATTGAAATTGGCAGCGTCTGTACCTTGCCTTTGCTCTTCAACTGCGATGGTGCAAACGACGCCCAAGTCCCCTTCAGGAGGCCGAGTGGAATCGCCGTGGAAGGGGTTGAGCGACATGGATGTCGCGAGAGCTGCGATGGGCCATGGATGGCCCTTCGCAGCGTGCCCCTGGAGTGGTGATGTAGCGAGGGAACCCCGGCGCAGCTGGGGCCGGATGGTGGGGTGTCCTTCTCTTTGGTTACTTTCTCTTGGGCAAGCAAGAGAAAGTAACTCGCCCGTGAGGGGCGAAACCCATCAGGCCAGGCGGCGTGTGAATGGAGAGTGCCAAATCATCGAAAGCCCACACGTAATTGCCAGTTCGGTGTCAAGCGTATTCTCCCCGCGAAAATGCGATGTACCAAAAAGAAACCCGCCATCAGGCGGGTTTCTTCATTACAGCGGTGCTATCAGGCGCCGGCAGACGAGCGCGGAGCGACCGGCTGGTTGTCGTTGGAGATGGTCACCTCCACGCGACGGTTCTGCGCACGACCGGAGTCGCTGGAGTTGTCCGCAACCGGATACTCCTTGCCATAACCCTGGGCGACGATGCGCGTCGGCTCCACACCGGCGCGAATCAGTGCGCGACGGACGGACTCGGCGCGACGCTCGGACAGACCCTGGTTGTAGCTGGCCGAGCCGACGCTGTCGGTGTAACCCTCGACGATCACCTGACGCTCCGGGTTTTCCTGGAGAAAGCGTGCCAGCTGGGTGACGTTGGGCAGCGCGCTGCTCTTCAGTTCGGCCTTGTTGAAGTCGAACAGAACGTCACCGAAGGTCACCAGCGTGCCGCGTTCGGTCTGCTTGGCGTTGAGGCTGTCCTGCAGCTTGCGGATCTGTGCATCGCGAGCATCGAGCAGAGCCTGGGCGCGCTGCGCCGAGGAGTTCTTAAGCTCGGCTTCGGCGTTACGCAGCACGATGGTCTGCTTGGCCACGTCGACGCGCTTGTTGGTCAGGTAGGCCAGTTGGTCGACCTTCTTCTCATCTTCCTTTTCCATGTAGGCCTTTTCGGCCTTGTTCAGCCATTCCTGGGCTTCCTTGGTTTCCAGCGCCGCGACCTTGCTCGCCTGCGGATCGCTCTGCAGCGAGGAGAAGTTGCTACGCGCCGACTCCAGGTTGGCGTTGGGCTGGTGCGAGCAGGCGGCCAGGCCGACGCTCAGGGCCAGAAGGGCGGGGATCATCACGTGTTTACGCATGGCGTTCATCCTTTGATCTGTCAGCGAATGGGTGGGGTGCATGGCGCTCACTGAGCGTTACGCATGCCTTCCTCACGCAGTTCCTGAACACCCTGGCGGGCGTCCTGCAATGCTTGTTCGGCTTTGGCGGCCTGAGCCTTGCGCTCGGCGAGACGAGCATCCCATTCAGCCTGTTCGGCCAGGCGGCGGGCTTTCTCGTACTCTTTCTCATGCATGGCCAGTTCGGCCTCTTTGAGCTTGTCCTGCGCAGACTTCATTTCCACGGCGGCAAACTCGGTACCGCCAGCGCTGATCGCCGAGTTCACGGCAGATTGCGTCACGGCATATTGCTCGCTGGGCGGGTTACCCGCGCAGCCAGCCAGTACCAGGCTGCTGCCCAGTACCAAGGCGGCCAGTTTGATCCCGTGCAGGCGGCTGCGCGGGGCTTTTTCGGTATGGGTCTTCATGGCGGCTAACTCCATTTGAAACACTCCTATGAACGACGATATCCGTAGCGATTGGCCTCTCGTGTCGTCCGTCTACCAAAGGTGTTGGCGGTGTCGGCTGGTCACGATGGCCTGTAAGTGGGACCGGCAGGTTTTTCGAATAGTTCAGAAAAAAACACAGTCTGCTTATGGCTTTCTGGATGACTGGTTAGTCGACTATGTGCGTATGGAAAGGCCTCGGCGTGGTTTTTATGCGCACATAGAGCGCTCATAAACCCTTCTATCTAGCTGGTTTTGTGGATTTTTGCGGGGTGAGGGAGGCCGGCGCGCCTGCGTATCGGCGGAGGCGGAGGAAGGTGCTGCATCGATGCAGAAAGGGCTGATCGGCAGACGTGTTATCTGCCTGAACGCTCGAAACTGAACAATATGTCGAACACAAAGGCCCGTTCAGGGCGTCAATGGCTCGTCTCTTTGCTCGTGTCACTCAGTTCGCGCAGGTATTTGCGCGACAGCGCCAGGAAACGTGGAGTCGGACCGACGTCCTCGTACAACGGGTCGCCTTGCTCGTCCAGCGCCACCACTTTGTTGCCGCGCACGTAAGGCAGGCTGGCCTCGAGTTCCTCGAGCGCCGCGCAGATCAGCTCTCCGAGCAGTTCCTCGCTGTGATGCTTGGGGTACATCTCGGTGAGCGCCGCCAGGCGAGCGGCCGATTCGATATCCAGGTGGATGTGATAACGAGTCGGTGTCAGGTGGCCCTTGGCATTTTGTTCCCAGTGTTTTGCCAGTTCGCGAATTCTCATGTCGTAGCTCCTCACAGGTGGCGCAAGCGGTGCCCATTGGCGAAACCGCAGCGCCCATCGACAAGCCTAGACCCAGCACGCAGGCTCGCCTTGGTGCGCGTCGCACCCTTGTAAGAAGTTGGCGCGCTGGGCACTCTGTTGACACTGGACAGGAGAAGGAGTGCGACATGGCGGAAATTGATGCGCGCCTGCGTGAAGAGGTGCACCTGCTCGGCGAGTTGCTCGGGCATACCATCAGCACCCAGCTGGGCGACGAGTTTCTCGACAAGATCGAACGCATTCGCAAGTCGGCCAAAGCTGGCCGTCGTGGCTCTGCCGCAGGTGCCGAGCAGCTGACCAGTACCTTGGGCGATCTGGGTGACGACGAACTGTTACCGGTGGCACGGGCCTTCAATCAGTTTCTCAACCTGGCCAATATCGCCGAGCAGCAGCACCGTGTGCGTCGTCGCCGTGCCGGTGAGCCCGAGCCGTTCGAGTTGCGTGTGCTCGACGAATTGCTTGAACGTCTGCTCGCCGCCGGGCAGGGCAGTGATGAGCTGGCGCGTCAGTTGGGGCGCCTGGACATCGAACTGGTGCTTACCGCCCACCCCACTGAAGTGGCGCGGCGTACCCTGATCCAAAAATACGATGCCATCGCCGCGCAACTGACGGCGCTGGATCACAGCGACCTGTCGCCGAGTGAACGTGAGCGCATCGTCGAACGTTTGCAGCGGCTGATCGCCGAGGCCTGGCACACCGAGGAAATTCGCCGCAGTCGGCCCAGTCCGGTGGATGAAGCTAAATGGGGCTTCGCTGTCATCGAGCATTCGCTGTGGCAGGCCGTGCCGCAGTTCCTGCGACGTGCCGATCAGAGCCTGCAGGCCGCCACCGGCTTGCGTCTGCCGCTGGAGGCTGCGCCGATTCGTTTCGCCTCGTGGATGGGCGGCGACCGCGACGGCAACCCCAATGTCACCGCGCGAGTGACCCGAGAGGTGTTGCTGCTGGCGCGCTGGATGGCCGCCGATCTTTATCTGCGCGATGTCGACAACCTGGCCGCGGAGCTGTCCATGCAGCAGGCCAGTGACGAACTACGCGCGCAGGTGGGCGACAGCGCCGAGCCTTACCGTGCCTTGCTCAAACAGTTACGTGAACGCCTGCGCGAAACGCGCAGCTGGGCGCAGCAGGCGCTCACTGCCGATGTGGCGCCCAGCGCTGCGGTGCTGCGCGACAACCATGATCTGTTGGCGCCGCTGCAGCTCTGCTACCAGTCACTGCATGCCTGCGGCATGGGCGTGATCGCCGATGGTCCGTTGCTCGATTGCCTGCGCCGGGCAGCCACCTTCGGTCTGTTCCTGGTGCGTCTCGACGTGCGTCAGGATTCCTCCCGGCATGCGGCTGCGATGTCGGAAATCACCGATTATCTCGGACTCGGTCGCTACGCCGAATGGGATGAGGAGACGCGTCTGAGCTTCCTCCAGCGCGAGCTGGAAAACCGCCGCCCCTTGCTGCCAAGCGATTATCGACCCTCGGCCGATACCGCCGAGGTGCTCGCTACCTGTCGCGAGGTGGCAGCCGCTCCTACCGCATCGCTGGGTTCCTACGTGATCTCCATGGCTGGTGCCGCCTCCGATGTGCTGGCCGTGCAACTGCTGCTGAAAGAGGCCGGGTTGCGCCGGCCGATGCGGGTGGTGCCACTTTTTGAAACCCTGGCCGATCTGGACCACGCCGGGCCGGTGATCGATCGTCTGCTGGGGTTGCCCGGCTATCGCGCGCGCCTGCATGGCCCGCAGGAAGTGATGATCGGCTATTCCGATTCGGCCAAGGACGCCGGTACAACCGCCGCTGCCTGGGCGCAGTACCGCGCTCAGGAGGAGCTGGTGCGTCTGTGTCGTGAGCATCAGGTCGAACTGCTGCTGTTCCACGGTCGCGGTGGCACCGTCGGCCGTGGCGGTGGCCCCGCTCACGCAGCGATCCTGTCGCAACCCCCTGGCTCGGTGGCAGGGCGGTTCCGCACCACCGAGCAGGGGGAAATGATCCGCTTCAAGTTCGGCCTGCCGGATGTCGCCGAACAGAATCTCAACCTCTATCTGGCTGCAGTGCTGGAAGCCACGCTACTGCCACCGCCAGCACCGGAGCCGAGCTGGCGGGCGATGATGGACCGCCTCGCCGATGCCGGCGTGAAGGCTTATCGCGACGTGGTACGCGAGCATCCGCAGTTCGTCGAATATTTCCGCCAGGCCACGCCGGAGCAGGAGCTCGGCCGCTTGCCGCTGGGCAGTCGCCCGGCCAAGCGGCGTGAAGGGGGCGTGGAAAGTCTGCGTGCGATCCCCTGGATCTTCGCCTGGACGCAGACACGCCTGATGTTGCCAGCCTGGCTCGGCTGGGAGCAGGCGCTGGGGCAGGCGCTGCAAGGCGGTGATGCTGAACTGCTGAAAAGCATGCGCGAGCAATGGCCATTCTTCCGCACCCGCATCGACATGCTGGAAATGGTCCTGACCAAAGCGGATGCCAATATCGCCGCCCTGTATGACGAGCGTCTGGTCGAGCCGGCCCTGCAGCCGCTGGGGGCGCAGTTACGCGACCTATTGTCGCAGGCGTGCGCTGCCGTGCTGGAATTGACCGGGCAGTCTCGGCTGCTTGCGCACAATCCGGAAACCCTGGAATCGATCAGCGTGCGCAACACCTACCTCGACCCGCTGCACCTGCTGCAGGCCGAGCTGCTGGCGCGCTGCCGGCAACGTGAACAGGCGCCGGAGAGCCCTCTGGAGCAGGCGTTGCTGGTCAGCGTGGCAGGTATCGCTGCAGGTTTGCGCAACACCGGTTGAAGGGCGGCAGGTGCTGGCCGGCATATGCCTGGCCAGCGTCATATACCGGATTCAGGCCGCCAGGAGGAGGGGTTTTATCCGACTTTTGGCGGCTTGTGCGCCTGGGGTGCGCTGTGTATCTTGAGCAGCCTTTTGGCCGCTACGGCAGCCGCACTACATTCAAGAGATTGGCCCCACGAGGCGAGTCCGACCGATTACTACATAACTCTTGAGGAGCACATCGATGCGCGTGATTCTGCTGGGGGCGCCCGGTGCCGGCAAAGGTACCCAGGCTCGCTACATCACCGAGAAATTCGGCATTCCGCAAATCTCCACTGGCGACATGCTGCGTGCTGCGGTCAAGGCTGGCACCGAACTCGGCCTGAAGGCCAAGAGCGTGATGGATGCCGGTGGTCTGGTCTCCGACGACCTGATCATCAATCTGGTCAAGGAGCGCATCGCTCAGGCCGATTGCGCCAATGGTTTCCTGTTCGACGGCTTCCCGCGCACCATTCCGCAAGCCGAAGCGCTGCGTGATGCTGGCGTCGCTCTTGATCACGTGGTCGAGATTGCCGTGGAGGACGAAGAGATCGTCAAGCGTCTGTCTGGCCGTCGCGTTCACCCGGCTTCCGGCCGTGTCTACCACATCGAGTACAACCCACCGAAGGTTGCCGGCAAGGACGACATCAGTGGTGAGGAACTGGTCCAGCGCGAAGACGACAAGGAAGAAACCGTGCGTCATCGCCTGTCCGTCTATCATTCGCAGACCAAGCCGCTGGTGGACTTCTATCAGAAGCTCTCCGCTGCATCCGGTACCCCGAAATACAGTCATATCCCGGGTGTCGGCAGCGTCGAAGAAATCACCGCGAAGACCCTGGCAGCCCTGGGCTGAGTCCAGCTCGCCGAGTGTCATCGCAACAAGGCCCCGAAACAGACTGTGTGAAAACCTAGCAGTCTGAGAGCAAGCTGAAGACAATGCCTCCATCAGTCGATGGGGGCATTGTCGTTTATGGGCTACATCCAGGGCGAAGGTCGTCAGCAA
>NZ_JBLUPX010000055.1:0-12315 GCF_048068235.1 Pseudomonas sp. NY15364 | reverse complement strand
CTGAAACTGCTCACCATTGGAGTAGCCCGCATCGGCTGTAACCGTCAGCTCTTCCTGCGCCAGGATCGCCTGGGCAGCCTTGGCCATAGGTTCCAGTTGTTGGTTATCGCTGCCGCCCTGAGTGACAGCATGATGCAGGATCAGCCCATGCTCGCCATCTACCGCGCTTTGCACGTTATAAGCCACGCGAGCCCCCTAGTGGGTACGCATCATGCGCGCCTCGCTCTCACCCACGACGAACTGCTCCAGCCCCTGTACCTCCATCAACGCCTGGGCTGTCAGGTTATCGGCATGTCGGCTCTCCAGCTGCTGCAGCGCAGCCTTGACCGCACTGCGATCAACCACTTCAGCGGCCTCACTGCGGTCAGCCTCGTCCAGTTCGGCCAGATAACGGGCGATCTGCGCCTCCAGCTTGGCTTGTTGACGCTTGAGCTTCGTCAGGCTCAGATGCTTGCGTTGCGACGCTACCGCCTGAAACTTGCTGCCATCGATGGCCACGAGTTGCCCGCTGATCAGCCTCACCTGGCGACAGAACTGGATGAAGGTGCGGCAGGTCGCCTGAAAAGCAGCGCTGTTGTCCTTACCAGCTCCTCCAATGTGGGAGGAAACAGGCTGCTTTGCTGACGACCTTCGCCTAGGATGTAGCCCATAAACGACAATGCCCCCATCGACTGATGGAGGCATTGTCTTCAGCTTGCTCTCAGGCTGCTAGGTTTTCACACAGTCTGCTTTGGGAGGCTTTTTTATGTCGTTTGACAAGCACCGCTGCTGACGTCTTTCGGCTAGGTGCTAGAGGGTGTTTCCGACAGTCTTCGTGACCGCTCGTCTTGTCTCTTGTGGCTAAAGGCCACTCATTCAAAACCTGACTAGAATGCTTGCTGTGGTTCTGTGATGTCCGCGCGCGGATGCCCCGTGCGCGTTGGTTCTGGATGACCGAAGGAGCGCGAATGGACGACAGAGCTGTCGAGCGGCCGCCAAGGCCCTGGACACCGCTGCTGGCTGCACTTGGCCTGTTTATCGGGCTGGGTGGGTTGATTTATTGGCAGTGGAATACCCTGCAGGAACGTGAGCGGGAAGATAGTCAGCATCGCTTTGCGCTTGAGGCGCAGGATATTGGTCAGCGAGTGATGGCGCGCATGCAGGCTTATGAAATGGTCCTGCGTGGCGTTTCGGGGCTGATGAACGGGAGTGACCGGGTTTCTCCCATTGAGTGGGAGCGGGCACTGGATCAGCTGCAATTGCAGGATCGTTATCCGGGAATACAGGCCGTCGCCTGGTCGCGCTACCTGAGCCACGCGCAGTTGGACGATTTTCGAGCCGAGCTGAAAGCGGATGAGCGCCTCGACTATCAGGTGTTTCCCGAGGGGGAGCGCGAGTACTACTTGCCCATCGATTACGTCAGTCCTCTGGATTGGCGTAACCGGCGCGTACTTGGTTTCGACATGCTCAGCGAGGCGATCCGCCTTCAGGCCATCGAGCGCAGCCTTGAGAGCGGTGATGCCAGCCTGAGTGGGCCGGTGGTGTTACGCCAGGAAATCGATGTCAACGTGCAGCAGGGTGTGCTGCTGTTTCTTCCGGTCTTTCGTCCTGGCGTGCCACTCAATACGGTGGAGCAGCGTCGCGCTGCGCTGCTGGGAACAGTGCATGGCGCGTTTCGTAGCCACGATTTGATCGAGGGCATCCTGGGTGGTCAGGCACGGCGTTTCGACATTCTGCTGAGGGATCTGCAGGCATCGGATGCTCAGTTGCTGGGCGGCGAACCCCATGCTAACGGCTGGAAGCCGCGTTTTCAGAAGCACATGGAGTTGCCGCTGTACGGCCGTATCTGGGACTTGGAGGTCATCGGCACACCCGAGTACGAGCGCGGTCTGGTCGATCGTACCGGTACGCTCGGACTCTGGGCTGGTTTGGCGGCGACACTGCTTCTGTCAATTCTGGTCGGCGGTTTTCTCCATCAGCGCGAGCGCAAACTGCAGATCAGTGAGCGGGCTGCCGTGGCCCTGCGCGAGCGCGAAGAGCGCTTTCGTCTGTTGGTCGAACGGCTGCCGGTGGCGACTCTGCTCTGTGATGACAGGGGGCGCATCGAAATGGCCAATCGCAGCGCCGCCGAGCTGTTCGATTGCCCGCTCAATGCCTTACCGGGTGAGACCGTGTTGCGCGTCCTGCCCAATATCGAGTCACCGAAAGACTTGCAGGCACAGTTGGCCGAGAGTGACGAGCGCATGGTGCGGACGCTGCGCGGCGAGTCGATTCCGGTCAGCATCAGCCTAAATCCGCTGCACGAAGGCAGCAGCTACCTTATCAACCTGGTGGACCTGCGTGCGCGCAAGGTGGCCGAGGAGCGCTTCCGGTTGGTGGTCGAGGCCTCGCCCAATGCCATCGTGCTGGTCGATGGCCTGGGACGCATTGCCATGGTCAATCGACAGACCGAGCTGCTGTTCGGCTACGAGCGTCAGGTGCTGCTCGGCGAACCGGTGGAAATGTTGCTGCCCGACGCGCAGCGTGGCAGCCATGTAGCAATGCGGCGGGGCTATCAGGCGATGCCCGAGCAGCGCCGCATGGGCAGCAATCGTGAACTGTTCGGTCAGCATCGTGAGGGCCGCATGATTCCTCTGGAGGTTGGTTTGTCACCCATTCGCAGTGGCGACGAGAACCTGGTGCAGGCGGTGATCATCGACATCAGCGAGCGCAAGGCTGCCGAGCAGAAACTGCGTGAGCAGGCCGAGCAACTGCTGTTGGCCAACCGCTACAAGTCCGAGTTTCTCGCCAACATGTCCCATGAGCTGCGCACGCCGCTCAACAGTATCCTCATTCTCAGTGACCAGCTGCGGCAGAACCTGGCGGGAAATCTGACCGAGAAGCAGAGCAAACATGCCGATATCGTGCACCGCGCTGGCAGCGATCTGCTGCAACTGATCAACGATGTACTCGACCTGGCCAAGGTTGAGTCGGGGCGCATGCAGCTCAAGCTTGAGCCGATCAACATGCAGGACGTGCTGGTGGAACTCGATGCCAGCCTGCGGCCGATGGCCGAGCTCAAGGGCTTGCGTCTGCACACCCAGCTGGAGGCCGGGGTACCACGCGTCATTCACACCGACCGCGTGCGCCTGCATCAGATACTGCGCAACCTGCTGTCCAACGCGCTGAAATTCACCGACCAGGGGGAGGTCAACCTGACTGTCGGTAGCCAGGGGCGCCAAGATGATGAGCGCGAGTTGCTGAGTTTCAGCGTGCGTGACACCGGTATCGGTATCGACCCTGCGCAACATGAACAGGTGTTCCAAGCCTTTCAACAGATCGACGGCTCCACCAGTCGGCGTTTCGGCGGCACTGGGCTGGGGTTGGCCATCACCCGTCAGCTGGTGCTGGCTCTGGATGGCGATATCAGCCTGCAAAGTGCGCCGGGGCAGGGGTCTACCTTCACCGTCAGGTTGCCGGTGCAGGCCGGACCGCTCAGTGTCGAAGCGCCGCTCGAGGGGCCGCAGCGTGCAGGTGACGGCCCGCCGCTGCTGATCGTCGAGGACGATGCCAATTTTGCTGCGGTGATTGCCGAGGAGGCTCACTCCCATGGGTTTTCCAGCGTGCACTGCCGTACTGGTCTGCAGGCATTGGGGCTGTTGCAGCAGGAGTCGTTCAACGCGGTGATCCTCGACATCCTGCTGCCTGATCTGAGTGGCTGGCAGCTGTTCCGTCGTCTGCGCGCCCAGCCGAACCATCGGCATACGCCGGTGCACATCATTTCCTGTGTACCGCAACCGGTGGGTTGGAACGATGATGGCACTCGCTATCTGGTCAAACCCATCGGCCGTGATGAACTTGAGCAGGTGTTCATCGAGTTGCAGCACGGTGAACAACACGAGCAGGCATTGCTGTTGGTGGAGGATGTCGAGGTAGAGCGCGAGCACTACCGCGAGCAACTGACGGAGCTGGGCTTCCACGTCGTCGCCTGCGCCGATGGCGAGCAGGCGCGCGAGGCTTATGCGCAGGGGCAGTTCTGCGCGCTGGTGATCGATCTCGACCTGCCGGATCAGGATGGTTTCGCTCTGCTCGACAGCCTCAACCAGGTGTGCCCGTTGCAGGGCACGCGCGTGGTGATCAATACCGGTGTGGACGTCACGCAACAGACCCTGCAGCGCCTGCGCCGCTACAGCGCCGTGGTGGTGCGCAAGCATGGTGATGACACCGATGCGCTATGCCAGGCGGTACAGGGCTTCCTCGGTGACGTGCGTGCGCCGCAACCGGCCCAGGCACGGCTCAATCCGTTGCAGGGAAAACTTATCCTGCTGGTGGATGACGATGTGCGTAACGTTTACGCGCTGACGGCGTTGCTGGATGAAGTGGGACTGCGCGTCAGTTCCGCCAAGGACGGCATCGAGGCCATTGCCACATACCAGCGTGACCCGTTCGACTTGATCCTCATGGATATGGCCATGCCCAACATGGACGGCTATACCGCCACGCGCCTGCTCAAGCAGGAGCATGGATGCGTCATCCCGATCATCGCGCTTACCGCTCATGCCATGAAGGGTGACCGAGAGAAGTGCATCACCGCAGGCGCGGATGACTACATGGCCAAGCCGATCAAACGCGATGAGCTGCTGGCATTGCTGGAGCGCTGGCTGGGTATGCCGACCATACCTTCGCCTCGCGATGGGCTAACCTGATGGCAGGAGTAAATGGTGCAAGGGCAGATGGACAGGGGAGTGATGATGGCCCGGGCGCAGAGTAAGAACGCCGCTGTACCCGCCAAGCAGGTTCTGCTGGTGGTGGATGACCGTATGGAGAACCTCGAGGCCATGCAGGCGCTGCTCGAGGATGGCGAGTGGCTGCTGCGTTGCGCCAGCTCTGGTGAAGAGGCCCTGCGCTGTCTGCTCGAAGAAGATGTCGGGCTGGTGCTGCTCGACGTGCAGATGCCGGGTATGGACGGCTTTGAAGTCGCCCGCCTGATGCGTGGCAACCCGCGTACGCGATTGACGCCAATCATCTTCGTATCCGCCATCGCGCAGACCCACGATGCCGTATTGCGTGGTTATAGCACCGGTGCCGTGGACTTCATGCTCAAGCCCTTCGACCCCAGTGTGTTGCGCCACAAGATTCAGAGCCTGCTGGAGCACGAGCATAATCGCTGTGAATTGCAGACGCTTTCCCAGCAGCTTGAGCGCGCCAGGGCATTCAACGCCTCGGTGCTGGCCAATGCCGCCGAGGGTATTCTGGTGGTCGGCGAGGATGGTCGCATTCAGTTCGCCAACCCCGCGATGGCGCAGATGCTCGATGGCGAGGTAGGTGATCTTGAGGGCGTCGATCTGCTGTCGTTTCTCAAGAATCCAGCCAGCGAAGGCGGCTGGCAGCAGTCCGAGTTCTACCTGCACTTCAAGCGCGAGGCGACCTATCGCGTGCACGAAGCGATGTTGCGCACGTTCAAGGGCGGTTGCCTGCCTGTGGCGCTGTCCTGCTCACCACTGCCGCGGCCGCAACGTGCGATGGTGCTGATCGCGCTGGATATGTCGGTGGTGCGTAATCTGCACGCGCAACTGGAGTCACAGGCGGTCACTGACGCGCTGACCGGCCTGCTCAATCGTCGCGGCTTTCATCAGGCACTGGAGTCGGCGTTGGCGCGTATCGAGCGCAGCGGTCAGCGCGTCGCGGTGCTGTACCTGGACCTGGACGGTTTCAAACGCATCAATGACTCGCTCGGCCATGATGTCGGCGATCAGTTGCTGCGCCGTGTCGGAGAGCAGCTAAAGGCCTGCTTGCGTCCCTATGACAGCCTGGCGCGCATCGGTGGTGACGAATTCACCGCGCTGCTGGACAACCTCGGGCACCCCGAGGATGCCGCCAAGGTCGCTGAGAAGCTGATCGAACTGGTCTCGGTGCGCCACACCCTCGATGGTGTGGACTTCACCCTCGGCGCCAGCGTTGGCATCGCCTGTTTTCCTGAATGCGGGCAGAGCGTGGAGGGCCTGCTGCGTTCCGCCGACATGGCGATGTATGAAGCCAAGCGCGCCGGCCGCCAGCAATACCGCTTCTTCTCACAGGAGATGAACGGGCGTGCGCGTTCGCGGCTGATGCTCGAAGAAAGTCTGCGTCACGCCATCGAGAACGATGACTTCGTGCTGGTTTATCAGCCGCAGTTCCATCTGGATAGCGGACGTCTGCGCGGCTTTGAAGCCTTGCTACGCTGGCAGCATCGTGTCGCCGGTACCGTGGCGCCGAACGCGTTCATTCCGCTGCTCGAAGAAACCCGCCTGATCAACCGTCTCGGCGAATGGATCTTCCGTGAGGGCGCCAGGCAATTGGCCGTGTTCAAGCAACAGTTCGGTGAGGACATGGTGCTCAGCCTCAACGTCAGCCCGGTGCAGTTCGGCATGCCGCAACTGGTGACCGATCTACAGCGTGTACTCGACGCTCACGGTCTGAAGCCCAGCCAACTGGAGGTGGAAGTTACCGAGAGCGCGCTGATGCAGGATCTGGAGCTGACGCAGGCGCAGTTACGTCATCTGCGCGAGCTGGGGGTGAAGATTGCCATCGATGATTTCGGCACCGGCTATTCATCATTGGCGTACCTGCGTCACTTCGAACTCGATACGCTGAAGATCGACCGTCTGTTCATTTCCAACATGCTCGACTCACCCCGTGATGCGGCGGTGGTCAGTACCATCATCGATCTCGGCCATCACCTAGGTCTGGAGGTCATCGCCGAAGGCGTCGAAACCCAGGCGCAGCGTGAGTGGTTGACGCAACACCACTGCAGCATCATGCAGGGTTTCCTGGTGGCGCCAGGCGTGCCGCCCAGCAGCGCGATGCAGGTGCCGGCGCTGCTGGATTGGAGCAAGTTGCCCCTGTCGTCCCCCTGATCGGTACAGCGACGCATACCCGTGGGGTGCGGATTCGGGGCGGTACGCACGGTGCCCCCGAAGGTCTGGATTACGCCGAACGGTGCAGGTTGGCGAGCTCCGCGTCCTTCTCTTCCCATAGACGATTGACCCATTGCTGGAAGGCCCGGCGGTAGTCGTCATCCTGATCGTAGTTACGGCCGATGAACTCGCGCGGAATATCGACCTGTCTGAAAGTCACCTGCACGGAATCCAGGCGCCCACAGAGCAAGTCCCAGAAGCCAGGGACGCCATGCGGATAGTGGATGGTGACGTTGACGATGGCGTGCAGCTGTTCACCCATGGCATCAAGCACGAAGGCGATGCCGCCAGCCTTGGGTTTGAGCAGGTGCTTGAAAGGCGACTGCTGCTGCGCATGCTTGGCCGGGGTCAGGCGGGTGCCCTCGAGGAAGTTGAACACCGCCACGGGGTTGGTCTTGTAACGCGCGCAGGCCTTGCGCGTGGTGGCCAGGTCCTGGCCGCGCTTCTCCGGATACTTGGCCAGGTATTCCTTGCTGAAGCGCTTCATGAAGGGAAACTCCAGCGCCCACCAGCACAGGCCGATCACCGGCACCCAGATCAGCTCCTGTTTGAGGAAGAACTTCAGCAGCGGCATACGTCGGTTGAGCAGGTACTGCAGCACCAGGATATCCGCCCAGCTCTGGTGGTTGCTGGTGACCAGGTAGGAGTGACGAGTATCGAAGCGCTCCAGGCCCTGGACATTCCATTCGATATGGCCAACCAGGCGCATCCAGAATTTGTTGACGCCGATCCAGCTTTCGGCGATCCCGTGCATGACGAAGCGCAGTGCGCGTTGGATCGGCGCGAATGGCAGGAGCAGTTTGAGCAGAGCGACGAAGAAAAGCGGCCAGCACCAGAACAGGGTGTTGAGAGCCAACAGCAGGCTCGCGATCAGGCCACGCAGCGGCGCGGGAAGAAAGTGCAGCATCGGGCAAACGCCTCCGTAAGCAGGCTGCACGCCCTGCGGGCAGCCTGAGAAAGGGGCTTTCTCTGCGCCCCGTATCAGTCGAAAGAGCTGCGGCGTTCCGTGCAGCGAGCTGGTTCGGCGCCAAGGGTAACGGTTGTGCACTGACCTGCAAGTGCCAGTGATGACCATCAGGTTTTGGTCGCTTGGTGCGCACCGGCTGCTCCGGCCGGTGCGCACGGCGCATCCTGTTGCCTCTCTAGCTTGGTAGATCCGCCGCCTGAATGGCCGTCAGCGCGATGGTGTAGACGATGTCGTCGACCAGTGCACCACGCGACAGGTCGTTCACCGGCTTGCGCAGGCCCTGCAGCATCGGGCCGACGCTGATGCAGTCGGCGCTGCGCTGCACGGCCTTGTAGGTGGTATTGCCGGTGTTCAGGTCGGGGAACACGAACACCGTGGCGCGGCCGGCCACCGGGCTGTTCGGCGCTTTCTGCCGGCCGACGCTCTCGATGGCCGCTGCGTCGTACTGCAACGGGCCGTCGAGCAGCAGGTCCGGGCGCTTTTCGCGGGCCAGGCGGGTGGCGACGCGCACTTTCTCAACTTCTTCGCCGCTGCCGGAATCACCGGTGGAGTAGCTGAGCATGGCCACGCGCGGCGGGATGCCAAAAGCCTGCGCCGAGTTGGCGCTCTGCAGGGCGATCTCCGCCAGTTGCTCGGCGTTCGGGTCCGGGTTCACCGCGCAGTCGCCATAGACCAGCACCTGGTCCGGCAGCAGCATGAAGAACACCGAGGACACCAGGTTGTAGCCTGGTGCGGTCTTGATCAGCTGCAGGGCCGGGCGAATGGTGTTAGCGGTGGTGTGGATGGCGCCGGAGACCAGGCCGTCGACCTCGTCCAGGGCCAGCATCATGGTGCCGAGTACCACGGTATCTTCCAGCTGCGCTTCTGCCATTGGCGCATTGAGGCCCTTGCCCTTGCGCAGCTCGACCATCGGCTCGATGTAGCGACCGCGTATCAGGTCCGGGTCGAGAATTTCCAGGTCTTCCGGCAGTTCGATGCCTTGCGCACGGGCCACGGCGTGCACGTCTTCCGGCTTGGCCAGCAGTACGCAGCGGGCGATGCCGCGAGCCTGGCAGATGGCGGCGGCCTGCACGGTACGCGGTTCGCTGCCTTCGGGCAGGACGATGCGCTTGGCTGCAGCCTTGGCTCGTTGCACGAGCTGGTAGCGGAAGGCCGGGGGCGACAGGCGCAGCTCGCGCGGGGTGCCGCAGCGGGCGCTCAACCAGTCGTGGTCGATATGCCCTGCGATGAAGTTGGAGACCTTCTCCGCGCGCTCGCGGTCATCCAGAGGAATTTCCTTGTTCAGGCGGTTGAGATTGGTGGCGGTGTCGTAGGAGCCGGTGCTCACCGTCATCACCGGCAGGCCGCTGGCCAGGGCGCCCTGGCACAGCTCCATGATGCGTGGGTCGGGGGCGAAATCACTGCACAGCAACAGGCCCGCCAGCGGTACGCCATTCATCGCAGCCAGGCTGGCGGAGAGGATGATGTCGTCGCGATCACCCGGCGTCACCACCAGGGTGCCGGGCTTGAGCAGTTGCACGCTGTTGGCGACAGCACGTGCGCAGAGCACGATCTTCAGCATGCGTCGCTGCTCATAGTCGCCAGCGTTGAGGATGCGTGCGCCGAGCAACTCGGCGATGTCCTTGGTGCGCGGCGCGTTCAGTTCGTCCTGCCAGGGAATACAGCCGAGCAGGCGGAAACTCTCGGTCTTGAGCAGGGGAGAAAGCTCCTGCATACGTTCGGTGAAGGCTGCGATGCCGTTGTCGCTGCGCACCTTGTTGAGGATCACGCCGAGTACTTTGGGGTCCTTCGGCCCGCCGAACTGCTGGGCCTGGATCTCGATGCGATCGGACAGCTCGGTGAGGTTCTCGTCTTCCGGGGCGCTGACCAGAATCACGTCGGCATCCAGGCTCTTGGCCAGGTGCAGGTTGACCCGGGCGGCGTAGCTGGCGTGGCGCGTTGGCACCATGCCTTCGACGATGACCACGTCCTTGTCGACTGCCGCCTGCTGGTAGAGGCTGATGATCTCTTCCAGTAGTTCGTCCAGCTGGCCGTCGCCGAGCATGCGTTCGACATGGCTGAGCGGCAGCGGCTTGGGCGAATTCAGGCCATGGGTGCGGGCGATCAGCTCACTGGAGCGCTCCGGGCCGAGGTCGCCAGCATGCGGTTGGGCGATGGGCTTGAAGAAGCCAACCTTGAGGCCGCTGCGCTCTAGCGCACCGACCAGGCCGAGGCTGATGGAGGTAAGGCCGACACCGAAACCGGTGGGGGCGATGAAGAAGGTATGCATGAAATAGCCTCAGTCGAGCAGGGCAAGAGTGTCGAGGGCGATCTGCCGCTCTTCGTTGGTCGGTACAACCAGCACGCGCGGATGACCATCCGCGTGAATGGCGCCGGCGACGCCGCGCACGCAGCGGGCGTTGGCCTGGGCGTCCAGCCGCAGCCCGAGCAGGCCGAGATGGTCCAGGGTCTTGCTGCGGATCAGCGCGGAGTTCTCGCCGATACCGCCGGTGAAGATCAGACCGTCGAGACGGCGCAGCGCGCAGCTCATCGAGGCCAGCGATTTGGCCAGGCGGTAGCAGAACACCTCGATGGCCAGGGTCGCGCCGACGTGCCCCTGTTCGCGGGCCTGCTCCAGCGTGCGCATGTCATTGGACAGGCCGGATAGACCGAGCAGGCCGCTGTCCTTGTTGAGCATGCTGTCGATCTGCTCCAGGCTCCAGCCCAGGGTACGTGCCAGGTGCCCGTGCAGGTTGGGGTCGACATCGCCGCTACGTGTGCCCATCACCAGGCCTTCCAGCGGCGTCAGGCCCATGCTGGTGTCGCGGCTGTGGCCATTCTCCACGGCGCAGGTGGAGCTGCCATTGCCCAGATGGGCCACCAGCCAACTGCTAGCGTCGAATGCCAGGCCGCTCATCTGCGCCGCCTTGCGGCTGACGTAACGGTGGCTGGTGCCGTGGAAGCCATAGCGGCGTACGCCATGCTCAGCGTAGAGCGCGTGCGGTACGGCATAGCGATAGGCGTGCTCGGGCAGGCTCTGGTGGAAGGCGGTGTCGAACACCGCCACCTGCACCAGGTTGGGAAACAGCTTCATCGCCGCTTCGATGCCTTGCAGGTTGGCCGGATTGTGCAGCGGAGCCAGCGGCGCGACCTGGCGGATGGCCTGCAGGCTGGCAGCGTCCAGGCGAGAGGCGCCGGAGAAGTGCTCGCCGCCGTGTACCACACGGTGGCCGATACCGTGCAGCTCACCGGCTGCGGCCTGCTGTACCACGGGTAGAAGATGAGACAGGGCCAGGCGGTGGTCGGCGCCCGACAGAACCAGGCTGTCCTTTTGTTCGCCTTGTTGCCAGTGCAGCACCGCTTCGGGGCTGCCAAGACGCTCGGCCAGGCCGCTGAGCATGAAGGTTTCCTGCGCTTCGTTGACCAAGGCGAACTTGATCGACGAGCTGCCGCAGTTGATCACCAGAATGTTGCGTGCAGACATTTAAGCTTCCTTGGATTCATCGTGCGACCGATCCATGGCGCACCAGCCACAGGGGAAGAGGCTTCCCTGCCTGACTTGGCGCTGCTCGGGATCGAGTACCCAGGGCCGATTCTGCCAGGGTGGTCGGTGGCGTACATGCTGAGTATGGCCACAGGATAAGACTGCCACCCAGTCACCGTGCTCGTCCTGACGAAAATCAACGATCCGTACGGCCCGTTTGTCCGGGCTCGGGTCGCAATCCAGGCTGGCGTTGGTTAAACTTGCCCGTTCATTTATCTTTCGCAAAAGGTCTCCCCATGCTGATCGCCGCCAACAAGGCCGTCTCCATCGACTATACCCTGACCAACGATGCCGGTGAGGTGATCGACAGCTCCACTGGCGGCGCGCCGCTGGTCTATCTGCATGGTGCTGGCAATATCATCGCCGGTCTCGAGAAGGCCCTGGTTGGCAAGCAGGTTGGCGATGAGCTGGACGTTTCCGTCGAGCCGGAAGAAGCCTACGGTGAATACAGCGCCGAGCTGGTCGCGACCCTGAGCCGCGCCATGTTCGAAGGCGTCGACACCTTGGAAGTGGGCATGCAGTTCCACGCTTCGGGCCCGGACGGCAGCATGCAGATCGTTACCATCCGCGATATCGACGGCGACGACGTGACTGTCGACGGCAACCACCCGCTGGCCGGCCAGCGCCTGAACTTCAAGGTCAAGGTCGTGGCCGTGCGTGACGCCAGCGAAGAAGAAGTGGCCCACGGTCACATCCATGGCGAAGGTGGTCACCACCACTAAGTTGCCTGTCAGGCGACTTGCGGTCGTTCCGAGTGGAGCAACCGCTGCTAAGCTCAAGCTTGCGATAAAGGCGCCTCAGGGCTAATGCCAGTCAGTTAAGCGCTACAGCTTGACCTTCTGCGCGCTGAAACGAAAATCCGATGCTTGTTTTGAGCATCGGATTTTTTATGCGACTTTCCCGCGCCTTGG
>NZ_JBLUPX010000054.1:0-12688 GCF_048068235.1 Pseudomonas sp. NY15364 | reverse complement strand
CTACCTGCAACTGACGGATCGCAGCAAGGATGTGGTCAAGTCCGGAGGCGAATGGCTGTCGACCATCGACATCGAGAATATCGTCATGAGCCACCCCGCCGTGTTCATGGCAGCGGCGCTGGGCGTGCCCCATCCGAAATGGGGCGAACGCCCCATCGTGGTGGTCGCCAAGCGCGTAGGGTGCGCTGCGCGCACCGATCAGGGCGAGGTTATCGCGGGGCGCACGGCGCACCCTACGGGGTAGTCCGTTATCGGCATCAAGAAAAAGGCCACCTGAAGGTGGCCTTTGCTGTTTCTGAGGGGTCAATCGCCGCGATATTCGCAGCCGCTGGTGCAGGTCTCGTGGATACGTACGCGCGATAGCTCCGGGAGCAAGGGCTTGACCTGTTGCCAGATCCACTTGGCCAGCACTTCGCTGGTTGGGTTTTCCAGGCCGGCGATGTCGTTCAGGTAGTTATGGTCGAGCTGTTCGTAGATCGGTTTGAAGATTGCCTTGATCTCGGAGAAGTCACGAATCCAGCCGGTATAGGGATCGACTTCACCTTCGATGTAGATGGCAACTCGGAAGGAGTGGCCATGCAGGCGGCCGCATTTGTGGCCTTCCGGTACGTGTGGCAGGCGATGGGCCGCCTCGAAGATGAACTCTTTGAACAATTCCACTGACAGCGCTCGCGTAAATGATTCCGCCTGATTGGCGTCGAGCGGCGCAGTTTATCAGGTCTGGCCCGATTGCCGCCTCATCACGTCGGCCCTATAGATTGAACGACCGGCTCATAACCCCGGTGACTCAAAGGGCTTGCAGGCGTTCTGCCAGGTGGCCGTTTTCGACCAGTTCGAGGAATTCGTCGCCGAGGCGTGTGCTTTCGGCCATGGCCTGGCGCCAGTAGCGTTCACGCCCTTCATCATTGCCCAGGTAGCGCTTGAAGTCGGTTCGATCCGGTAGCTTGCCGTGCGGCAGGCGTGCCAGGTAGTCGCGTGATGGTGCTAGCAGCAGTACGTCCTGCAGACGGGTGCGGTCGCCACGGCGCCAGGGCATGCTCTTGTCGAACCAGCCCGGTATCACCCGGTCGGTGAAGTGCGGATAGAGCACGATGTCTTCGCCGTTGTAGGGCAGGTCGAGGTGGTAGTCGAGCAGGCCGCCGTCGCGATAGGCGCCTGGCTCCAGGCCAGGAATCTCGCGAATCGCCTCCATTACCATGGGAATCGAACCCGACGCGAGCAGGGCGTGGCGCAGGTTTTCCGGCGTCAGTGCATGGAAGTGCGAGCGGAAGTCGCTCAGCTGCGCGAGCGGCGGGACCTGACGTGCATCATGCAGAATCACGCGGTCGAAATGACGGCCAAGGCGCTGGCGGGCCAGGAAGTTGTTTCCGATCACCGAGGACAGGCCGAGGCTGAGTTTGCCGCGATGATCATGTTGCAGCAGGCCATGGCTCTTCACTACGACGATGTGCAGACGATAGTGTGGATTGGCAATGATGGCGGCGTCCTGATCGGCGAGCAGCTCATTGAGCATCTGCCTGCAGCTGCCCGACACCTCAGCCATGCTCACGCCCTTGGCAAAGCGCTGAGAGGTATACAACTCGCCGAGCCGTCGAATACCTGCTGCGGCGTCCGGCAGACAGGCGCTGGCGAAGCGCCAGGAACCGATGGAGGCGCCGATCAGGGCGCGCTCGCGGGGCGCACGAGGCAGCCAGTCCCCAAACAGTGCGAGATCCAGCCCCTGAATACCGATGCCCTTGGGGCCGCCTGCTGCGCCAGGCAGGATGCCGACGTCTGCCGGGCTCAGGCCATTCTGGCGAATGCGCGCCAGGGCTCTGGTACCAGCCTTGATGGTCAGGGCAGGGGATTTGATATGGATCGCGCTCATCGATGCCTCCTTTCGAACAGGCGATTATAGAGCCCTGAATGGGCAGGCCAAGCCACTTCACACGGTGAATGACGCAAGTGAATTCAGCTTGAATTAAGTGCCTGGGCCTACAGTGGCAGTCACTGATTCACTGCTGGAGAACCCCCATGAAACGATTGCTCAGCCTTGCAACACTTGCCACCCTCGTCAGCGCCGCTACCATTGCCCAGGCGCGTGATCTCGGTCCGGACGAGGCGCTGCGTCTGCGTGATGCCGGAACCATCAAGTCTTTCGAACAGCTCAATGAGGCTGCACTCGCTCAGCACCCGGGTGGGAGCATCGAAGAAACTGAGCTGGAAGACGAATACGGCCGCTATATCTATCAGATCGAGCTGCGCGACGCCCAGGGCGTGCAGTGGGACCTGGAGCTGGATGCCAGCACCGGGGAAATTCTCAAGAACCACCAGGACGATTGATGAAGTTTCGTCTTAGCACCGCGCTGTTGCTGGTTCTGGCAAGCGGCTTTGCCAGCGTGCCGGGTATTGCGCGCGATCTCGACCAGGATGAAGCGCTGCGCCTGCGCCGCGAGGGTGTCATCATGCCTTTCGAGCAATTGATGCAGCACATCGGCAATGCCTACCCCGGCTCCACGCTACTTGAGGCGGAGCTGGAAGAGGAGGACGGTGTGCTGGTGTATGAGGTCGAGATACTGACCACCTCGGGCGTGGTACGTGAGCTCGAACTGGATGCCCGCAACGGCAATATTCTGAAGGATGAGGAAGACGACTGATGCGCCTGTTGCTGGTGGAAGACCATGTACCCCTGGCCGATGAACTGAGCGCCAGCCTGGCTCGCCAGGGCTATGCAGTGGACTGGCTGGCTGATGGTCGCGATGCGGCCTATCAGGGCGCCAGCGAGCCTTATGACCTGATCATTCTTGATCTCGGTCTACCAGGCAAACCGGGCCTGGAGGTGCTGCAGGAGTGGCGTGCCGGTGGCCTGGCCACGCCGGTGCTGGTGCTTACCGCGCGTGGCTCCTGGGCCGAGCGTATCGAGGGGCTGAAGGCCGGCGCCGATGACTACCTGACCAAACCCTTCCATCCCGAAGAGTTGGCCTTGCGTATTCAGGCGTTGTTGCGCCGCGCTCATGGCCTGGCCAACCAGCCGCAACTGGAGGCTGCCGGCCTGCAACTGGACGAGAGCTGCCAGTGCGTGACCTCGGGCGGTGAGGCCATCGACCTGACCGCTGCCGAATTCCGCCTACTGCGTTACTTCATGCTGCACCCAGGGCAAATCCTGTCCAAGAGTCATCTCGCCGACCACCTTTACGACGGCGAGACAGAGCGTGATTCCAACGTTATCGAAGTGCACGTCAACCGCTTACGCGGCAAGCTCGGACGCAACGTGATCGAGACCCGCCGTGGGCAGGGCTACCGCTTTACCGGAGAGCAGGGTTGAGGTCCATTCAGCGCCGGCTCGGCATTGGCCTGGCCGCGACGCTGTTGCTGGCCGGACTGGTTCTGGCGCAGGCCAGCCTCTGGGTCTTCGACCGTGGTCTGCGCGCCTATCTGGAGGAAGACCTGCGTGACGAGGCGCAGGGGCTGCTGACGGCGCTGGTGCGAGGGCCGTCTGGCCTGCAACTGGATGAGCGACGTCTCGATCCCTCGTTCCAGCGGCAGTTTTCCGGACATTACTTTCGCATCGACTTTGTCGATGATCGTAGCTGGCGTTCGCGCTCGCTGTGGGATCGTGAACTGCTCAAGCCCAATGGCACGGGCATGCAGGCCGAGCTGGGCGATGGCCCGCAAGGCCAACTGCTGCTGATCTACCGCGCCGACTACCGCCGCTATGGCGAGAATCTGTCGATCAGCGTGGCGCAGGACTACCAGCCAATACTGCAGAGCTTTCGTCGCATGCAGTGGGTCGGACTCGGCCTGGGTGGTGCGGCGCTGCTGCTAATCCTGATCGCCCAGCGCTACACCGTGCACCGCGCATTACGCCCGCTGGAGCAAGTGCGCCGGCAGATCGCGCAGCTGCAGCAGGGCCGGCGTACCGACCTGGATGCCGAGGTGCCCGAGGAGCTGGAGTCGCTGGTGGCACAGATAAACCACCTGTTGGCGCACACGGAAGATACCCTCAAACGCTCGCGCAATGCCCTGGGCAACCTGGGCCATGCGTTGAAAACGCCGCTGGCTGTATTGATTAGCCTGGCTGGTCGCGAGGAGTTGGCCGCGCATCCGGCGTTGCGCGCGAGCATGCGCGAGCAATTGGAGCAGATCGAGCAACGCCTCAGCCGCGAGCTGGGGCGTGCGCGCCTGGCTGGTGAGGTGTTGCCGGGGGCACGCTTCGATTGCGCGCAGGAGTTGCCAGGGCTGTTCGACACCTTGTCGATGATTCATGACCGCGGCCTGAGTCTGGAGTGGCAGGCGCCCCCGGGACTGGTGTTGCCGCGTGACCGTGAAGACTTGCTGGAGTTGCTCGGCAACCTGCTGGACAACGCCTGCAAATGGGCCGACCAGCGCGTGCAGTTGACGGTGGAGGAGAGCGCCGAGGGCTATCGCTTATGTGTCGATGATGACGGCCCCGGCATCGATGCCGAGCGCCGTGAGACCGTGCTGGGCCGCGGTACTCGCCTGGATGAACAGGTGGCGGGGCACGGTCTGGGCCTCGGTATCGTGCGCGACATCATCGAGGCCTGGCATGGCCGTATCGAACTGCAGGACAGCCCACTGGGTGGACTGCAAGTGATGGTCAGCTTGCCACGGCGTTGAGCCAAGGTTAGGCGAGCCATCGCTGGTAGATTACGCGGCGCGATAAGTTCGTTGGCGTTTGCGAACGCTGTGTTCAGCGCCGCTAATCCACCCTACGGATCCCTTACATCCCGTTGGCGAAGGCCGGGTTGTCGAAGCTGATGGCGGCGCGTACCGGCTGCAGGGCGTGGGCGTAACGCACCAGCACGTCGAGCGCGTAATCGATGCGGGAGCGGATTCGTTCATCGGCCTCGTCCACCGCCTGTGGACCGTTCAACACCTTCTCGACCTGACGTACGATCAAGTGCTCCGGCAGATAGCACAGGCGGCAGTTCTTGTAACTGGAGGCGCGCAGTTCGCCGATCGGATAGGCACCACCGATGCCGGAGGACACACCCACCAGCAGGCCCGGCTTGTGCGCCAGTTCGGCCTTGCTGGCGTAGATGAAGAAGTTCTTGATCGCCGGGCAAGCCATGCCATTCCACTCCGGCGCAATGATCACCACCGCGTCGGCGGCGGCCAGTTGCTGTTGGAACATGCCCCAGGGGCCGGCATCTTCAGCGGGCCACAGCGGCAGCGGGGCCAGGCCCAGATCGATGATGCTGCTGGTGTCCTGGGTGGTTTGACCCATCTCGATCAGGCGCTGACGCAGTACGCGAGCGACCTTTCCCGATTGGCTGTTGTTGCGGCTGGAACCGGCGACCAAGGCGATATTGAGCATGTTGCTTCCCCAAAAAAGAACGCAGGCTAGGCGATTGCCGGCCTGCACTGCAAGGGAAGCGCCGCCAGATCGAGGATGATTTGGCGTCATTCTCATATCTGGCTTGCTTGGGTTTTCAGTGCGCGTGGCGCACCCTACCTGACGTCACACGCGGAACTGGTCCATCAGGCTCTGCTGATGATTGGCCAGGCGGTTGAGGTTCTGGCTCACCTGCGCTGACTCATCGGCCTGCGCGGTGATGGCCTCGGTGACGTCGCGGATCGAGGCGACGTTGCGGTTGATCTCTTCGGCTACCGAGCTCTGTTCCTCCGCCGCGCTGGCGATCTGCAGGTTCATGTCGGTAATGGTGCTGACCGCCTGGCTGATGCGCTGCAGCGCAGCCACGGCCTGCTGCACCTGCTCGACGCTGCCCTGTGCCTGGCGATGGCTGCTGTGCATGGTGCTGACCACCTCGCGCGTGCCGCTCTGCAGGCCTTCGATCACCTGGCGGATTTCCTCGACCGAATCCTGGGTGCGTTTGGCCAGGTTGCGCACCTCGTCGGCGACCACGGCAAAACCGCGACCGGCTTCACCGGCGCGCGCGGCCTCGATGGCGGCGTTGAGGGCGAGCAGGTTGGTCTGCTCGGCAATCGAGCGGATCACTTCCAGCACCGAGCCGATCTGCTCGCTGCTGCTGGCCAGGCCCTCGACCTCCTGCATGGCCACGTTCATTTCATTGGCCAGCAGGTCGATGGTGCTGGTGGTGCGATCGATCACCTGCAGGCCTTCTCGGCTGGCCTGGTCGGCGTTGCGCGCAGCTTCTGCGGCCTGCGCGGCGTTGTGGGCAACATCCTGGGCGGTAGCGCTCATTTCCTGGAAGGCGGTCGCCACCTGGTCGATCTCGCGGTACTGCTGCTGCATGCCGGTGCTGGTCTGGCTGGCGATGGCCGCCGACTGATCGGCCGTGCTACGGGCGTCGATCACACTGTTCTTCACGTCGGCGATGATCGGCTGCAGTTTGTCTAGGAAGCGGTTGAACCAGCTGGCCAGCTCGCCTAGTTCATCCTGCCGGGCGTATTGCAGACGGCGGGTCAGGTCGCCTTCACCGCTGGCGATATCCTTGAGCCTGGCGGCAACTCCAAGAATCGGCCGCGTTACGCCGCGTGCCGTTAGCCACATCAGCAGCAGACCGGCGATCACCGCGACAAGACCAATCAGCAGGGCGACCAGGCTGTCACTGGCACGGTTGGCATCGAGCTGTGCGCCCAGCTTGATGGCACGTTCGAGCAGCACTTGCTGTGGGACTTCGAGCAGCACCGACCAGGGCTTTGACTCGGGAATGGGTTTGAACGGGCTGATCTCGCGGAGCATGTCACCGTGGCGCAATTCGGCATCGCTGCCGCTCTGGATCAGGCTGCGCAGTTCGCTAGCGTTTTCGGGAAAGGCACGTTCGACAGGCAGGCTCAACAGGCTGCCGTCGCGGCTATTGCCCGCCAGCAGTGCGCTGGGGCTGAAGATACTGATATGGCCCTGGCCGTCGTACAGCTCGCGATTGGCCTCCTGGCTAATCTGCTGAAGGCTGGCCAGGCTGATATCGACGCCCATCACGCCGATGATCTTGCCGTCGAGTTCCAGTGGGAAGGCGATGCTGGTCATTAGCGTCTTCTGCTCGCCGACCTCGTCGTAATAAGGCTCCAGTACGCAGGGCTGACGGGTCTCGCGCGGGCAGGTGTACCAGGTGTTGTAGGCCATGCCGTTGTCACCCGGCGTGGTGTCGCCGAGTATTTCTTCAGTCATAGCCTCGGCTTCCAGCTTGCCGACCGTGGGCTGTGCCCAGTAAAGCGCGAAGCGCCCTGCGTTATTGCTGCCCAGGTCGGGTTGATCGGCGAACAGCTCATCCTTGCCATCTAGCGCGTTGGGTTCGAACACCAGGTACAAACCGAGCAGGGCGGGGTTGGCTTCCAGGCTGCTGCGCACCTGGCGGGTCAGGTCTTCGCGCAGGTCGAAGGCATCGAGGAAGCGCTTCTCAGCCTGCTCACGCAGAAACAGGATCTGCCGGGAAAATCCTTTGCCGTACTGGTAGGCGTCCATGAAGTAGCGCTGGATACGGATTGCCTGTAGCTCGCCACGAGCTTTCAGGCGCAGCTTGGCGCTTTCCTCCAGCATGCCGGAGCTGGCCTCGCGCACCAGGCTGGCGCTGCGGCTGGACTGATACTGCGACGCGCCTACCAGCAGGGTGACGATCGCAAGCAGGCACAGGCCGGCGAGCAGGGTGATCTTCCATTGGATTGAAAGACGGCTGAACAGCATGGTGTGTTCCTTTCTGCATGGACTAACAGGGTTATCGGTGTGCGGCTCGTATTCTTGATCGACACGGCGTTTGATCGAAATTATGCACGTTTCGATTTTAATAATGAACGGATACGCGTTTTGACAGATATAGCCTGCATACGGCAGAGTACGCGGCTTTTTGCGCTGAGCAGGTGGAGAGCTTTATGAACGCTGTAATCGCTGCGGTCGGCATCATGCTGGTCCTTAGCCTCTGTCGCGTACACGTGGTCGTGGCGCTGATCATTGGTGCGCTGGCCGGTGGCCTGCTGGGTGGGCTGGGCGTCGAGGGCACGCTGAAGGCGTTCAACCAGGGGCTTGGTGGCGGGGCGACGGTTGCCTTGTCTTACGCGCTGCTAGGCGCTTTCGCCGTGGCCATCGCCAAGTCGGGCCTGGCTCATGCCCTGGCGGACAAGGCGCTGGCGTTGGTCGGCAAGCAGCAGGAAGGCGCAGGTGGTGCGCTGAAGTGGCTGCTGATCGGGCTGCTGTTGGCTGTGGCGATCTCTTCACAGAACCTGCTGCCGATCCACATCGCCTTCATTCCTCTGCTGGTACCGCCGCTGCTCTATGTGCTGAGCAAGTTGCAGCTCGACCGCCGCTTGATCGCCTGCGTGCTGACGTTCGGCCTGATCACGCCGTACATGTTCTTGCCGGTCGGTTTTGGCGGCATCTTCCTCAACGAGATCCTGCTGGCCAACGTGGCCAAGTCAGGTGTCGACGTCACGGGTATCAGCATCACCCAGGCCATGGCGATTCCGGCGCTGGGCATGCTCTTCGGTCTGCTTGTGGCGGTGCTGTTCAGCTATCGCGGCAAGCGCACCTATGATCTGGAAAAGGTCGCGCAGGCCGAGCGTGTGGACGTGCAGTACAACCCGTTGAGCCTGCTGGTGGCGGGGCTGGCCATCGCCGCGGCGTTCGTCGTGCAGCTGTGGTTGGACTCGATGATCATCGGCGCGCTGGTCGGCTTCGTGATTTTCTCGGTGTCCGGCGTGGTGCGCTGGAAGGAAGCGGACGGTCTGTTCACAGAAGGCATGAAGATGATGGCCATGATCGGCTTCATCATGATCGCCGCCGCCGGTTTTGCCGAGGTGATGAAGACCACTGGTGAGGTCAAGACGCTGGTTGACAGTTCGGCAGCCTTGATCGGCCACAACAAGGCCGTTGGCGCGTTGCTGATGCTGCTGGTCGGGTTGCTGGTGACCATGGGTATCGGCTCGTCCTTCTCGACCATCCCGATCATCGCAGCGATCTTCGTGCCGTTGGGCGTGCAACTGGGTTTCAGCCCGCTGGCTATCGTCTGCATCGTCGGCACTGCCGGTGCCCTGGGCGACGCCGGTTCACCCGCTTCGGACTCGACGCTGGGGCCAACTTCGGGGTTGAACGCCGATGGCCAGCACAATCATATCTGGGATAGCGTGGTGCCCACCTTCCTGCACTACAACCTGCCGCTGCTGGCGTTCGGTTGGGCTGCCGCTATGCTGCTGTAAAGGCGTGAACAGACGCCGGATTAAGTTCTCGGCGCCTTGGGTCGCTTAATTCTTCCACGGGGTTGCCGATACATCGGTAGCCCCGTTTTTGGTTTCGCACACAAGGACAATAAGAATGCGCCTGACACTGAAAGCCAAGGTAATACTGCTTGCGCTGGTTCCCGTCATCCTCTTCGCGCTGGTGCTCAGCGGCACTGCGGCAAGGGTACTGCAAAGCCTCGCGGCCGATGAGGTGGCCGAAACCCGCGAGCGCCTGCTGCAAGAGAAACGCAGCGAGCTGGAGCACTACATCCAGATCGCCCTTGGCTCCGTAAAGGGGTCTACGATGGTGCCGCGCAAGGCGATATGGCCAGTCGCGAACAGGCCATCGCCATCCTCTCGAAGATCAAGTACGGCGCCGACGGCTACTTCTTCGGCCACGACTCCAACGTGGTGTGCCTGTTCCGTGGCGACAGCCCGGTGGATGTCGGCAAGAGCCTGGCCGGCCGGCGCGACCCGAACGGTGTGTACATCAACCGTGAGTTGGTCAACGTGGCGAAGAACAACACCTACTTCGTCAACTACTCCTCGCCGCTGCCGGGTAACGAATCGGTAATGGTGCCCAAGCTCGCCTACAGCTACTACCTACCCAAATGGGACATGGCCCTTGGCACCGCGCTCAACCTCGACGGTATCGAAGCGCAGATCGCCGAAGTACAGGCCGAGATCGACCGCCGCATCGGCACCATCATCACCAGCATCATGGTAGTGGCGGCGATCCTTCTGCTGGTGTTTGGAGTGATAGGTGTGTGGCTGAGCAACGCCTTCCTGCGTCCGTTGCAGCAGATCAAGGCCAATCTCGACGATATCGCTGCAGGGGAGGGTGATCTGACCCGCCGCCTGCCGATCACCAGTGAGGACGAGTTGGGCCAGTTGGCCGGGTCCTTCAACCGGTTTGTCGAGAAGGTGCATGGCCTGGTGCGGCAGATCGTCGAAATGACCGGGCGGCTCACCGAGCTGGTGGGCCAGGTTTCCGAGCAGGCGCAGCGCTCCGAGCAGGCCATGGGGCAGCAGCGCCATGAAACCGATCAGGTGGCCACGGCAATCAACGAAATGTCCGCCGCTGCTCACGAAGTCGCCAAGAGCGCGCAGAACGCCGCCGAAGCCGCGCAACAGACCGACCGCGAAGGGCAGGCAGCCAAGAGTGTGGTCGATGGCAGCATCCAGCGAATTCACTCGCTGGTGGAAGATATCCGCAGCAGCGGCGTGTCGCTCGATAGCTTGCAGCAGGATGTGCAGTCCATCGTCAGCGTGCTCGACGTGATTCGCTCCATCGCCGAGCAGACCAACCTGCTGGCGCTCAACGCGGCCATCGAGGCTGCGCGTGCCGGTGAAGCCGGGCGCGGTTTTGCCGTGGTCGCCGACGAGGTGCGCGCCCTGGCCAGCCGCACCCAGCAGAGCACCCAGGAAATCCAGGGCATGATCGACCGCCTGCAGCAGGGCACCCAGCAGTCAGTGACCTCGATGCGCCGTTCCAGCGATGCCGGTGAGCTGACCAGCGAGCAGGCCAACAAGGCCGGCGAATCGCTCGACGCCATCGCCCAGCTGATCGCCACCATCAATGCGATGAACGCGCAGATTGCCAGCGCCGCCGAGGAGCAGACGGCAGTGGCCGAGGAGATCAATCGCAGCGTGCATCAGATAGCCGTTGCCGTGGACAGCGTCGCCGATGAAACCGAGCGTGGCGCGCAGACTGCGCGCAGCCTGGCTGGCCTGGGTGATCGCCTTGGGGCGCTGGTGCGTCAGTTCCGCATCTGAGTCAGAGCGGGAAGCTCCAGCGACTGAATGCGTCGCTGAGCAACTCGATCCAGGCGCGGACAGCAGGCGACATGCCGCGCCTGTGGGTATAGGCCAACTGAACATAGCCCTCAGGCACCGTCCAGTGCGGCAGCAAAGACACTAGGCTGCCATCGGCCAGTTCCTCATGGCAGTAGGTGGTGGGTAGCAGGGTAATGCCCACACCGGCCAGTGCCGCCGACTTGCGCATGGGAAAGTCGTCGACGGCCAGGCGTGGTTCCAGGGCGATCTCACGAGCCTCCTGCGTCGTGTTGTGATGAAAGCGCAGATGAATGCGCCGGTCGGCTCCAATAGCGCCTAGCGCTGGCAACTGCTGCAGGTCTTCCGGCTGCTCCAGGCGCAGCCCGGCGACCAGATTCGGGCATGCCACCACACAGGCATGGGCGGGGATGAGGCGGCGAGTGATCAGGCCGGTTCTTCATCATCGACACTGCGTACGCGCAGGGCGACGTCCACCGCCTCATTGAGCAGATCGATACGGCGGCTGGTTTGCACGACCTCCAGCTGCACCCCGGGATAGCGCTTCAGAAAATCATTGATCAGATCGGGTAGCAGGGCCAAGCCCGGGGGCGTGGAGAAGCGTACCCGGCCACGCGGCTCGCTGGTCAGGTTGGTGACGGTTTCCTCGGCCTGTTCCGCTTCCAGCAACATCGCCTGGCAATGGCGCAGGTAGCGTTCGCCGATATCGGTCAGCGCCAGCTTGCGTGTCGAGCGTTGCAGCAAGCGCGCGCCCAGGCGCAGCTCCAGCTCGGCGATGCGCCGCGACAGGCGCGATTTGGGAATGCCCAGGGCTCGCCCGGCCGCGGCGAAACCACCGGCTTCCACTACCTTGGCGAAGTAGAACAGATCATTGAGGTCATGCATGTAATCGTCCTATCAGTGGGACGAACTATCGCATTTTTGCCGTCTTATCGGCTATTGGTTACATCGGTAGCCTCTGTACAATCGCGTCACCACGTCGCGTAGCACTCTGGAGAGCACCTATGAAACTACTGCACCTCGATTCCAGCATCCTCGGCGATGCTTCCGCTTCCCGTCAGCTCAGCCGTTCTGTGGTCGAGGCCTGGAGCGCTGTCACTGCAGATGTTCAGGTGACCTATCGCGACCTGGCCAGTGATGCGATCAGCCACCTCTCCGCTGCCAGCCTGGTAGCCGCCGGCACTCCGGCCGAGCTGCGTGACGCCGCGCAGAAACACGAGGCCGAACTGGCCGAGCGCACCCTGGAAGAGTTCCTGGCTGCCGATGCCATCGTCATCGGTGCGCCGATGTACAACTTCAGCGTTCCCAGTCAGCTGAAGGCCTGGATCGACCGTATCGCCGTCGCCGGCAAGAGCTTCAAGTACACTGAGAATGGCCCGGTAGGGCTGGCAGGTGGCAAGACCGTGGTGATCGCCTCTAGCGCCGGTGGTATTCATGCCGGCCAGCCGTCTGGCCAGGCGCATGAGGACTACCTGGTTCGCGTGCTGAATTTCCTCGGCATCGACGACATCGAGATCGTTCGCGCCGAAGGCCTGGCCTACGGCGAAGAGCCGCGCGCCGAAGCCATGAAAGGTGCTGCGCAGCGTATCTCCGAGTTGTTCGCTACTGCCTGAGCAGAGCGCTGAAACAACAAAGCCCCCGAAACAGACTTTGTGAAAACCTAGCAGTCTGAGTGCAAGGTGAAGACAATGCCTCTATCGGTCGATAGGGGCATTGTCGTTTATGGGCTATATCCAAGGTGAAGATCGGCAACAAAGCAGCC
>NZ_JBLUPX010000053.1:0-13662 GCF_048068235.1 Pseudomonas sp. NY15364 | reverse complement strand
TCCGGAGGAACGCTTCGCGTCACGAACCTGAGGCAGGAGCCGTATGCGGTAGTTCCGCACGTACGGATCTGTGCGGGGGGCGGCAGGTAACTGCCGTCCCTACCGCGACCGAAACAGGCTGCTTTGCTGACGACCTTCGCCCTGGATGTAGCCCATAAACGACAATGCCCCCCATCGACTGATGGAGGCATTGTCTTCAGCTTGCTCTCAGGCTGCTAGGTTTTCACACAGTCTGGATTGCGGGGCTCTTTGCTGATGGGGCGAGTTACAGCAGTTCGATGGCCACCGCTGTTGCTTCGCCGCCGCCGATGCACAGCGAGGCGACGCCGCGCTTGCCACCTTTCTTCTGCAGGGCGTTGATCAGAGTGAGGATAATCCGCGAGCCGGTGGAACCCACCGGGTGGCCCTGGGCACAGGCGCCGCCGAACACGTTGACCTTGGCATGGTCCAGGCCGTGCTCGCGCATGGCCAGCATGGTCACCATGGCGAAGGCTTCATTGATCTCGAACAGGTCGATCTCGTCCTTGCTCCAGCCGGTCTTCTTCAGCAGGTTGCTCATCGCGCCGATGGGCGCCAGGGTGAACTCGCTCGGGTCCTGGCTTTGGGTCGCGTGGGCAACCACCTTGGCAACTGGTTTGAGACCGCGCTTGGCCGCTTCATCGGCGGTCATCAGCAGCAGCGCGCTGGCGCCGTCGGAAATAGAACTGGCGTTGGCCGCGGTAATGGTGCCGTCTTTCTTGAAGGCGGGTTTGAGTGTGGGGATCTTGTCCAGGTTGGCCGTCAGCGGCTGTTCATCATCCTTGACCACCACCTCACCCTTGCGCGAGGTGACAGTGACCGGAATGATCTCCGCGTCCAGCGAGCCGTCCTTGATCGCCGCCTGCGCGCGTCGCAGCGATTCGATGGCATAGGCGTCCATTTCCTCACGGGTAATGCCGTACTTATCGGCGGTCTCCTGAGCGAAAGAGCCCATCAGGCGGCCAGTGCGCGCGTCCTCCAGGCCGTCGAGGAACATATGATCCTTGATCTCGCCATGCCCCATGCGCAGGCCGGTGCGTGCTTTCTCCAGTACATAGGGCGCGTTGGACATGCTTTCCATGCCGCCGGCGACCATTACCTGGTTGCTGCCGGCTTTCAGCGAGTCGAAGGCCATCATCACGGCCTTCATGCCTGAGCCGCACAGCTTGTTGATGGTGGTGCAGCCGGTGGCTGCAGGCAGGCCTGCATTGAGCGAGGCCTGGCGTGCCGGCCCTTGTTTGAGGCCGGCTGGCAGTACGCAGCCCATGATCACTTCCTGTACGTCGGCTGGCTCGATACCGGCGCGTTTGACCGCTTCACGAATGGCGGCCGCGCCCAGCGCTACGGCTGGCACGCTGGCCAAGCTGCCTTGAAAACCGCCCATGGGGGTACGTGCGGCGCTGACGATGACGATATCGGACATGCTGTTACCTCGAACGAGAGAGTGGTTCGGTTTAGCCTGCTTCAGAACTGGCCGGTTGGATCGATTCTAACCTGTGACCAAAAATGGCCATAGAGTCACGTAGCAAATCATTCTTTGGGCTGATTGAGCGCTGCGCGAGCCGCTCTAGAGTCGCTGCATACCTATTCCTAGCGTGCCTCAAGGTGATTTCATGCTGCAGACCCGACTGATCCCTCCCGCCGAAAACGCCCATGCCTATCCGCTGCTGATCAAGCGCCTGCTGCTGTCCGGTAGTCGTTACGAGAAGACCCGCGAAATCGTCTATCGCGACAAGCTGCGCTACAGCTACGCCACCTTCAACGAGCGTGTCGCACGGTTGGCCAACGTACTCAGCGAGGCAGGGGTCAGGGCCGGCGATACCGTGGCGGTGATGGATTGGGACAGTCACCGCTACCTCGAATGCATGTTCGCCATCCCGATGCTCGGCGCGGTGCTGCACACCATCAACATCCGCCTGTCGCCGGATCAGATCCTCTACACCATGAACCATGCAGAAGATCGTTTTGTGCTGGTCAACAGCGAGTTCGTGCCGCTGTACAACGGCATTGCCGGGCAACTGACCACCGTCGACAAGACCCTGCTGCTTACCGATGGCGAGGACAAGAACGCCGAGCTGCCGAACCTCGTCGGCGAGTACGAGAGCCTGCTGGCAGCCGCCAGCCCGCACTACGACTTCGCCGATTTCGACGAGAATTCGGTGGCCACCACCTTCTATACCACCGGCACCACCGGCAACCCCAAGGGCGTGTACTTCACTCATCGGCAACTGGTGCTGCACACCATGTCCATGGCGACCACCATGGGCGGTCTGGACAGCATTCGCCTGTTGGGCAATGACGATGTCTACATGCCGATTACGCCGATGTTCCATGTGCATGCCTGGGGCGTGCCCTATGTGGCCACCATGCTCGGGGTCAAGCAGGTGTACCCCGGTCGCTATGAGCCGGACATGCTCTGCCGTCTGATCAAGGAAGAAAAGGTCACCTTCTCCCACTGCGTCCCGACCATTCTGCAGATGGTGCTGGGCGCACCAGGTGCGCAGGGCCATGATTTCGGCGGCATGAAGATGATCATTGGCGGTAGCGCGCTGAACCGTTCGCTGTACGAGGCAGCCAAGGCGCGCGGCATCCAGCTCACCGCCGCCTACGGCATGTCCGAAACCTGTCCGCTGATTTCCTGCGCCTACCTCAATGAGGAGCTGCGCGCCGGCGGCGAGGACGAGCGCACCACCTACCGGATCAAGGCCGGCATTCCGGTGCCGCTGGTGGAGGCGGCGATCATGGATGCGGACGGTAAGCTGCTGCCCAGTGATGGCGAGTCGCAAGGCGAACTGGTGCTGCGCGCGCCCTGGCTGACGCAGGGCTATTTCCGCGAGCCGGAGAAGGGCGAGGAACTGTGGGCCCACGGCTGGCTGCATACCGGCGATGTGGCGACCATCGATGGCATGGGCTTCATCGAGATTCGTGATCGCATCAAGGATGTGATCAAGACCGGCGGCGAGTGGATTTCTTCCCTGGAACTGGAGGACCTGATCAGCCGGCACCCGGCCGTGCGTGAAGTGGCCGTGGTCGGCGTGCCGGACCCGCAGTGGGGTGAACGCCCGTTCGCGCTCCTGGTGCTGCGCGACGAGCACGGGCTGGATGCCAAGGGCCTGAAGGAGCACCTCAAACCCTTCGTCGAGCAGGGCCACATCAACAAGTGGGCGATTCCCACGCAGATCGCGCTTGTTACTGAAATTCCCAAGACCAGTGTCGGCAAACTGGACAAGAAGCGCATCCGCGTGGAAATCGCCCAGTGGCAGGAGGCTGGCAGCGCATTCCTGTCCACGCTGTGAGGTGCGAATTGACTGGGCGGTGAAAGTGACCGCTCAGTCAAACAAGCGTTTGGCTTGCTAATTGCTGTTTCACGTCCATGCTTGGCTAGGGGCAGGGTCTGAAACCTGCGAGCCAGAGTGGCTGGGGGCTGCAAATCACACTTTCGAGGGATCAAGCAGTACCACCTGCTGGCTATAGTCCAAGCATCCATAACAAAAAACACATGGAGTAGCGTCGATGACAACAAAAACAAAACCCTACTGGCGCCTGGCAAAACTGCCGCTGGCCGTCAGCCTCGCTTCCACCCTTGCCGCTCCGGCATTCGGCGTCACTTTCAATATCGGTGAGATCGAAGGGCAGTTCGATTCGTCGCTGTCGGTGGGGGCGAGCTGGTCGACCGCCAAACGGGATCGTGACCTGATCGGTTCGTCCAATGGCGGTACCGGCTTCACCCAGACCGGTGACGACGGCCGCCTGAACTTCAAGCGCGGCGAGACCTTCTCGAAGATCTTCAAGGGTATCCACGATCTTGAACTTAAATACGGCGACACCGGCGTATTCGTGCGCGGCAAGTACTGGTATGACTTCGAACTGAAGGACGAAAGCCGCCTTTTCAAGGACATCAGCGATAGCAACCGCAAGGAGGGAGCACAGTCATCGGGGGCCGAGATTCTCGACGCCTTCATCTACCACAACTACGCGATCGGTGACCAGCCTGGATCGGTACGTCTGGGCAAGCAGGTGGTGAGCTGGGGTGAGAGCACCTTCATCATCAACGGCATCAACGCGATCAACCCGGTCGACGTCGCCGCCTTCCGCCGCCCAGGTGCCGAGGTCAAGGAAGGCCTGATCCCGGTCAATATGCTCTATGTGGCTCAGAGTCTGACCGACCGGTTGTCTGCCGAGGCCTTCTACCAGTTGGAGTGGGACCAGACGGTCGTCGACAACTGCGGTACCTTCTTCGCCGTCGACGTGCTGCAGGATGGTTGTGCCAGCAACTACCATGTGCAGAGCTATCCCGCGGGACTGGCCGGCGCCCTGGGCGCCGTGGGAGCCGCCGGCAGCTCCGAGGGTGTCATGCTGCGCCGTGCCGGAGACAACGATGCGCGCGACAGCGGCCAGTGGGGCGTGGCCCTGCGCTGGCTGGGCGACGAGGCCGAATACGGCCTGTATGCGCTCAACTACCATAGCCGCACGCCGAACGTGAGCTACATCAATGCCGATGCGGCATCCATTGCCGCCATCGCGACTACCGCGGGAGGTCTTCCGGCGGCTTTCCAGACGCCATTCGTTTCCCTGGGCCTGCTGGGAACCGGCAGCTACTTCCTGGACTACCCGGAAGACATCCGCCTGTATGGCGCCAGCTTCTCGACCACCCTGCCCACCGGCACCGCGTGGCAGGGCGAGATCAGCTACCGGCCGAACATGCCGCTGCAGATCAATACAGTCGACACTACCGGCTGGTTGGCCAGCGGCATCGGCGGTGCGCTGGCCGTCGGCAACGTATCGGCGGCGCTGGCCCAGGCCGGGCAGGCGCACCGAGGTTACAACCGCAAGGAAGTCACCCAGTTGCAGACCACCTTCACCCACTTCATCGATCAGGTACTCGGCGCCGAGCGGATGACCCTGGTCGGCGAGATCGGCTACACCCGCATCGGTGGCCTGGAAAGCCTGGACAAGGTACGTTATGGCCGCGATGCGATCTACGGCGGTTACAACGATGCGAGCGCCATCGCCATGAACGGCCGGCATGGCTTCTACACCTCCGGCTCCTGGGGCTACCGGGCGCGTGGCATCCTCGACTACAACAACGTGTTCGCCGGTATCAACCTCAAGCCGAATGTAGCCTGGTCCCATGACGTGGACGGCTATGGGCCGGTGTTCAACGAAGGCGCCAAGGCCATCAGCATCGGACTCGATGCCGAATACCAGAACACCTACACCACCAGCCTCTCCTACACCAACTTCTTCGGCGGCGACTACAACACTTTGGTCGACCGCGACTTCCTGGCCGTCAGCTTCGGCGTGAGCTTCTAAATGCGAACGAGGAATAAGGACACTATGCAGATGAACGTGAAAAAAAACCTGTTGCAATCCGGCGTGCTGACCCTGTCTCTGCTGGCGACCAGCGTGATGGCGGCAGTGTCGCCTGACGAGGCTGCGAAGCTGGGCAACACCCTGACTCCGGTAGGCGCCGAGATGGCAGGCAATGCCGATGGGTCGATCCCAGCCTGGACTGGCGGTCTGCCGGCCAACGCCGGTGCGGTCGATCCGCGTGGCTTTTTGGCCGATCCGTTCGCCAACGAGCAGCCGCTGTTCACCATCACCGCGCAGAACGTCGACCAGTACAAGGACAAGCTGACTCCCGGCCAGCTGGCGATGTTCAAGCGCTACCCGGAAAGCTACAAGATGCCGGTCTACCCGACTCACCGTTCGGCCAGCCTGCCGGCTGCGGTGCTGGAGGCGACCAAGCAGAACGCGGTGAACACCAATATGGTGGAAGGTGGCAACGGCCTGGAGAACTTCCAGACCGCCAACCCCTTCCCGATCCCGCAGAACGGTCTGGAAGTGATCTGGAACCACATCACCCGCTACCGCGGTGGCAGCGTGCGTCGTCTGGTGACCCAGGCGACTCCGCAGCCGAACGGTTCCTACTCGCTGGTCTACTTCCAGGACGAGTTCGTCTTTCGCGATGCGTTGACTGATTACGACTCGAGCAAGTCCAGCAACGTGCTGTTCTACTTCAAACAGCGGGTGACTGCGCCTTCGCGTCTGGCTGGTAACGTACTGTTGGTACACGAGACGCTCGATCAGGTGAAAGAGCCGCGTCTGGCGTGGCTGTACAACGCCGGTCAACGTCGCGTGCGCCGTGCGCCGCAGGTGTCCTACGATGGCCCGGGCACCGCAGCTGACGGCCTGCGTACCTCGGACAACCTCGACATGTACAACGGTGCGCCGGATCGTTACGACTGGAAACTGGAAGGCAAGAAGGAGATCTATATCCCCTACAACGCCTACAAGCTCGATTCGCCCAGCCTGAAGTACTCCGACATCATCAAGGCTGGCCATATCAACCAGGACCTGACTCGTTACGAGCTACACCGTGTATGGCACGTGACTGCGACCCTGAAGTCGGGTGAGCGCCACATCTATGCCAAGCGTGACTTCTACATCGACGAGGACACCTGGCAAGCTGCTCTGATCGACCACTACGACGGTCGTGGCACCCTGTGGCGCGTAGCTGAGGCGCATGCCCAGTACTACTACGACAAGCAAGTGCCGTGGTACACCGTGGAAACCCTTTACGACCTGCTGTCCGGTCGCTACCTGGCCCTGGGTATGAAGAACGAGGAGAAACAAGCCTACGACTTCAACTATAAGGCCTCGGGCAGCGACTTCACCCCGGCGGCTCTGCGCCAGGCTGGCGTGCGCTAAAACCTGCCTCAGGCAACACGATGAAGCCGGCCTTGCGCCTAATGCCAGTCAGTTAAGCCGTTGCACTCGATCTTTGTAGGAGCCGGCTTGCCGGCGATCCGCCATAAAAAGCATCGCCAGCAAGCTGGCTCCTACGAAAAGCGCCCCCTCTACTGCAAGTAGGAGGGGGTGGTGACGAACTTATCTGATCAGCATTAGGCCTTGTGCCGGCTTTTTCGTTACGGACTGTAGCGGACGCTTCAAATGGCCATTGCAAGTCGCTAGGCTGGGTCCAGATCGAGCCCGCCGATGCACATAGAAGACTTCCAAGAATAGGCCGATGACAGATCTCTCCCGCTCGCCAGGTTTTCCCTGCACGCCGGCCACGCCGGTGGAAGCGCGTTTTTATCGTCCGCCGCTGCCGGCAGGACATATGCCGCGGCCCAGACTGTGCGAGCGTCTTGAGAAGGGTCTGCAAGGGCGATTGCTGCTGGTCAGTGCGCCAGCAGGCTTTGGCAAAAGCTCGCTGGCCATCGAGTTCTGCGAACGACTACCCGATCACTGGCACAGCCTCTGGCTCGGGCTGAGCGAGCGCGATCATGATCCGGGGCGCTTCCTTGAGCGTCTGTTACAGGGGCTGCAGCAGTTCTACCCCGGTTTGGGGGAGGAGGCGCTCGGTCTGCTGAAGATGCGCCAACGCCACCAACCCTTCGCGTTCGAGCAGTGGCTCGATGGTTTGCTCGATGAGCTGACTCAGCAACTCGATGATGGTCAGCCGCTGTTACTGGTGCTGGACGACTACCATCTGGCGCAGGGGCCGGTGCTGGATCGTTGCCTGCAATTCTTCCTCAACCACTTACCACCCGGCGTGCTGCTGTTGGTCACCAGCCGTCAGCGGCCGGATTGGCACCTGGCGCGTCTGCGCCTGTCGCGACAGTTGCTCGAACTCAGCGAGCAGGACCTGCGGCTGACCGCAGCGGAGTTGGATGCCCTGCTGGCAAGTCAGGGCGCGCACCTGGAAAAGCAGCAGGTCACCGGGATTCTGCAGCGCAGCGAAGGGTGGATTGCCGGTTTACGCCTGTGGCTGTTGGCTGTCGAAGAGCTGGCCGAAGCTGGCGAGGGACTGCAACTGCATGGAGGAGAAGGGCTGATCCGTGAATACCTCCTTGAAGAGGTCATCGAGCGGCAGCCCGCCGAGGTGCAGCAGTTTCTCTACGAAACCGCCTGCATGGAGCGCTTCTGTGCCGAGCTGTGCGACGCGGTGCGTGACAGCCACGACAGCGCCGCGATCATCCGTCAGTTGCAGGCCAACCAGGTTTTTCTGGTGCCGCTGGATGAGCAGGGGCATTGGTTTCGCTATCACCACCTGTTTTCCGATCTGCTCAATGCACGGACTGCTGACGGTTCGAGCCGTTCTCGCAGCGGTGCTCACCTGCGTGCCTGTCGCTGGTTCGCTGCGCAAGGCATGCTGGATGCCGCCATCGAGCAAGCGCTGCTGGCAGGGCAGGCCGATGTCGCTGCCAGCCTGGTACAGAACCTGTCCGAGGAGCAGATGCTGGCGGAGCAGAACATCGCCATGCTGCTGCGCTGGAAAACCAATCTGCCGGATGATCTGCTGGCCAGCACACCGCGACTGATCATGCTCTATGGCTGGGCACTGGCGCTGGCCTGCCAGCTGGACGCCGCCCAAGAGCTGCTTGATCAACTCGCACGCTTCCTTCCAGCAGCCGAGCCTTCCGCCCAGCGCAGCCTGCTGGCGCAGTGGCAGGCGCTCGACGGGGTCATCGCCCGTGGTCGTGGCGATGGTGCTCGTGCCGAACTGCAATGTAGCGAGGCCTTGTCTGGTTTACCGGTGGAGCGTTATGGCCCGCACTTCATGTGCTTGTCGGCGTTGTCCAATCTGGCCATGGTGCGTGGCGATCTGTGGCGTGCGCGTGGGTTGAACCGCGATGCGCTGGAGTTGGCGCAGCGCATCGACAACCCTCTGCTCGAGGCACTGGCCCACTACGAGCGCGCTCGCGTACTGCAATCCCGCGGCGAGGTGCTGCGCGCGCAGGAGGAAGTGCATCAGGGGTTGCTGCTGGTGCAGCGATTGCCGGCACAGCGCTGCTACTCGGTGCGGGCGCGGTTGACGATTTATGAGGGGTATCTGCTTAGTCTGCGCTTGCAGCCTCAGGCCGTGGAGCGCTTGCGGGCGGGAATTGCCGAAGCGCGAGCCTGTCGCGACGTTGGGGCGCTGATCGGCTATTGCGTGCTGGCTAGCCTGGAAGGACGTGATGGGCGGCCTGCCGAGGCATTCGCACTGCTCGGTGAGGCCGAGCGCTTGATGCACGTCTGGGATGTGCCAGCGATTTATTATTTGGCGATGATTACGCTGATGAAGTGCGAGCTGTGGTTGCGTCAGGGGCAGGTCGAACTGGCCGCTGCCTGGCTACCGCAGTTGGCGGAAACCTATGGTGATCAGGGGCGGGCACTGGCGCCAGAGTTTCACCCGCAGTTGGCGTTGCATATCGATTTGCAGCAGGCTGCTCTGGAGCGTCTGCAGGGCGAGCTGGAGCATGCGGAGCGCCGTCTGCGTGCGTTGCAACAACGTGCACAGGGGCTTGGTGGTCAGTTGGTTGGCCTTGTGGCTCAGGCCCAGCTCGCCCAGCTACTGAAGCAAACCGGACGAGAGCGGGAGGCACAGCAGCAGCTCGACACTTGCCTGGATCTCGCTCAGGGCGGTGCCCTGTTACCTTTCATCGAGCTGTTGCAGCATCAGCCACGGTGGCTACGTGAGCGCTTGCAGGGGCGTCCGGCCTGTCCGCTGCGCGACGCGTTACTTGCCCAGTTGCCGGGCAGTCGGTATTCGGACGAGGAGATTGTCGCAGAGGAGAGCGCCCTGGCGGAAAAACTCAGTGGCCGCGAGTTGGCGGTGCTTCAGTTGATCGCGCGCGGCTGCTCCAACCAGCAGATCAGCGAGCGTCTGTTCATCTCCCTGCACACGGTCAAGACCCACGCCCGTCACATCAACAGCAAGCTTGGTGTCGAGCGGCGTACTCAGGCGGTAGCTCGGGCCAAGGGGCTCGGCCTGCTGCGCTGATGTGTGTCTCACAGGAAATGCCTGGCACGCATCTAGGGTCTGTTGCCGTTTTACATGGGCAACCATAGGAAGGCACAGGCCATGGCCACCACGCTCTCGTAATTTCTCTTGAGTTTGTCGAATCGAGAGGCCACCGCCCGGTAGTGCTTCAGCCGGGCGAAGGCGTTTTCCACCAGGTGGCGATTTCGGTATAGACCTCTGTCCAGATCCGCGTTGCCTTTCACAGAGTTACGCTTCCTCGGGATCACGGCCTTGGCCCCTTGTCGCTCAACCTAGTCTCGGATTTTCTCGCTGTCATAGCCCTTATCCGCAACGATGGTTTCTGCTGCAGGGAGTTTGGAAATCAATCCGGGTGCCTGAGTACAGTCATTGATTTGGCCTCCCGTGATTTCAAACTCGATGGGTAAGCCGTGGGCGTCCACTGCTTCGACCAATGCTCATCGCTGAGCAGTAATCGGGGCATTGCAAGCTCGTATCAATGTTGGGTCAGAGCTTCAACGATACGGGCTTGCTCTTATAGATCAATGGGTTAGCGCGAAATGGCAACAGACCCTAGTACTGGGCCAGCGTTTGAACGTTTCCCCCCACGGCATTCTGGGCTACGCGGTGCTGTCCAGCGCCAACCTGGGCAAGGCGCTGCAGTTCGCCCTGAAGTACTACCGCGTGCTCGGTCTGTCTTTCGAGCTGGAACTGGTGGAGCAGGGCGAGGAGGTGGAATTGCGCGCCGTCGAGTCTTTCCCCATGGGGCCGCAATCGCGCTTTACCGCAGAGGGTCTTTTGGCCAGCATCTACACCATTGCCCGCTTTCTGCTGAGCGAAGAGCTGCAGGGCTTGGCCGTCGGTTTCGCTCATCCCGCGCCGGAGTATGCCGAGCGCTATGTCGAGGTGTTCGGCATAGCGGCGCAGTTCGAACAACCCCTTCACTGGCTGCGTTTACCCCGGCATTACCTGCAACGGCCCATGGCCCTGGCTAATCCGGCCACGGTGCAAATGTGCGAGCAACAGTGCGAAGCGCTGCTGGCCAGCCTAGATGTGCAGGACGGCCTGCTGACCCGCTTGCGCCGTCTGCTGTTGGCCCGCCCAGGTGAGTTTCCCGATCTAGAAAGTGCTGCGAGCGCCCTACATACCAGTGGTCGTAGCCTGCGTCGACATCTGGCCCGGATGGGCACCAGCTACCAGCAGGTGCTTGACGAAGTACGCAAGTGCCTGGCCCTGCAATACCTGAGCACCACACATTTGTCGTTGTATGAGATCGCCTATCTGCTGGGCTTCAGCGACCCGTCCAACTTCCGTCGTGCATTTCGTAAATGGACCGGTAAACTGCCTGGCGATTACCGTAACGAGGCCTCCTGATGACCACCGCCGAACGTCCCGCCCTGATTCGCGAAACCTTCCCAGTCGGGCCTTTGCAGTGCAACTGCACGATCATCGGCGATCCGTTGACCAAGAAGGCCATTGTGGTCGATCCGGGCGGTAATCCCGATCTGATCATGGCGCGTCTGGAAGCTCACGGCCTGAAGGTGGTGAGCATCATCCACACGCATGCCCATCTCGATCACTTCCTCGCCTCGGGGCAGATGAAGGAGAAGACCGGAGCCACCTTGCACCTGCACAAGGAGGACCAGTTCCTCTGGGACAACCTGGAGATGCAGTGCAGCATGTTCGGTGTGCCTTACACGCCCGTGCCGGCGCCGGACAAATGGCTGGCTGATGACGAGGAACTGGCCTGCGGTTGCGGGGTGGCGCTGCATACGCCGGGCCACACGCCAGGATCGATGAGCTTCTGGTTCGAGGACGCCAAGCTGTTGATCGCCGGTGACACTCTGTTCCGTCGCGGTATCGGCCGTACCGATCTGTGGGGCGGTGATTACGCCACTATCGAACGTTCGATCAAGCAGCGCCTGTACGGCCTCGACGAGGATGCCACCGTGGTTACCGGTCATGGCCCGGACACTCGGCTGGGCGATGAGATGCGCGAGAACCCCTTTATTCGCGCGTGACCGGGCACTAATGGCGGCGTGATGACTCAAATAACTATCACCCACCGTTCATGGAGACGCCTTCATGTTCCGCCTGCCCGTTATTGCCCTTTGCACCTCTGCGCTGCTGCTTGGCGGTTGCGCCTCGCAAAATCCTTATGATCAGAGCGCACCTAGCTCCAACCGCACTGCCACCTATGGCGGCATCGGCGCGCTGGCTGGCGCGGCTGCCGGTGCACTGATCAACCATGACAACCGTGGCAAGGGCGCGTTGATCGGTGCTGCTGTAGCCGGCGCCGCTGCGGCAGGTTACGGCTACTACGCCGACAAGCAGGAAGAAGAGCTGCGTCGCAGCATGCAAGGCACCGGGGTCGAGGTGCAGCGTCAGGGCGATGTGATCCAGCTGATCATGCCCGGCAACATCACCTTCGCTACCGACTCGGCGCAGATCGCCAGCAGCTTCTACCAGCCGCTGAATAACCTGGCCAATTCCTTCCGTCAGTACAACCAGAACAGTATCGAGGTCGTCGGTCATACCGACAGCACTGGCTCGCAAAGTCACAATATGGCGTTGTCGCAGCGCCGTGCGCAAAGCGTGGCCGACTATCTGCTGGCGCAGGGTGTCGACCCCAGCCGTCTGAGCACCCGCGGCATGGGGCCGGACCAGCCGGTGGCGAGCAATGCCACGGCAGATGGTCGTGCGCAGAACCGTCGTGTCGAGGTGACATTGCGCCCGTTGCCGGGAGTGCAGTAACGCGCGTGTGCCGGGCAGAACTGCTCTGGATCGCAGTCCCTATCCGCCCGGGCTGATAAGCTAGGGCGGAACTTCACCGCGCCTTGGCGGCTCGAAGATTGTGGCATGTCTGCCCGATACCAGAAGAAATCCTAAGGAATCCCTATGAAGACCAGACGTAATCTGATCGCAGCAACTGCGCTCATGGCCATGCTGGCTGGCTGCACCACCAACCCCTATACCGGCGAAAGTCAGGCTGGCAAAGCCGGCGTCTACGGTGGCATCGGCGCGGCCACCGGCGCCGTGATCGGCGCTGCGACCTCGAGCAAGAAAGACCGCGCTAAGGGTGCACTGATCGGTGCGGCTGTTGGTGGCGCTGCCGGCGGTGGTTATGGCTATTACGTCGACACCCAGGAAGCCAAGCTGCGTCAAACCCTGCAGGGCACTGGTGTACAGGTACAACGCAATGGCGATGATCTGAAACTGATCATGCCGGGCAATATCACTTTCGGTAGCAACTCGGCGGATATCTCCAGCAGTTTCTACCCGACCCTCAACTCGCTGGTGCTGGTATTCAAGGAGTTCGACAAGAACGGCGTGAACATCGTCGGTCATACCGACAGCACCGGTTCGCAAGAGCTGAACCAGAGTCTGTCGCAGCGTCGCGCCCAGAGCGTGGCCAACTACCTGACCGCCAACGGCGTACCGGGTCAGCGCATCTCTGCCTATGGTGCAGGTCCGAGCCAGCCGATTGCCAGCAACACCACCGATGCTGGCCGTGCGCAGAACCGTCGCGTCGAGATCAACCTGCGTCCGCTCTAAGGCCGCATTGCGTTGAACAAAGCCTCCCTTTCAGAGCGTGTGAAAACGCACTGACGCCAGAAAAATCCAACGCTCCGACTGGTTCGGGGCGTTGGTGTTTTTGATGCTTGGAAATGGAAGGCGGGATTTACCCCAACAGCTCGATCAACCGACGGGCACCCATCACATTGATGGCACGCTTCAGGTTGTAGGCGTTGACCGCCAGGGCCATTTCCGTCCGAGCGCCTTGCAGTTGTCGGAGCAGGAAGCGACCATTACCCAAAATCCATTGCTTCAGGTTGCCGAAGGGATGTTCGACGATGGAGCGGCGCCTGACCATCATCTCTGGATGCACCTGC
>NZ_JBLUPX010000052.1:0-15540 GCF_048068235.1 Pseudomonas sp. NY15364 | reverse complement strand
CTACCTGCAACTGACGGATCGCAGCAAGGATGTGGTCAAGTCCGGAGGCGAATGGCTGTCGACCATCGACATCGAGAATATCGTCATGAGCCACCCCGCCGTGTTCATGGCTGCGGCGCTGGGCGTGCCCCATCCGAAATGGGGCGAACGCCCCATCGTGGTGGTCGCCATGCGTGACGGCGCGCAGGTTGGTCGGGAAGAGCTGCTCGGCCTATACGAGGGCAAGCTGGCCAAGTGGCAGACGCCGGACGACGTGATTTTCGTCGACAGCATCCCGTTGGGTGCCACCGGCAAGATGCTGAAAACAGAGCTGCGCAAGCTGCTCGTCAACTATGAGCTGCCCGCTACTGCCGAGCTTCACGGCCGCTAGCCACACGCATTTCCATTCCACCTCAGAGCCGCATGTGGCTGCACGCGCGTGCGCACTCTGTCGCCCAGAGTCTTTATCCATGCTTGATTTTTCCTACTACAACCCGACCCGCATCCACTTTGGCAAGAGCCGGCTGGCCAAGCTCAATCAGGAGATACCGGCCGATGCCCGGGTGCTGCTGCTCTACGGCGGCGGCAGCGTCGTGCGCAACGGCACCCTGGCCGACGTCAGACAGGCTCTGGGCGAACGCCAGCTGATCGAATTCGCCGGCATCGAGCCCAATCCCAGCTACGAACGCCTCAGCGAGGCGGTGGCCAAGGTCAAGGCCGAGGGCATCTCCTATATTCTGGCAGTCGGCGGCGGTTCGGTGATCGATGGCGCCAAGTACATTGCCGCGGCCGCCTGCATGGACGCCGATGGCTGGGCCATCCTCGAAAGCGGCGGGCGCTGTATCAACCGCTCGTTGCCCGTCGGTGTGGTGCTGACCCTGGCCGCCACAGGCTCCGAGATGAACAACAGCGCAGTGGTAACCCGGGTGGCCACCCAGGACAAAATGCCATTTGCCAGCCGCCACTGTTTTCCGGTATTTGCCATCCTCGATCCGACCCGCACCCTCAGCGTACCGGCCAAGCAGGTCAGTAACGGCGTGGTCGACGCGTTCACCCACGTGATCGAGCAGTACCTCACCCATCCAGTCAACGGCAAGGTGCAGGATCGCTTCGCCGAAGGGCTGCTGCTGACTTTGATCGAGGAGGGGCCGAAGGCGCTGCAGGATCCGCAGAACTATGACGTGCGCGCCAACCTGATGTGGGCCGCTAGCCTGGCGCTGAATGGTTTGATCGGCGCCGGCGTGCCGCAGGATTGGTCTACGCACATGATCGGCCATGAACTCACCGCGGTTCACGGGCTCGATCACGCCCAGACTCTTGCCGTGATATTGCCCGCCATGCTCGCCGTGCGTCGTACGGAGAAGGCACAGAAGCTGCTGCAGTACGCCGAGCGCGTGTGGGGCATCGAGGAGGGTAGCGACGAGCAGCGAATCAGCGCGGCCATCGCGCGGACACGCGAATTCTTCGAGCAGATGGGCGTAGCCACACGGCTGAGTGATTACGGCATTCAGGCCGATCAGGTGCCCAGGCTGATCGCGCAGCTCGAACGCCATGGCATGACGGCATTGGGTGAGCGCCGCGACGTCACGCTGGCCATCAGCACCCAGGTGCTGCAACAGTGCCTGTAGCCCCTGTCATGAGAGGTGCACACGTGGACGCTAAATCAATGATTGATGACCTGCCGCTGTTCATCGACGGCGATGGCCCCGACACCATCGTCATGCTGCACGGATGGCCGGACACCCATGACATCTGGGCGCAACAGGTCGAGCACTTCAAGCACAGCCACCGCTGCGTGCGATTCACCCTGCCGGGGTTCGATGACCCGCACACCCTCGGCTACACACTCAGCGAGATCACCGCGCGCATCCTCCAGGTGGTGGACGCGATCCGTCCCGGCGGCAAGGTTATCCTCATGCTGCATGACTGGGGCTGCCTGTTCGGGTTTCATTTCGCCGCGCTGCATCGCGAGCGGGTCGAGCGCATCATCGCCATCGACGTCGGTGACGCGACTTCGCGCGACTTTCAGCGCGGCCTGAGCCTACGGCACAAGCTGATGATCTTCGCTTACCAGATGCCGCTGGCGCTGAGCTGGTATCTCAAGGGCGCGCCTGGGCACTCCCTGGCGCGTGCCATTGCACGTTTTCTGCGTTGCAAGGCGGATGCTCAGCGCATCCATGCGGGCATGAGTTATCCCTATGCCATGCGCTGGATGGGGGCGCTGGGTGGCTTGGATCAGTTGGCAGAGCCTGCCCGGCTACAGTGCCCGATCTTTTACGCTTACGGGCGCTATAAGCCGTTTCAGTTTCAGTCCGGGCAATGGCTGCAGCGTATCGAGGCCGATCCGCGCAGCAGGGCGTTGGCCTTCAAGGCTTCGCATTGGGTGATGGTCGACTGCGCAGAGTCCTTCAATAGTCAGGTCGCCGAGTGGCTTGCGGCCTGAGCCGCAGCCTCCGCCCCTGGCAGTCGAGGGGCAGAGGGCATTGCAGGCTTATGGCTTGAAGAGCTTGACCACGGCGGTCATATTCTCGTCGGCATAGCCTTGCGCTTCGGCACGTCGGAAAACACCCAGTGCGGCGGCTACGGTTGGAGCCTGTTCAGCCGATCCGGCGGCAGCCAGTGTGTAGGTGAAGTCTTTGCCAATCAGTTCCACCGGGAACTGCGGACTGAAATCACCCGCCATCATGCTGCCGGACAGGTAGTGGGCAACCGGCGCCCACACCGAAGTGCCGGGCATAGCCTGCAAGATCTTGCCGACATCAGCACCCTGGCGTTGCAGCAGGCCGATGATCTCGGCGTAAGCGCTTACTTGAATACCGAGCAGGCTATTGGTGGCCAGTTTAGCCAGTGCACCGCTACCCAGCGGGCCGACGTGGTGGGCACTCGCGCCCATCACGCTCAGCACTGGGCGGGCCTTCTCGACAACCTCAGCGCTACCACCGAGCAGATAGACCAACTGACCCGCTTCGGCCTGCGGACGGGAGCCGGATACCGGCGCCTCAAGCAGTTCTATCGCGTGTTGCGCGGCCAGTTGACCTAGCTCACGCACCCAATCCGGTGACAGTGTGGAGCTTTCTACGGCCAAACTGCCGGCCTTCATTGCAGGCAACGCCTGGGCCCACACTGCGCGAGAGGCCTCATCATCACGCAGCATGGCGATGACCACGTCGGCACCGCTCACCGCATCGACGACACTGCCGGCAACCCTTGCACCTTGGGTCTTGAAAGGCTCTGCCGCCTGCGCCGTGCGGTTCCAGACATTGACCGTATAGCCGCTGCGCAGCAGATTGGTAGCCATGCGGCTACCCATCGCACCCAGGCCGAGCACACTGATTACTGTCATGTTCAACGGATCTCCATCTTGGTTTTGGCAGCTTTGGCCAGTCCTTCGATCCACTCCTGGTGCTTGTTCAGCATAGGGTTAGGACGGGCACCGGCCAGGTCGCGCGCCGGTGCGCCTTGCTGAGCTTCCTGGGTAAGGATGCGCACGCGACCACCTGACAGATTTTCGATCAGCCAGGCGTGGTGAACGTCCAGGCGGTGCTGTGCGTCGCCCTCGACCCAGCCATGCCAGGCAATACGGCCAGGAGCGCCAGCGCTTGGCGGGATGAACTCGACCACTTGCGCTTCGACCGGGAAACCGAAGGTCGTGAAGCGAAAACGCGAGCCATCCACCAGTTGCGGGCCTTTACCGTCTTTGAAGCGAATGTCGCTGGCATTGTCGTAGTAAGCGGGCCAGGCACGGGTATCGACCAGATACAGCCAGACCTGCTCGGCGCTCAGATTGGCGACGATGATTTCGTTGGACACGTAGTTGTCGGTTTTGCCTGGCAGGTAGGCCGCCGGCCATTCGATGCTGGCGCGCGGCTCTTTGACCAGTGCGGTTACTTCAGCGGCCATGGCCTGGCCGGCCACTGCCAGCACAACGGCGCCGAGGCCGATTGTCAGGGAACGGGAAATCTTCATACAGGGGGATCCTCTCAGGCGTCGTCACCAGGCGACGCAAATCTTGCCAAAGTGGCTGCCGCTGCTCTGATGAGCGAAGGCCTCAGCCAGTTGCTCCAGGGCATAGGTACGTTCGATAACCGGACGGCTGTCCGATGCTTCGAGCGCGGCCACATAGTCCTGCTGTTGCTGACGGCTGCCAACGATCAGACCCTGCAACCGCACTTGCTTGCGCATCAGCGTTGCGGTCGGCACTTCACCCGCGACGCCAGTCAGCACTCCGATCAGGGAGATGTGACCGCCTACGCGCACGGCCTCGATCGATTGCGCCAGGGTACCGGGGCCACCGAGTTCGATGACGTGATCGGCGCCCTTGCCGGCGGTGATGGCGAGAACCTGCTCGGCCCAGTTCTCGTGGGTACGGTAGTTGATCAGGTACTCGGCGCCCAACTCGCGTGCTCGGGCCAGCTTCTCGTCCGAGGACGAGGTGATGATCACGTGGGCGCCGCACTGACGGGCAATCTGCAGGGCGGCGATGGAAACACCGCCAGTGCCCAAGGTCAGCACCACGTCACCCGGTTTGATCGCACCGTCGCCAACCAGCGCGCGCCAGGCGGTCAGGCCTGCGGTGGTGATGGTCGCGGCTTCGGCATGGCTCCAGCCTTTCGGCGCATGGGTGAAAGCCGCCGCACTGCGCACGACGAACTCGCACGCCATGCCGTCGACGCCGTCACCCGGCGTCGCGCTGAAATTGCCGACCGGCGTCTTGGCCGGGCCGGCAGCCCACTGCGGGAAGAAGCACGAGACCACATGATCGCCCGGGCGGAACTCATCGACCCCCGCACCCACGGCCTCGACCACGCCAGCACCATCGGACATCAGCACGCGCATGTCAGCGGTCGGGATGCCGCCATTGGCGACCAGCAGATCGTGGAAGTTCAGCGAGCTGGCATGTATACGCACTCGAATCTCGCCTGGCCCCGGCTGGCCGGGGTCGGCCATATCGACGATATCGATCTGCTCCAAACCGCCGGGGGCTTTCAGGATCGCCGCTTTCATACGCGGGCCTTACGTGCAGCGGCAACCATGCCGTTGAGCCACGCCTGGTGACCGTTGATCATCGGGTTGCTGGGGTCATTGGCCAGGGCTTCGGCCGGCTTACCTTTCTGCGTTTCCTGGGTGAGGATGCGCACGCGGTTGCCGGACAGATCTTCGATCAGCCAGGCGTGGTGAACGTCCAGACGCTCGTCGGTACCCTCTTCGCCAGCCCAGCCATGCCAGGCCACTCGTGCAGGTTGGCCGAGCACTGGTGCGACATGTTCGACCACTTGGGCTTCGACGGGGAAACCGAAGGTCTTGAAGAAGAAGCGCACGCCCTGTTCCAGCTCCGGCCCCTTGTTGTCATAGAAGCGGATGTCGGAAGAGTTGGCGTAATAGGTCGGCCACATGGCCGGTACGTTCAGAAGCGGCCAGATGTCGGCGACGCTGAGGCCGCTTACGATGACTTCATTGGAGCAGAAGTTTTCGGTAAAGCCCGGAACATAGCCTTTCGGCCAAACGATATCGCTCATGGTGGTTCTCCTCGTCACTTTGGAGCCGTCTGGCCTTCACAGGCATCTACGGCGTTGGCGACCATGATCGCCAGTCATGAGATATAAGAAAAATCGTCAATTATTATGGTTGGTATTATTCATTCTTATATCAGCCACTAAAGCAGCGATTGAAAGGTAGTGCGGCGCAGTTGCAATACCTGACACTCAGTGACTGTCAGGGCCGGCCCGCGCGGGGTGGTAACCGAAATTCTGTTGGTTCATCAATTAGTTTGCCCAGCTCGTCAACCGAGTGGTGACGGATCTCGCCCATTCCAATTTGACAGTGAGGAAATAGCGTCTAGGTTCAAGAACGAGCCTAAAGCGCTCGTCTTACTCACTTACAAGGAACGTTAAGATGATGAAAGCCTACCTTTCCTCCGTGCTATTCGCCGTTCTCACCTCCCTCTCCCTTGCTGCTTCGGCAGTAGAAACTTCGAAGACTGAACCAGCCGCTACGGCCTCTGCGCAGGTTGCCCAGGCGGTTACCGTCAATCTGAATACTGCTGATGCCGAAACTCTCCAGCGCGAGTTGGCGGGTATCGGAGCAACCAAGGCGCAGGCAATCGTGTCTTATCGTGAGGCTCACGGTAACTTCGCTTCGGTTGACGAGTTGCTTGAAGTCAAAGGTATCGGTGAGGCGACTCTGGATAAGAATCGCGACAAGCTCAGGGTTGATTGACGCCTGCTGCTGTCGTTACCACCAAGGCCGGTCGTTGACCGGCCTTTTCGTTATTTGGTCGGCCTCAAATGCTTCAGGTCGTTTGTGACATAGGCGTTGATGACGCACCTTGTCGCCAAATGCTGGCAAACTTGCGCTTCGATTTTCGACAGGAGTCAGTCGATGCCCGCCAGCCCGGAGCTGTCCCCCGGCCTTATCGTCATTCACGGCAACCACCTCGAAGAGCTGCGCGCGCTGGCGGTGCAGTGGATGCGGCGCTATCCGCTGCGGCCGCTGGAGAACGAGGTGCTGCTGGTGCAGAGCAACGGCATCGCCCAGTGGCTCAAGTTGGCGCTGGCCGAGCGTGATGGTTGTGGTATCGCGGCGGCGCTGGATGTCGATCTACCTGCACGCTTTCTTTGGCAGGCGTACCGCAACGTGTTGGGCAAGGATGCGATTCCGCAGCAGTCGCCGCTGGACAAGGCACCGCTGACATGGCGTCTGATGCGGCTGTTGCCGGGCCTGCTGGCCGAGGAGGCGTTCGCTCCGCTGCGCCGCTTCCTTGCTGATGATCAGGACCTGCGCAAGCGCCACCAACTGGCCGAGCGCCTGGCCGATCTGTTCGATCAATACCAGGTCTATCGCGCCGACTGGCTGGCGGATTGGGCGGCAGGACATGATCGTCTGCGTACCTCGCGCGGTGGTGAACGGGTGCTGGAGGGCGATTCCCGTTGGCAACCCGCGCTGTGGCGTGCCTTGCTGGCGGATGTCGGCGAGCAGCACCTGGCCGAGAGCCGCGCTGGCGTGCATCCGCGCTTCGTTGCCCGCATGGGCGAGCTGGATGCAGCGCCCCCTGGGCTGCCTCGGCGCATCACCGTTTTCGGTATTTCCTCATTGCCGGCTCAGGTGCTGGAAGCGCTGGCGGCCATGGCGCGTTTCAGCCAGGTCATGCTCTACGTGCACAACCCTTGTCAGCACCACTGGGGCGATATCGTCGAAGACAAGGATCTGCTGCGCCACGAATACCGCCGTCAGCAGCGTAAGGGAAAACCAAGTGCCCAGATCGGCCTGTTCGAGCAGGAAGACATGCACCAGCACGGGCAGTCGCTGCTCGCGGCCTGGGGCAAGCAGGGGCGTGACTACATCAACCTGCTGGATCAGTACGACGAGCCGCAGCGCTACCGCGAACAGTTCGAGCGCATCGATCTGTTCAGTCCGGCCAACGAGAACAGCCTGCTTGGCCAACTACAGAACGACATCCTCGACCTGCGTCCGCTGGCGGAAACCCGCAGCACCTGGCCGCCGGTCGACCCCGCGCGTGATCATTCGCTGCGTTTTCATATCGCCCACAGCGCTCAGCGCGAGGTGGAGGTGTTGCACGATCAACTGCTGGCCAGCTTCAGCGAGGACGCCACGCTACGGCCGCGCGACGTGATCGTTATGGTGCCGGACGTCAATGCCTACGCACCGCATATCCAGGCCGTGTTCGGCCAGTTCGCCAGCGACGACCCGCGTTTTATCCCCTTCACCCTGGCCGATCAGGGACTGCGCGGCAAGGAGCCGATGGTCATCGCGCTGGAGCACCTGCTGCGCCTGCCGGAAAGCCGCTTCAGCGTCAGCGAGATTCTTGATCTGCTGGATGTCGCCGCGTTGCGTCAACGCTTCGCCATTGCCGAGGATCAGCTGCCGACGCTGCGCCGCTGGCTGGAGGGTGCCGGTGTGCGCTGGGGGTTGGACGCGACTCAGCGGCAGTCGCTGGGCCTGGGTGAGAACCTGGAGCAGAACACCTGGCGCTTCGGCTTGCGGCGCATGCTGCTGGGCTACGCAGTGGGCTCGGCCGACGCCTTTGCCGGTATCGAACCTTACGACGAGATCGGCGGGCTCGATGCTGCGTTGATCGGCCCGGTAACGCGCCTGCTGGAAACCCTCGACCGACACCTGCAGCAGCTGCGCGAGCCGGCCACGCCGGGTCAGTGGGGCGAACGCTTGCGCAGCGTGCTCGGCGATTTCTTCCTGCCGCAAAACGACCGCGAAGACGTGCTCACGACTCAGTTGCTCGATGCGCTGGATGTCTGGTTGGAGCTGTGTGAGGCCGCGACGCTGGACGAAGCGCTGACTCTGCCAGTGGTGCGCGAAGCCTGGCTCGGAGGGCTCGATCAGGGGCGGCTGAGTCAGCGCTTTCTCGCCGGGGCGGTTAATTTCTGCACCCTGATGCCGATGCGTGCGATTCCGTTCCGTCAGGTCTGCCTGCTGGGCATGAACGATGGCGACTACCCGCGCAGTCAGGCGCCGCTGGATTTCGACCTGATGGCTGGTGATTACCGCCCCGGTGACCGCTCGCGCCGCGAAGATGACCGCTACCTGCTGCTTGAAGCGCTGCTGGCAGCGCGTGATCGTCTCTACATCTGTTGGGTAGGGCGCAGCATTCGTGATAACAGCGAGCGTCCGCCATCCGTGTTGGTCGGCCAGTTGCGCGACCATCTTGGCAGTGCCTGGACTCTGTCCGATGGCGGCGACGTTCTGCATGGCCTGACCACCGAGCATCCCTTGCAGCCTTTCAGCCGCCGTTACTTCGATGGCGAGGCGCAACTGTTCAGTTATGCCCACGAGTGGGCCGCCCTCCATGGCCAGGCCTTGGCGGGTGAGAGCGCAGCGCCGTTATCGGCCTGGGAGGAGGGACATCAGCTCACGCCTGAGCTGTTGCAGTCGTTCCTGCGGGACCCGGTGAAGTGTTTTTTCACCCGCCGCCTCAAGGTGTTTCTCGATGAACAAGAGCAGGCGCAGCTCGACAGCGAGCCGTTCGCCCTCGACGGTCTGCAGCGTTACCAGTTGCAGGAAACCTTGCTCAAGGCGGCGGTAGCAGGCGACGGGGACCACGACGATGCGCTGAGGGCGGCAGCTGATCGCCTGCAACGCAGTGGTGTCCTGCCGCTGGCTGGTTTCGGCGAACAGTATCGCAACGCCTTGCTAGAGCCGCTGCCGGCGCAGTTGCGGCGTTATCAGGGGCTCTGCCTGTGCTGGCCGACCCTGGTCGAGTCGCCACAACGTCTGCTCTTCAGTGCAGCCGGTGTTGAACTCGATGGCTGGCTCGCCGGGCTGAGGCAGAAGGCTGATGGCAGTCTGGCGCGCCTGGAGCTGCTGCCGGGCGCATTGCACAAGGACAAGAGCTGGAAATGGCATCGTCTGCTGCGGCCCTATGTACTGCATGTCATCGCCGCGGCCAGTGGTGTGCCGCTGACCACCTTGCTGGTCGGCGAAGATCGCAGCCTGGCGTTCGAGCCCCTACCTGCTGAGCACGCAGCTCGTGTGCTGAGCACTTGGCTGCAAGCCTGGAGCGCCGGCATGCAGGCACCTCTGCCGGTCGCCCTGAAAACCTCGTTGGCCTGGTTGCAGGACAATAACGAGGACAAGGCCCGCAGTGTCTACGAGGGCAGCTACAACCTCACAGGCGAAGTTCAGGGCAGCGCCAGTCTGGCCAGGCAGTTCCCGAATTACGCCGCGCTTACCACCGATAGTCAGTTCCAGCTTTGGAGCGAGCGGCTCTACCAGCCGCTGCTCGACAGTCATCCCCAGGCGCTCGAGGAGGACGCAGCATGAGCCAACAGCGCCCACTGGCTCTGACGTTTCCCCTGCACGGCAGCCGCTTGATTGAGGCCAGCGCCGGTACAGGCAAGACCTTCACCATTTCCGCGCTCTACCTGCGGCTGATTCTCGGCCATGGCGGCGACGCCGCGTTCCGCGAGACGCTGCTACCGCCGCAGATTCTGGTGGTGACTTTTACTGATGCGGCCACGCGTGAACTGCGCGACCGGATTCGCGCACGCCTGGTCGAGGCCGCGACCGTATTCCGCGGTGATGCCCAGGGCGATGATCTGCTGCGTGAGCTACGCGGTGATTTCCCCCAGACGCAGTGGGATGAGTGTGCCCGCCGCCTGGAGCTGGCAGCGCAGTGGATGGACGAGGCCGCCGTGTCCACCATTCACGGCTGGTGCCAGCGTATGCTGCGTGAGCACGCCTTCGACAGCGGTAGCCTGTTCAGCCAGACCCTGGAGACCGACCACAGCGAACTGTTGGCCGAGGTGGTGCGCGACTATTGGAGGCAGAACTGCTATCCGTTGCAGGGCGTCGCGCTGCAATGGGTGGCAAGCGTCTGGGGGACTCCCGACGGTCTCGGCGCCAGGCTGCGCCCATTGCTGGGTGAGGAGGGTGAGGGGACGACGCAGTCGTTGGGCGAGTTGCTCGATCATACGCTGCAGCAGCGTGATCAGGCGTTGGCCGAGCTCAAGTCGCCTTGGCTGGTCTGGACCGAGGAGCTGCAGCTGTTGCTAGATGCAGCGGTGGCGGCCAGGCAAGTGGACGGCAAGAAAATCCAGGCGCGTTTCTACAACCCCTGGCTGGCCAAGTTGCGCGACTGGGCTGGCGGCGAAGAGCTGCGTCTCGATCTGGGCACAGGCTTCACTCGCCTGACCCCCGACGGCCTGGCCGAAGCCTGGAAGGGCGAGGCGCCTGATCATCCGGCACTGGAGGCCATGGCACTACTCAAGGCGCAACTCGACGCGTTGCCCGACCCCGCTCATGCCGCTCTGCAGCACGTGGCGGCCTGGGTTCGCCAGCGCTTCGACTGGGAGAAACGCCAGCGCGCGGAGATGGGCTTCGACGACATGCTCGTGCGCCTGGACGCTGCCCTACAAGGCAGCAATGGCCCGCGCCTGGCCGAGGTGATCCGCCGCCAGTTCCCGGTGGCGATGATCGATGAATTCCAGGACACCGACCCGCTGCAGTACCGCATCTTCGACACGCTCTACGAAGTCGAGGCCAATCGCGCCGACTGCGGCCTGTTCATGATCGGTGACCCCAAGCAGGCTATCTATTCCTTCCGTGGCGCCGACATTTACACCTATCTGCGCGCGCGCCGGGCCACGTTCGGTCGGCATTACAACCTGGAAAAGAACTTCCGCTCCAGCCAGGCCATGGTCGATGCCGTCAATGGCGTTTTCCTAAGGGCTGAGCAGCGCGAGGGCGGTGAGGGTGCATTTCTGCTGCGCGATGATCTGCCTTTTATCGAGGTAGGCGCGCAAGGGCGACGCGAAGTCTGGAGTGTCGACGGCCAGGCGCAACCAGTCCTGACGGTGTGGCAATTGGAGAGCGACGAGCCGGTTGCCAAAGGCGCCTATCTGGATGCCATGGCGGCGGGTGCAGCCAGTGAGATCGTGCGTCTGCTGGATCTGGGTCAGCGCGGGCAGGCCGGCTTTAGCAAGGAGGGTGCGCTCAGTGCCCTGCGGCCCAGCGACATCGCGGTGCTGGTGCGCGACTTCAACGAAGCACAAGCCATTCGCGGCGAGCTGTCGGCGCGCGGGGTGCGTAGCGTCTATCTCTCCGACAAGGATTCGGTGTTCGCCGCCCAGGAAGCACGCGATCTGCTGCTGTGGCTGCGTGCCTGCGCCGAGCCGGATCAGGATCGCCCGCTACGCGCAGCGCTGGCCAGTGCGACGCTGGGGCTGGCGTTGACCGAACTGGAGCAGCTTAACCTCGACGAGCGCACCTGGGAGCGCCGCGTCATGCAGTTTCGCGACTATCGCCAGCGCTGGCAGCGCCAGGGTGTGCTGCCGATGCTGCGCCAACTGCTGCAAGACTTCGAGCTGCCGCAACGGCTGATGGGGCGTGACGATGGCGAGCGGGTGTTGACCAATCTGCTTCACCTGGCGGAACTGCTGCAGCAGGCCGCCGCCGAACTCGATGGCGAGCTGGCGCTGATTCGGCACTTGAGCGAGCTGCTGGCTGGCGAGGTGCAGGCTGCCGACGAGCAGGTGCTGCGTCTGGAGAGTGACGAAGCGCTGGTGCGCGTGGTGACCATCCACAAATCCAAGGGCCTGGAGTATCCCCTGGTGTTCCTGCCGTTCATCTGCGTTTTCCGCCCGGTGGATGACAAGAAACCGTTGCAAATCCACGACGGTGAGCGCCGCCGACTGGTGCTCAAGGCCGATGAAGACAGCCTGGAGCGCGCTGAGCGTGAGCGTCTGGGTGAAGATCTGCGCCTGCTCTATGTGGCGTTGACCCGTGCCCGTCATGCTTGCTGGTTGGGCGTAGCAGACCTGAAGATCGGTAATGGTAAGAAGTCGCGTCTGCATGAGTCGGCCTTGGGCTACCTGCTCGGTGGTGGCGTATCGTTGGGCGCCAGTGGCGAACTCGCCAACTGGCTCGCGCCATTTGCTGCTGGTCTGGAAAGCACCTTGGCGCCGGTGCCGCCCGCCAGCGAGCAGCGCTATCGCATGATCGAAGATGAGCAGTTCGAGCCGCATTGGCGTACGCCAGTACGACGCGCAGCCGAACATTGGTGGATCGCCTCCTACAGCGCGCTGCGCCTGGACGAGGATGCGCCCAGCCAGGTCAGTCGCCATGAATACGCCGCGCCCGATAGTCCGGCGATGCAGAACGCCATCGACGATGAAGATCCTTTGCTGGCCCTGGCGCCACTGCCGGCATCCGCCCTGGGGGTGCATCGCTTCCCGCGTGGGCCGAACCCGGGCACCTTCCTCCACGGTCTGCTGGAAATGGCGGCGCAGGAAGGCTTCGCCGCGCTGGCGCAGGAACCTTCTAAATTGCGCGAGGCTCTAGCCAGGCGCTGCCAGCGTCGCGGCCTGGAAAACTGGATCGATCCGCTGCTGGACTGGTTGCTGGCGTTTCTGACTCAACCGCTGCCGCTGACTGGCACGGATGCCGTGGTGCTGGCGCAACTGATGCAATATCAGCCCGAGCTGGAGTTCTGGTTCGAAGCACGTGGGGTCGATGTCAGGCTGCTGGATCAGTGGGTGCAGCAGTACGAATTGCCGGGCATGGCCAGGCAGCAGCTGCGTGCCGACACCCTCAATGGCATGTTCAAGGGGTTCATCGATCTGGTATTCGAACATCAGGGGCGTTACTACGTGGCGGATTACAAGTCCAACTGGCTCGGCAGCGACGATAGCGCCTACACCCGTGAAGCGATGGAGGTGACCATCGCCAGCCACCGCTATGACCTGCAATACGTGCTCTATGTGTTGGCGCTGCACCGGCAATTGCGTCTGCGCCTGCCGGATTACGACTACGACCAGCATGTAGGGGGCGCGCTCTACCTATTCTTGCGTGCGCCGCAGCAGGGCGCTTATCTGGCACGGCCGCCGCGCGAGCTGATCGAGCGATTGGACGCGCTGTTCATGGGCGAAGCCGAGGAGGGCGCAGCATGAGTACGACCTTTGCGCCGGCGCTGCGCGATCGCGCTGAACTCTTTGCCTTGCTTTCTATATGGAGCGAGCGCGGCTGGCTACGTGAACTGGATCGTGCGCTGGCGCAGCTGTTCGCCGAACTGGATCCGGACGCTTCGCCCCTGTTGCTGCTCGGCGCCGCACTGGCCAGTCACCAATTGGGCCAGGGGCATGTCTGTCTGGATCTGGCGGCGACCTTGGCCAACCCGGACTTCACTCTGTCCTTGCCGCCGGAAGGGGATGATGCGGAAGAGGCAACGATTCTGCCGTCTCAGGTGCTGGCCGGACTCAGTCTGGAATCCTGGTTGGCGGCCTGTTCCGGCAGTGCGCTGCTAGAGTCCGAGGGAGCGCCGTTGGTGCTCAGTGGCACCTGCTTATATATGCGCCGCTACTGGAACTACGAGCGCCAGGTGGCAGGAAATATCGCCCGGTGTCTGCAGGCTAATGCTGCAGCCCCGAGTGACTTGGCGATGCGCCTGGCTTCACTCTTTCCTGAAACGCTGGTGGTGGATGGACAGCGTCTGACCGATTGGCAGAAGCTCGCTTGCGCCATGGCCGCTCAGGGCCGTTTCACGCTGATCACCGGAGGACCAGGCACCGGCAAGACCACCACGGTGGTACGCCTGCTGGCTTTGTTGCAGGAGGCGGCCATGGCCACTGGCGAGCCGCTGCGCCTGAGTCTGGCAGCGCCCACCGGCAAGGCAGCGGCGCGGCTGACCGAGTCCATCGGCGCGCAAGTGCAATCCCTGGCGCTGGACGAGCAGGTGCGTGAGCAGATTCCAACCTTGGTGACGACATTGCATCGCTTGCTCGGCAGTCGTCCTGGCAGTCGTCATTTTCGTCACGATGCCGCCAATCCTCTGCCGCTGGATGTGCTGGTGGTAGACGAGGCGTCGATGATCGACCTTGAGATGATGGCCAGCCTGCTGGACGCGCTGCCAGCGCATGCGCGTTTGATTCTGCTGGGCGACAAGGATCAGCTCGCGTCGGTAGAGGCTGGCGCGGTGCTGGGCGACTTGTGTCGAGAGGCGGAAAGCGGCGGCTACAGCGAAGCGACGCGCGCCTGGCTGGAAAGCCAGGCGGGCGAGCGGCTTGAAGATCCGGCATTAGTGCCCGGTGACAAGGCGCTGGCGCAGCATATCGTTATGCTGCGCCACTCGCGCCGCTTCGGCAGTGGCTCGGGTATCGGACGCCTGGCACGTGCAGTGAACCAGGGCGATGCGCAGACGGCTCGTGCGACTTTGGCAGCCGGTGCGGATGACCTGCATGTGCTGCGGCTGTCGGGTGAGCTGGATCGCGGATTGGAACGTCTGCTCATAGGCGGGCAGGGCGACGGTGAGTCGCGTCCGCAGGGGTATGCGCATTACCTACAAGTGATGCAGACGCAGCGTCCGGTGCCAGAAACGAGTGAGCAAGCTTGGGATGAGTGGGCGGGCAGGGTTCTGGCGGCGTTCGATCAGTTCCAGTTGCTGTGCGCCGTTCGCAAGGGCGCTTGGGGTGTAGAGGCGCTCAATGAACGTATTGCCCAGGCGTTGGTGCGGCGTGGCCTACTTGAGCAGGCGCATGGCTGGTATGAAGGTCGGCCTGTGCTGGTAACGCGCAACGACTACAGCCTGGGATTGATGAATGGCGATATCGGCATCGCGCTGCGCTTGCCCGAGCCGCCAGAGGTTCCGGGCGCACCCATGCGCCAGGTATTACGAGTGGTATTCCCACGCAATGATGGCAGCGGCGCCTTGCGCCATATCCTGCCTAGTCGTCTGAGTGCGGTGGAGACGGTGTTCGCCATGACGGTGCACAAGTCGCAGGGCTCGGAGTTCGCCCATTGTGCGCTGATCCTGCCCGATAGCCTCAATCCAGTGTTGACCAAGGAGCTGGTGTATACCGGTATCACGCGGGCTCGCCACTGGTTCAGCCTGATTGAAACTCGCGCAGGCATCTTCGAGCAGGCGGTACAGCGACGTGTGGAACGGCGTAGCGGTCTGCGTGAGGCGCTCGAAGCGCTGTAAGTAACAAAACTGCAAAATAAGCTTGACGCGCATTCTGCTGGATGTAGAATGCGCGCCACTTCAGCGATGAAGCGCTTCAAAAACTTCTTGTTAATCAATAAGTTAAGTTGAATGAA
>NZ_JBLUPX010000051.1:0-16558 GCF_048068235.1 Pseudomonas sp. NY15364 | reverse complement strand
ACCTGAGCGCTGCACTTTGCATCATTGCACCAGTAAAAACACAAACGCCCCGAATCAATCGAGGCGTTTGTATTGAACCGGTTCAGTTCAGAACGTTTTCACACAGTCTGAATCAAGCCGGCTTTTTTGTGGTGCTGGTTTCAGCGTGTGCCGAAGACCACCATGGTCTTGCCTTTGACGTGCACCAGGCCCTGTTCCTCCAGCGACTTGAGTACACGGCCGACCATCTCGCGCGAGCAGCCGACGATGCGACCGATTTCCTGGCGGGTGATCTTGATCTGCATGCCATCCGGATGGGTCATGGCATCTGGCTGCTTGCACAAGTCGAGCAGAGTGCGCGCGACGCGGCCGGTGACATCGAGGAAGGCCAGGTCGCCGACCTTGCGCGTGGTATTGCGCAGGCGCTCGGCCATCTGGCTGCCCAGGGCAAAGAGGATGTCCGGGTCTTGCTGAGTCAGTTCGCGGAACTTGGCGTAGCTGATTTCGGCAACTTCGCATTCGGTCTTGGCGCGCACCCAGGCGCTGCGTTCTTTCTCTGAACCATCCTTCTCGAAGAGCCCCATCTCGCCGAAAAAATCGCCAGAGTTCAGATAGGCTATGATCATTTCACGCCCGTCGTCGTCCTCGATGAGGATGGTGACCGAGCCCTTGACGATGAAGAACAGGGTTTCGCAGCGATCACCTGCATAGATGATGGTGCTCTTGGAGGTATAGCGGCGGCGATGACAGTGCGCGAGAAGCTTGTCGAGATTCTTGATTTTAGGTGTAAGGGTAATAGCAACCATGCCCGAGTCCCGAATATGAAAAGATGAAGGCCTTTGTCCAGCGGCAATTTCTTATTTGTTATCCGACCAAGTGTGCCAGCAATCCGACGTCAGCTTAACAGACACGCTATGAGTGGGGTCTTTTTTGCGACCTGGGTAACATAACCCGGCGGAACTTTAGCGTTATCGACGCACATCGGACTGCTGCCCGGCTGTGCTAATCTGCCGGACTTTTCCACTCTGGGAGCCAAGAACGATGAAAGCGCGTGTGCAATGGGCCGGTGAAGCTCTGTTCCTCGGCGAGTCCGGTAGTGGCCATGCCGTGGTGATGGACGGTCCGCCCGATGCCGGTGGTCGTAATCTCGGTGTTCGACCGATGGAGATGCTGCTGATCGGCCTCGGTGGCTGCAGCAACTTCGATGTGGTCAGCATTCTGCGCAAGGGCCGCCAGCCGGTAGAAAGCTGCGAAGTCTTCCTCGACGCCGAGCGCGCAGGCGAGGAGCCCAAGGTGTTCACCAAGATTCACCTGCACTTCGTGGTCAAGGGCCGAGGGCTGAAAGAGGCTCAGGTGAAAAGGGCGGTGGAGCTGTCGGCGGAAAAGTACTGCTCGGCCTCGATCATGCTGGGTCGTGCCGGCGTCGATATCAGCCACGATTACGAAATCATCGAACTGGGCTGAGGTCCGCTGGAAATGACGAGGGCGCCGCTTGGCGCCCTCGTTCGTTTCAGATGCGGTAGGTGCTCTTGGTCATGACCTTCGACAGCAAGGTCATGCCGAACTTGACTGGTGCCGGGAAGCGCACACCGCCGGCTGCCATGGCACTGTTGGCATGTTGCTGTTCGTCGACGCGCATCTGCTCGAGGATGGCGCGCGACTTGGTATCGTGCTCGGGTAGTTGTTCCAGATGCTCATCCAGGTGTTTGCACACCTGATCTTCAGTAGCGGCGACGAAGCCCAGGCTGACGCGATCACTGACCAGGCCGGCGACGGCGCCCACACCGAAGGACAGGCCATAGAACAGCGGGTTCAGCACGCTCGGGTGGCTACCCAGTTCGCGGATGCGCTGCTCGCACCAGGCCAGGTGGTCGATTTCCTCGTCGGCCGCATGCTCCATGGCACTACGCACTTCCGGCAGCTTGGCGGTCAGCGCCTGACCCTGATAGAGCGCCTGGGCGCAGACCTCGCCGGTGTGGTTGATGCGCATCAGGCCGGCTACGTGGCGCGACTCCTCGCTGCTCAGCTCGCTGTCGTTCTGCACGATGGCGGGCGAGGGGCGGCCCGAGGCACCGCTGAATGGCAGCAGAGTGCGCAGCGCGGCATCGGCTTGCAGCAGCAGGCGGTCGACGGGGGAATACTGGCGTTCGCTGGCCATAAGGCACCTCCAGAAGAAACAACCTGACTAGTTTACTGCAAAGTCGCCAGATCGTCCGCGCTCAGGGCAGCTCGCGCAGCACGCGAAACCCCAGCGCATAGTCGCGGTGATGCGGTTGCTTGAGGTCGCGCATGCTGCTGCGCAGATAGACCGGGCCGCTGTTCCAGGCGCCGCCTCGCACTACGCGCGGGCTGTTGTCGAGCAAGCTGGCACTCTGCGTTTCGCTACCATCGAAGCGCTGGGTGAAGTTCGAGGCCGTCCATTCCCAGACATTGCCCGCGGTGTCATGCAAGCCGAAGCCGTTGGCCGGGAACTGGCCGACGGCTGCCGTCTTGTTGCGTAACAGGCGCGAGCTGGCGCAACCGCGGCAGTGAGCGCGTGGCGTCTGCTCGCTGCTGTCGAGCTGGTCGCCCCACCAGTAGTAGCTCTGGCTGCCTCCGCGCGCTGCATACTCCCATTCGGCTTCGGTCGGCAGGCGATAGCGCGCGCCCGTCTCGCGTGACAACCACTGGGTGTAGGCGTGAGCGTCACGCCAGGACACATGAATCACCGGGCGCTGCGCCGAAAGGCCCCAGCCCTCGTTGTCAGGCATGGGCAATTCGTTGGCGTCGGCGTACTTCTGCCAGTCGGCGAAGGTGACTTCGTAGCGGCCGATGGCGAACGGTTGATCGAACGCAATCGCCCGTGGCGGGCGCTCGTTGTCATTGCCGCGACCGCTGGCATCGCCAATGCGGAACTCGCCAGCCGGAATCACTACCATCTCGGGGCCTCGGGCACCGCTGGGTAACGGGTCGCTGATGGTTTCAATGGCGACTGCCGGCAGGTTAACCAGCAGGCCGCCTGCGATGGCCATGGATACTGTGACGTGACGCGCGTTCAGCACTTGCACGGCGTGATGCCTCCGGCGACGATCTGCGTGTTCAGGCGGCCCATGCTGTAAGTTCTCGATTCTGTGAAACCGCGGATGGTAACCCTGCGTGCCTGGCTGGCCAAATCTCACAAGGAGTCGGTGTTGAAGAACGATATTCATGATCTTGGGCTGGTGCTGGACTCCAAGGTCAAGCTGGTGGTGATCGAGTCCTGGGACGAGCTGCGCGTGCTGGAAACCCTGACTGGTTTGGCGATCAAGCGCGGTCTCGGCCTGCATACCTGGTCAGTGACCGAGGGCCTGCAGCGGCTGGGCTTCGGTGGCGCTTCGGTGGACGAGTCACCGGCCCTTGAGCCGGAAGCGGCGCTGCGCATGATCAAGGCCGATCTGCAGCCGAACCTCTACGTGATGTGCGACCTGCATCCCTTCCTTGATGACAACCCCAGGCTGGTGCGCTTGCTCAAGGAAATCGCCATGAGCGAGGCAGCGCACAAGCCGACGCTGGTGCTGGTTTCGCATGCGCTCAAACTGCCTGCTGAAGTACAGCGTTTCGCGGCACGTTTCAGTCTCGCGCTGCCGTCGGAAGACGAGCTGCTGGGCATCGTGCGTGATGAGGCGACGCGTTGGAGCGAGCGCAATCGCGGTGCGCGGGTACGCACTGACAATCGCACCCTGCAGCAGGTGGTGAAGAATCTGCGAGGTCTCAGTCACGCCGAGGCGCGGGCGCTGGCGCGTAATGTGATCTGCGATGACGGTGCGATTACCCAGGAAGATATCCCCGAACTGAACAAGACCAAGTTCCAGCTGCTGGATCTGGAGGGCGTGCTCAGCTTCGAATACGACACCGCACGCTTCGCCGAAGTCGGCGGGTTGGTCAATCTCAAACGCTGGCTGGCTGAGCGTCAGGTTGGTTTCCTCGAAGGCAAGCTCCTCGATGCGCCGAAAGGCGTGATGCTGGTCGGGGTACAGGGCGGCGGTAAGAGCCTGGCGGCCAAGGCAGTGGCCGGACTCTGGGGCTTGCCGCTACTGCGTCTGGATTTCGCTTGCCTGTACAACAAGTTCTTCGGCGAGACCGAGCGCAACCTGCGCGAGGCGCTACGCCTGGCCGAGCAGATGGCGCCCTGCGTGCTGTGGATGGACGAGGTGGAAAAAGGGCTTGCCAGTGGCGAGCACGATGGCGGCGTGAGCCAACGAGTACTTGGCACCCTGCTGACCTGGATGGCCGAGCGTAAGGCGCCAGTGTTCGTGGTGGCCACGGCCAATGCCATCGACCGTCTGCCGCCGGAACTGGTCCGCAAGGGGCGCTTCGACGAGCTGTTCTTCGTCGACTTGCCCAGTGCCGAGGTGCGGGCCGACATCTTCCGTATCCACCTGCAGCGCCGTGAACTGGAACCAGACACCTTCGATCTCGCGCAACTGGCTGCTGCCAGCGAGGGCTACTCGGGTGCCGAGATCGAGCAGGCGGTGGTCAGCGCGCTCTACGCTGGTCAGGCGCAGCAGCAGGCGGTCGATCAGGGCATGCTGCTACGGGCACTACAAAGCACGGCGCCGCTGTCGGTGGTGATGGCCGAGCGATTGATGGCGCTGCGGGAGTGGGCCGATGGGCGGACGGTCAATGCCGGCTGAACAGCTGATCAGGCGCCGGTGAAGGGACGGGTCAGGCGACCACTGAGCTTGCGCACCAGCCAGCGCGGTCCGAGGCGTGGGCTCAGGGCCAGCAGGCGGTTGCGCCAGCCGGGAATGATGATGGCGCGGTTCTTTTCCAGTGCGCGAACCGTGATCAGCGCGACCTCCTCGGCGCTCATCATCAGCTTGCTGCCGGCGATCCGCGCGACGTCCATCTGCGCGGCGCGGAAGAAGGCGCTGTGGGTCGGGCCAGGGCAGAGTACTGATACACGCACGCCGCGGCCTCTCAGCTCCTCGCGCAAACCCTCGGAAAAATTCAGTACATAGGCCTTGCTGGCGTAGTAGCTGCTCATCCAGGGGCCGGGCTGAAAGGCCGCGACCGAGGCGACGTTGAGAATCTGCCCGCTGCCGTACTCGGCCATGCGCTGACCGAGTGCGTGACACAGGCGGGTCAACGCCAGCACGTTGACTTCCAGTTGCTCCAGCTCGCGACTCCAGTCCTGCTCCAGGAACGAGCCAGCGCAGCCAAGGCCGGCGTTGTTCACCAGCAGATCGACGTGCCACTGGCCTTCCTCAAGCTCCAGCAACAGGCCGGACAGTTGCAGCGGCTCGCTCAGGTCGCAGAGTCGAAACAGCACCTCGACGCCGAAGCGCTGGGCCAGCTCGCAGGCGATGCTTTCCAGCGCATCACGCCGGCGCGCCACCAGGATCAGGTTGCGCCCCCGGCGTGCCAGGGCTTCGGCCAAGGCCAGGCCAATGCCGCTGGACGCGCCGGTGATCAATGCATAGCTGCGCATGGTCGGGAATTACTGCTCCTGATACTCGGCGGCGCGCTCGACATAGCCCTGATACTGGGGAATGGCGATGGCGGCGACGATGCCGCTGATGGGGATGAGCAGGAACAACCAGGCCAGTACCTTGACTGCGGTGCTGTTGGGGGGCGGTGGTGGGCCGTAGCGGTTGACGCCTTGAGTGCCCGGGATGATCAGCATCAGCAGGGCGAACACGCTGCCGACTACCGGGATCAGGTGCACCAGCAGCAACCAGCCGGACCAACCGATATCATGCAGACGCTGCACGCCGATGAAGATACCGACCACTACCGCTGCAATACTGACGATGCCCAGCGCCAGCATGGCCAGGGTCGAGGACATCGCTGCAATGCCGGTACCGATCAACATGATCGGGATGAAGCACAGTGTCATCGCCATCAGCCAGCCCAGATAACGTACGCGGCCGATCCGGCCGCTGACGCCGAGGACCTTGAGTTCGGAGTACTGTGGCAATTGCTCGGCGACATTCGCCTGTGGCGGCGCATAGGGCGAGGCAGTCGCTACGACGGGAGCCGCGGCTGGAGCAACTTCGGCCAGTTGAGCCTGACGGGCGAGGTATTTCTCGATGATGATGCCGCAGGCGGAGCACTCGGCAGACTTGGCTTGCTCATGGCCGCATTTAGGGCAGGTCATGTGAGTGCTGGTGGGGGAGGGCGCAGCCACTTCTTGAGGTGCGGTCTCCTGATGATCATCCGTAGGCACCAGACTGAGGCTGGCGGCCTGATCCAGCTCCATGCGCACGTTGGCACCCGCCTTCTGCAGGGCGCTGAGGTACTGCCTTGCCTCGCTTTCGCTCAGATCACGCTTGAGCGCCACCGGCGTTCCATTGAATAGACCGTCGATACGAGCAAGGTCGCTCTTGAACAGGCGGGCCAGGTTTGTCTTGACCATTTCCAACGACGCCTCGGGCATCAGTTGGCCGTCGAACACGATCTTGTAACGCGGTGGGTTCATGCGAGCTTCCTTGTCGGCGGGAAGGGTGGGGGAGCAAAGTGCCCGGTCAATGCAGGCGAGGCATAAGCCTAGAGTGCCGCGAGGCCAATATACAAGCGGCCTGAAGCGCCATGGGCAGGCATTTTTCAGGCATTGCCTATTGTGCTCCAGCGGCCGACCAGTTGGCCGCGGCGTAGTAGACGTATTTCGCTGAAATCACCCAGCACACCTTCACTGATGGCGGGGCGCAGAAATACCCAGTCGTTGCTCGTCAGTTGTGTGCCGTTACCACCTATCAGGCGCTCTTGATTGGCGCTACGGCCATACAGGTCGTCGTAGTCGAGCCCCGCAGGTGAAACAGGCTGCGCCGGCCAGCGACCGCCATAGAGGTAGTAGGCATGCTCTCGGTTGGGGTTCCAGGCACTGATCAAAGGTTGCAGCGGTTGCAGATAGGGCAGGGCGCCGTCGACCGCCTTGAGCACGGGGCTGGCGATCCACAGGGCTGGCTGATGCTTTTCCAGCAGTGGCGTGTCGAACTCCGCGGGCTTGAGCAGGGCGGAACCGACAGCGACTTCATTGAGCGAAGTCTCCTGCTGGCTGTGCAGCGGGTAGGTCAGGCTGCCAGCACCGTTGAGCAGCGGCTTTGCCGGCCAAAGATCGCTGAATTGCTGGGCGCTGCTGATGAAGAGTCGATAGCGCTCATCGGTCTCGCTGAATGCTCGCAACGGGTTCTGCCAGGGCGGGCTGTGCGCGACGTGCGCGTCATAACCCATCAGCCCCTGCAGACGCAGTGCTGGCAGTTGACGAAGTTGCAGCAGCGCCTGAGCCAACGCCTGCGGGGTGGCGAAACCGCCGCGCTTCAGGCCCACGTCGATTTCCAGTGCGATGCGCAGCGGTCGCCCCAGCGCCTTGGCCAGCTCACTGTACTGCACCAGACGTTGCTGGCTGTCGATCAGCCAGGTCACCTGGTGGTCGGGATCGAAATCCAGATGGTGCGCAAGCTGGCGATAGAAGTTCAGGGCTGCAGCTACCGGCAAAGGTTTGCCAAGCAGCAGATCGCCCTGTGGAAAGCTCCTGGCCAGGCGATTGAGCTGTGGCTGATGAAAGACCATGAAACGCTGGGTCTGCAGGCGCTTGGCCAGGTATTCCAGCAGGCCGGTGCTGGACAGCGACTTGGCGACCAGGCGCAGCTGGAGGCGGCCGCCCAGTCTTGCGGCCAGCAGATCGGCGTTGGCGTCGAGCCGGTCGAGATCGAGCAGCAGGGTGGGCACGCCTTCACCATCGCGTTGCAACTGCCGGTTGAGCTCAGCGAAGTAGGCGTCATGCGCACGACCCTGATCAGCCGGGCGCAGCGCCCAGCCGCCGAGCAGTCCAAGCGCGCCCAACCCCAGCAGGTGGCGACGCCTCATCGCGGCCAGTGTTGCCCCAGCTGCTGGCTGCGTGTCAGCGCGGCTCGGTATTCGTTATCGAGCCGCGTGACCAGTTCCTGCACCGAGGGCAGATCATCGATGCCGCCGACGCCCTGGCCGGCCGACCATACGGTTTTCCAGGCCTTGGCTTCTTCGTCCATTGGCTTGAGCTTCTCGCCGTAGTTGATATCGGCCTTGTTCTGCAGCTGTTTCAGGTCGTAGCCGGCCAGCTCCAGGCTCTGGCGCATGAAGCTGGCTGGTACGCCGGACACGGCGGGCGTGTGGATGATATCGGCGGCCCGTGCGTCGAGGATCATCTGCTTGTAGTCGGCCGAGGCATTGTTCTCGGTGGTGGCGATGAAGCGGGTGCCCATATAGGCCAGATCGGCGCCGAGCAGTTGAGCTGCGAGAATCTCGTGGCCGTGATTGAGGCAACCCGACAGCAGCACGGTCTTGTCGAAGAATTGACGAATCTCGGCTAGCAGGGCGAAAGGACTCCAGGTGCCGGCGTGGCCGCCCGCGCCAGCTGCCACGGCGATCAGGCCGTCCACACCCGCTTCGGCAGCTTTTTCCGCATGGCGGCGGGTGGTCACGTCATGGAATACCAGGCCACCGTAGCTGTGCACGGCATCGACCACTTCCTTCACTGCGCCCAGGCTGGTGATGACGATAGGCACGCGGAGTTCGACGCAGATGGCCAGGTCCGCCTGCAGCCGTGGGTTGCTGTTATGCACGATCAGGTTGACGGCGAAGGGCGCGGCGTCAGCCGAGAGGCTGGCTTCGATTTCGTCGAGCCAGGCAGCGAAACCGGCGCTCTCACGCTGGTTCAGTGCCGGAAAGCTGCCGACGATGCCGCTGTTGCAGCAGGCACCGACCAGTGCCGGGTTGGATACCAGGAACATCGGCGCAGCCACCAGTGGCAGGCGCAGGCGCTGTTCGAGCAGGGCGGGCAGAGACATGATGAACTCCTCAGAAGGGGCGGACGACAACCAGGATGACGATCCCCAGCAGTGCCAGCACCGGTGCTTCATTGAACCAACGATAGAACACATGGCTGCGGCTGTTCTCGCCGCGAGCAAAGCGCTTGAGCTGAGCCCCGCACAGGTGGTGATAGATCACCAACGCCACTACCAGCGTAAGCTTGGCGTGCATCCAGCCTTGCGTGAAGTAGTACGCCGAGTTGAGGCTGAGTAACCAGATGCCCAGTCCCAGCGTGGCGATCATCGAGGGAATCATGATGCCGCGATACAGCTTGCGCTCCATGATGCAGAATCGTTCGTGGCTGGCGGCGTCGCTGCTCATGGCGTGATAGACGAACAGACGCGGTAGATAGAACAGGCCGGCGAACCAGCAGACCATGGCGATGATGTGCAGAGCCTTGAGCCAGAGATAGAGCATTTTCGCTTCCCGCGCTGAAAAATGGCCTCGATAGTAGAGGTAGCTGACGCCCTGCGTCACCTCCGTGGTTGGAGCTTGGCCGATGCGGCTTTATCATCGGCAGCTTTCCAATGGCTTTTGCAAAGGGGCATGTGATGATCAAGGTCGGTATCGTCGGCGGCACGGGCTACACCGGTGTCGAATTGCTGCGTCTGCTGGCGCAACACCCGCAGGCAGAGGTGACCGTGATCACTTCCCGTTCCGAGGCCGGCCTGCGTGTCGATGAGATGTACCCCAACCTGCGCGGTCACTATCCGAATCTGGCCTTCAGCGTTCCCGACGTTGCTACGTTGGGCGCCTGTGACGTGGTGTTCTTCGCCACCCCGCACGGCGTGGCTCACGCGCTGGCGGGTGAACTGCTGGCCGCAGGCACGCGAGTGATCGATCTGTCCGCCGATTTTCGTTTGCAGGACGCCGAGGAGTGGGCCAAGTGGTACGGCCAGCCTCATGGCGCGCCCGAGCTGCTGAGTGAGGCGGTATACGGTCTGCCCGAGGTCAACCGCGAGGCGATCAAGACCGCGCGTCTGATCGCCGTCCCCGGTTGCTACCCGACCGCTACTCAGCTCGGCCTGATTCCGCTGCTGGAAGCCGGCTTGGCCGATGTCGGCAGCCTGATCGCCGACTGCAAGAGCGGCGTCAGCGGTGCGGGCCGCGGAGCCAGCGTTGGTTCGTTGTTCTGTGAGGCTGGCGAAAGCATGAAGGCCTACTCGGTCAAGGGCCATCGTCACCTCCCGGAAATTCGTCAGGGACTGCGCCAGGCAGCAGGCAGCGACGTTGGTCTGACCTTCGTTCCACACCTGACGCCGATGATTCGCGGCATTCACTCGACCCTTTATGCACGCGTGGCCGATACCTCGGTCGATCTTCAGGCGCTGTTCGAGAAGCGTTACGCCGGCGAGCCGTTCGTCGATGTCATGCCGGCGGGCAGCCACCCGGAAACCCGTAGCGTGCGCGGAGGCAATGTTTGCCGCATCGCCGTGCACCGTCCGCAAGGCGGCGATCTGGTGGTGGTGCTTTCGGTGATCGACAACCTGGTCAAGGGCGCATCCGGTCAGGCGGTGCAGAACATGAACATTCTTTTCGGTCTCGACGAGCGCCTCGGCCTGTCGCACGCGGCCCTGCTGCCGTGATACCTGGCTGGGAGGTCCGCCTCAGCGATCCGCGCCGTGAGCGCAGGCGTCGCTGGCTGCAACTGCTGCTGGTGCTCGCTGTGCCAGCGGCCTTTGCCCTGGGTTGGTACTGGCCGCAAGTGCAGCCTCCTCAGGCGGCCGAGGAGCCGCATGCGTTGTTGACTCGCGTTGCCGAACAGGAGCAGGAGCTGGAACTGTTGCGCCAGCGCCTGGCTGTGGTCGGCAGTAGCGACAAAGTCACTCAGCAAGCCATGGAGCAGAATCGTCGCACCATCAAGTTGCTGGAGGAGCAGATCTTCAAGCAACAGCAGGACCTGGCCTTCTACAAAGGTGTGCTGGCACCTGCCAGCCGTCGTGAAGGCATTCGCATTCGTGCCTTTGAGTTGCAAGCCACGGACGCGCCGCTACGATTCCGCTACAAATTGCTGATGAGCCGAGTCGGCGCCAGTGATGAGGCATTGCAGGGGCGTTTGCGCATTACGATCGAGGGGAAGCAGAACGGTAAGCCGGCTGTGCTGGAGCTTGCGGCGCTGTCCGATGAGGTCAGCGAGAGCAGCATTGCGTTCTCTTTCAAGCACTTCCAGTCCTTCCCCGAGGCGGGTCGTTTTGGCGAACTACAACTACCTGAGGGCTTCGAGCCGCGTCAGGTCAAGGTTCAGGCGGAGGTCGAAGGCGACAAGCCGCTAAGCCGTACATTCGAATGGATAAAATCAGGAGCGATAGCCACTCATGTGGAGTAAAGACAAGACCAAACCCGACTTGCAGCGTTTCAGCGGTAAGACCAGCCTGATTGCCGCTGGCGCTGAGCTGGTAGGCGACATGCGCTTTCAGGGCGCAGTGCAAGTGGATGGTCGGGTCAACGGTAATCTGCTGGCTACCGAAGGTCTGGTGCGCGTGAGCGCGGGCGGCCTGGTTGAAGGTGAGATACGTGCACCCCATATAGTGATCGATGGCGAGGTGAGTGGTGATGTGTTCGCCAGCGGCCATCTTGAGCTAGGCTCGCGCTCCCGGGTTCGCGGTAACCTGCATTACGGCCTGATGGAGATGGCCATGGGGGCGCAGATCGAAGGGCGCCTCTGTCACCTCAAGGATGGTGAGCGGCCACTCGAGCTTCCGGCGACGCTGGAAATCGAGCAATAGTTGACCAATTTCGTCGGGCAAGCGGATAATGCACGCCCAAAGCAGTATGGCGCATAGCGCCGGGAGTCCAGAATGAGCGTCGAAACCTTCACCCCTGCCCCCTTGCACTTCACTCAGGGCGCGGCCGGCAAGGTGAAGAACCTGGTCGATGAAGAGGGCAATCCGCGCCTGAAGCTGCGTGTGTTCGTCACGGGCGGCGGCTGCTCGGGCTTTCAGTACGGTTTTACCTTCGATGAGGAAGTAGCCGAGGATGACACCATCGTCGAGCGTGAAGGTGTAAGCCTGGTGGTGGATGCCATGAGCTTCCAGTATCTGGCGGGCTCCGAGGTGGACTATCAGGAAGGGCTGGAAGGTTCGCGCTTCGTGATCAAGAACCCCAACGCCACCACCACCTGTGGTTGCGGGTCGTCCTTCTCGATCTGAATGCTTCGCCTGATGACAGGCGCCGCGCTCTAAGCGCGGCGTTTTCGTTTTCAGGCGGGGTAGATGGCGCCGAGCACGCGCAGGCCTCTGGCTCCGGTCACGCTCGGGCGATTGCCAGCAATGCCCTCAAGTGCGCAATGCGCCAGCCAGGCGAAGGCCATGGCTTCGACCCAGTCCGGGTCAACACCTGCAGCTGCGGTGCTGCTGACTTCGGTTCCAGGTAGCATCTCGCTCAGGCGCTTCATCAGACAAGCGTTGTGAGCGCCGCCGCCACACACCAGCAGGACATCGGTGTGAGCTTGCGCGTTGCGCAAAGCGCTGACGATGCTGTGTGCGGTGAGTTCCACCAGGGTCGCCTGTACATCTTCGTTGGCCAGGCGCGGTGATCCATGCAAATGGGCCAGCAGCCAGTCGAGGTTGAATAGCTCGCGGCCGGTACTCTTCGGCCCCTGGGTGGCGAAGAAGGGATCGCTCAGCAGCCGCGACAGCAGCTCTGCGTCTACCTTGCCGCTGGATGCCCAGGCGCCGTCACGGTCATAGGTCAGGCCCTGGCAATACTGAATCCAGGCATCGAGCAGAACGTTACCAGGGCCGCTGTCGAATCCCAGAACCTCCTGGCCGGGTGAAAGCAGGCTGAGGTTGCTGAAGCCGCCGACATTGAGCACGGCGACATGACGTTGACTGTTGCCGAACAGGTCGTGGTGAAAAGCAGGGACCAAGGGAGCCCCTTGTCCGCCGGCAGCCACATCGCGACGACGAAAATCGCCGACCACGCAAATCCCGGTGAGCTCGGCCAGCAGCGCTGGGTTGCCGATCTGAATGGTGAAGCCGCGTGCGGGTTCATGGCGCACGGTCTGGCCATGGCTGCCGATGGCGCGAATCTGCTGCGCGGTCAGGTTCTGTTGCTGCAGGAGTTCGTTGATGGCGGCAGCGGCCAATTCGACCCAGCGCTGTTCTGCGATAGCTGCGCGCGCCAGCTCATCATCGCCCGAGGTGCACAGCGCCAACAGGTCGCTACGCAGTTGTTCTGGCATGGGGTGGTAGAGCGTGGCGAGGAGTTTGGGGCGCTGATCCTGATCGATCAGCGCGATGTCCAGCCCGTCCAGGCTGGTGCCGGACATCACACCAATATAGAGGGGCACGGCTTACTGCTGGTTAGCGGCTAGCATGGTGGTCTTTTCCTGGTCCATGCGCGCCATCAGCGGCTTGCTAAGTTGCATGAAGCGTTGCTTCTCGCTCGCTGCAATCGGGTCGGCCATCGGCAGCTTCTGGCTGAGTGGATCTACGTGTACGCCGTTGACCTGGAACTCATAGTGCAGGTGAGGGCCGGTGGAGAGCCCGGTGGTGCCGATGTAACCGATGATCTGGCCTTGCTTGACGTTCGAACCATTGCGAACACCTTTGGCAAAACCCTGCATGTGTGCGTACAGGGTGCGGTAGCGCTGGCCGTGCTGGATGATCACGGTATTGCCGTAGCCGCCGTTGCGACCTGCCAGTGTTACGCGACCGTCACCGGCAGCCTTGATCGGCGTGCCACGTGGCGCGGCATAGTCGACACCCTTGTGCGCGCGAATCTTGTTCAGGATCGGGTGCTTGCGCCCAGTGGAGAAGCGCGAGCTGATGCGAGCGAAGTCCACCGGCGTACGGATGAACGCCTTGCGCATGCTCTCGCCATCGGCGTTGTAGTAGCTGGTGATGCCTTGTTTGCTGGTGTAGCGCACGGCGGTGTAAGTCTTGCCGCGGTTGGTGAAGCGTGCCGAGAGAATATTGCCGGTGCCGACACGTTTGCCGTTGACCACCTTCTCTTCGTAGATCACTTCGAACTCGTCCCCTTCGCGAATATCCATGGCGAAGTCGATGTCGTAACCAAATACGTTGGCCAGGTCCATGGTCAGGCTATGCGACAGGCCTGCACGTTTGGCGGAGAGAAACAGCGAGCTGTTGATCACGCCACGGCTGTAAGCGGTGACCACCTCGGGCTTGACCTGATCGCGCTGGAAATCGAAGCCTTTATCGGTGCGGCTCAGGCGAATGGTTTCCAGGTCGCTGATTTTGCTCTGCAGGCTTTTCAGCTTGCCGTCTTCGTTCAGTTCGAAGTCCAGCACCTGGCCCACTTTAAGGCGGCTGAATTGTTTGGCCTCTTTATTACTGTTCAGGGCCTCATGCAGATCGTTGGCGCTCAGACCGACCTTGGCGAACACGGTAGAAAGCGTATCGCCATTACTGACCGTGATGTTGTGGTGGCTGGGATCGGAGGGAGGAGAGGAATCAGCTGTTTCTAGGAGGTCTTCGTCAGCGTCTTGTGCGCTGTTTTCGGCGATGTCGGTGCCTTGCTCGATTTCGGCGAATGGCGAGGCGGCGCCCGGCACTGGTAGTCCCGCTCGGAGGTCATCCTTTTCCTGCAGCACCATCTCGGCATCGTTGCCCAGATCCAGGTCTATGAAGGTTTTCTGTGCCTCGACTTCACGCGAAGGAAAAACCAGGAGGGCAAGGCTGAGCAACGCGGCTACGCCGCTCGCTGCAAGAATATGGGTCTTTGGATAGAGCGGCGGCGCTTTAGATGTAGAGGTCATAGGGCTGCTTTTGAAGTGAAAAGATGAAGATTAAAAGAAGAGCATGATGAATATGCACTAACTGTATAAAATATAACCAAAACCGCCGGGAGGCAACCCTGCAGATGATGATCGGCGCATGGTCTGCCATACGCTGAGCAAAACTTGTGATTTGTCGGCGTTCTTGTATGGTTGGTTCCCTTTTGAACAAGGTCATTGTGAGTCATTTTATGAAGTCGGTTGAAGAGCAGCTGGCGCTGATCAAGCGCGGTGCGGAAGAGGTTCTGGTTGAGGCTGAGCTGGTCGAAAAGCTCAAGCGTGGTCAGCCGCTGCGGATCAAGGCGGGTTTCGACCCTACTGCTCCAGATCTGCATCTCGGCCATACCGTTCTTATTAATAAGCTGCGTCAGTTCCAGGAGCTCGGTCACCATGTGATCTTCCTGATTGGGGATTTCACCGGAATGATCGGTGACCCCAGCGGTAAGAGCGCTACTCGTCCGCCGCTGACCCGTGAGCAGGTTCTGGATAATGCCGAGACCTATAAGCAGCAGGTCTTCAAGATTCTCGATCCGGCCAAGACCGAGGTGGCCTTCAACTCCACCTGGATGGACCAGATGGGGCCTGCCGATTTCATTCGTCTGACGTCGCAGTACACGGTGGCGCGCATGCTGGAGCGTGATGACTTCGACAAGCGCTACAGCAGCAACCAGCCGATCGCCATTCACGAGTTTCTCTATCCGCTGGTGCAGGGCTATGACTCCGTAGCGCTGAAGGCCGATGTCGAACTGGGCGGCACCGATCAGAAGTTCAATCTGCTGATGGGGCGCGAGTTGCAGAGAGCCTATGGGCAAGCGTCGCAGTGCATCGTCACCATGCCGTTGCTGGAAGGTCTCGATGGCGTGAAGAAGATGTCCAAGTCTCTGGGCAACTACGTGGGCATCCAGGAAGCGCCGGGTGTGATGTACAACAAACTCGTGTCCATGCCTGATGCGCTGATGTGGCGATACTTCGAGTTGCTCAGCTTCCGCTCCATGGAGGAGATCGAGCAGTTCAAGCGCGATGTCGAGCAGGGCGCGAACCCGCGTGATATCAAGATCAAGCTGGCCGAAGAACTTGTGGCGCGCTTTCATGGTGAAGAGGCTGCGGCCAATGCTCACCGTTCCGCTGGCAACCGTATGAAGGATGGTGAGCTGCCGGAAGATCTGCCCGAGGTCGAACTGGTATCGGCTGAAGATATGCCGATCTCGTCCGTCCTTAATAAGGCAGGCTTGGTGAAAAATGCTGCGGTTGCTCGCGACCTGTTGGGCTCGGGAGGCGTGCGCGTCGATGGTGAAGTGGTTGATCGCACCTTCCTGTTCAAGCTGGGTTCTGCTCATGTCTGTCAGGCCGGCAAGAAGGCCTTTGCGCGTATCGCCCTCAAAGCTGAGTAATAAAACTGCAAAATAAGCTTGACGCGCATTCTGCTGGATGTAGAATGCGCGCCACTTCAGCGATGAAGCGCTTCAAAAACTTCTTGTTAATCAATAAGTTAAGTTGAATGAAGGGTTTGCAAAACTGGATCTGGCGTGTAGAATGCGCGCCGGTCGGCAGGGTGGTCGTAAGGCTCTGTTGGTGGTTCGGTCGAATGGATCGAAGGCGGTAGAAAAGAGGTGTTGACAGCGGTTTTGAACGCTGTAGAATGCGCCTCCCGCTGGAGAGAAGAGGTTCGGATCGAAGGCGCAAGTGGTTGAGTAGAAAGAAGTTTCTCCGGAAACAAAATCGAAAAACAGCTTGACAGATAGAGAGGCTGCTGTAGAATGCGCGCCTCGGTTGAGACGAAAGGCTTAACCAACTGTTCTTTAACAACTGAATCAAGCAATTCGTGTGGGTGCTTGTGAGGTAAGACTGATAGTCAACTGATTATCAGCATCACAAAGCAACACTCGTTAATTCGAGAGTTAACTCTTTAGTAATAGAGAGATTTGCGATTGCTGAGCCAAGTTTAGGGTTTTCTCAAAACCCAAGCAGTATTGAACTGAAGAGTTTGATCATGGCTCAGATTGAACGCTGGCGGCAGGCCTAACACATGCA
>NZ_JBLUPX010000050.1:0-16862 GCF_048068235.1 Pseudomonas sp. NY15364 | reverse complement strand
TGCTGACGACCTTCGCCCTGGATGTAGCCCATAAACGACAATGCCCCCATCGACTGATGGAGGCATTGTCTTCAGCTTGCTCTCAGACTGCTAGGTTTTCACACAGTCTGCAAGGGAGAGACGTTCTGAGCCTCCCTTGTAGGGTGTCGCGGGGCCGCCCAGGCCATGCGCACCGCTTAAGCGGAGTGTCCGCGGTGCGCATGGCGCACCCTACGGATGCAGAAACGGCCCGAAAGGGCCGTTTCTCATTGGCTGGCTGAGTCAATCGTCCAGCTGGTCGCGAATCACTGCACCGCTCTTGCCGTCGATACGAAATTCGTGAAGACGGCCATCCTGTTTCAGGCCTTCGCCTTCCCAGTAACCGTCATTGTCGGCTTCGATCTTGTGTAGCTCCGTGTAGCCAGCTGCACGTGCTTTGCTCAGCGCCTCGTCGATGCTGATCCAGTCGCTGCCGGGGCGATCTGCTAGAGCGTTGCCGGCAAGCAACAGGCTGCCGGCGAACAGGGTGATCAGAGTGCGTGTTTGCATGGGGCCAGTTCCTCGTTCCGTGAATGTCACGAGGAGTCTAGACCATCGCTTTCTCACGCCGCCTGGCACCAGCCCTGACGGATGCACACGGCCTCGTGGATCGCCAGCATCTCGCTGTGGCGAGTTGGCATGCGCAGGGTCAACATGCTGCCATCATCGAGTTGCAGGGCAGCTTCGGTTTCGAACTGCAGGCTGCCATCTTGCAGGTGGGCGTAGGTGACGCCGTAGGCGTCCAGGCTGAGTTGGCTGTGCATGGCGGCTCTCCCGAGTTGTGTCAGCTCGGACGAACGTCGCGGGCTGCGGCGGCAGCCTGCTCGACGCGAACCGGTGCGACGGTCTGGAAGGCGGAAACGGCGGCGAAGCTGGCGAGTGCGGCGCAGATGCTCATGATCGATATCCTTCTGTGCGATGAGGGCGACTGCCCGATGTGGCGATATTCGCTGCGGGCGTGCAATCACAGAAATGAATGGCGTGCATGGTAGCTATCGAAGCAGCTGATGAAGCGTCGCCACGCACTGGCAGGGTAAAGTTTCGTCAATTTTAATTGACAACCGTTCGTGGCATTGCACAGCGCCGATAATCGCGGATCTGCTTGAAAATCAGGGTTGGCTATTTATTTGTGCGAATTCATATGTTAAGAAAAACGCACAAATTACCCGCCCGCGTGTTCACCACAGGAAACCTCATGCCACTGCGTATCTGTATTCTGGAAACTGACATCCTCCGTCCCGAACTGGTCGACCAGTATCAGGGCTATGGCCGCATGTTCGAGCAGTTGTTCGCTCAGCAGCCGGTTGCGGCGGAGTTCAGTGTATATAACGTGGTGGAGGGGCATTACCCGCCCGATAGCGAGAAATTCGATGCCTATCTGGTGACGGGCAGCAAGGCGGATTCTTTCGGCAGCGACCCCTGGATTCAGACGCTCAAGGAGTATCTGCTCGAGCGCTACAAGCGTGGCGACAAGCTGCTGGGCATCTGCTTTGGTCACCAGCTACTGGCGTTGCTGCTTGGCGGCAAGGCTGAGCGTGCAGAGCAGGGCTGGGGCGTGGGCGTGCATAGTTATCGTCTGGCGGGCAAGCCCGAGTGGATGAGCCCAGAGCTGGATGAGCTGCAGTTGCTGATCAGCCATCAGGACCAAGTCACTCGCCTGCCGGAAAAGGCCACGCTGCTGGCTTCCAGCGACTTCTGCCCGATTGGTGCCTACCATATCGAGGATCAGGTGTTGTGCTTCCAGGGGCACCCGGAATTCGTCCACGACTACTCGCGGGCGCTGCTTGATCTGCGTCAGCAGCATCTTGGCGAGCAGATCTATCAGCAGGGCGTGGATAGCCTCAAACACTCGCAGCAGGGCAGTGCTGTGGCGGAGTGGATGATGCGTTTTGTCGCTCAGGGCAAGCAAGCCAAGGCCTGAGTCTGATATCGAGACATGAAAAAGCCCGGTCAGCCGGGCTTTTTCATGCCTGCTGAGTGAGCACGAAGTAAGGCGAGAGCCGTTCGCTTCTGCTCGGTGGCGGGCTGCTGCGCTGCCGCTTGAGGCTTTCGGCCAGGTCCCGGTGATGAGCCAGTTTGTGGCTGCATTCGATGTTGCGCGCCACGGCACCAGCCGAACCTTTGCCGATGCCACTGAGGGCCAGCAAGGTGGTCAGCAGCGACAGGCTGGCGAGCACCAGCAGGCGGGTGCAGTGATTTTTGATCATGGCCGTTCACTCAACCTTGCGAGCGCGCGCCGAGCAGGGCGGGCAAATGAGTGATCAGGCTCTGTAGTGGGCCTGTTTGTGCAAAGGTTGGAGTGCTTGGCTGGACGGCAGCGTAACTCACGACCAGCACCGTCGAGGTGCTGATCAGGTACAGGCCGATGGCAGCAAGAGCGCCGTTGCGGGCGGCTTGAGAGAGGCGAGACATTCTGTGCTCCAGGTCAGGAGTTGGCGTGGGCACAGAATCGCCTAAGTCATTTCGATTGAATAATGGATGCGCGGCAGAGTAACTATCGATAGGTTTGATGACTGGCGCGAGCTACCTGATCGCGATCGCGCCTCGCGTCAGGCCTCATGCCGAGGCCAGTTCCTTGTCCATGCTGCTGATGCATTCGCTCATGGCTTGCTGGCAACGTTCGATCAGTGCGGGCATGTCATCCAGGCTCAGGCCGGCAGTGGGGATGGCCGGCAGCGAGCGAATCATGATGCGGCCGCTGTTCCAGCGGTTCAGACTCATGGATTTGCTGTAGTTGCTCACGCACACCGGGATGATCGGTACGCCGGCCGCGATTGCCATCTGAAATGCCCCCTTCTTGAATGGCAGCAGACCGCGACCGAGGTTGCGCGTGCCTTCCGGGAATACCCAGATCGAGGTGTCGCGATTGCGCAGGGTTTCGGTGGTGGTGAGCATCGCACGCTTGGCGGCGACGGCATTGCTGCGATCGATCAGCACGTTGCCGGCCAGCCAGTAGAGCTGACCGAAGAATGGCACCCACTTGAGGCTCTTCTTGCCGATGCTCACGGTACGTTCCGGCACCACGCGGCCTAGCACGTAAAGATCGAAGTTGGACTGGTGGTTGGCGATGATCACGCAGGAGCGCTGGTGTTCTAAAAGCGGGCGTACGTCTGTCTTCAGCTTCAGGCGCAGCAGGCACAGGGCGGGCAGCGAATAAAGACGGGCACAGAGGCGGCTGTTGTCCGGATTGAACGGGCGGCACAGGCCGAGCAGCAGGCCGAGCAGGCCGGCCAGGATGAAATGCACGCCCATCAACAGCATGCGCAAAACGAAGAGCATTGGGGAGAACCGTCAGGGAAGGGGCGCGCAGTGTACGGGCGTTCACTCTGCCGGGCAATTGCTCGAAACCACCGCTTGGCGTGCGTAACGTCATGAATTGTCGCAGAACTTGTCGGTTTCCATGCCCATGTAGAAAGGGCGCCTCACGGCGCCCTTCAATGCTTACTCGGTATCTGTCTTGGCCGGCTTGCCTGGCAGCAAACCGTCGGCGCGAAACATCGCCTTGATGCCGCGCAGTGCCTGGCGGCTGCGGTCCTGGTTCTCGATCAGGGCGAAGCGTACATGGTCGTCGCCGTAGTCGCCAAAACCCAGGCCCGGCGAGACGCAGACCTTGGCCTCGGCCAGCAGCTTCTTGGCGAACTCCAGCGAGCCCAGGTGCGCGTAGGCGTCGGGGATCTTGGCCCAGATGTACATCGAGGCCTTGGGCTTCTCAACCATCCAGCCGATCTCGTGCAGGCCCTTGACCAGCAGGTTGCGGCGTTGCCGGTACTGTTCGGCGATGTCGTGCACGCACTGTTGGTCGCCTTCCAGCGCAGCGATGGCCGCCACCTGCAGCGGGGTGAAGGTGCCATAGTCGTGGTAGCTCTTGATCCGCGCCAGGGCGCTGACCAGCTCCGGGTTGCCGACCATGAAGCCGATCCGCCAGCCAGCCATGTTGTAGCTCTTGGACAGGGTGAAGAACTCCACCGCGATGTCCTTGGCGCCCGGTACCTGCATGATCGACGGCGCTTTCCAGCCGTCGTAGACGATGTCGGCGTAGGCCAGATCGTGCACCACCAGTACGTCGTACTGTTTGGCCAGGGTGACTACGCGCTCGAAGAAGTCCAGCTCCACGCACTGGGCGGTGGGGTTGGAGGGGAAGCCGAGGATCATCATCTTCGGCTTGGGAATCGACTCACGAATCGCCCGTTCCAGCTCGGTGAAGAAGTCCACGCCCGGCACCAGCGGTACGGAGCGCACCTGAGCGCCGGCGATCACCGCGCCGTAGATGTGGATCGGGTAGCTGGGGTTGGGCACCAGCACGGTATCGCCGTGGTCCAGGGTGGCCAGCATCAGGTGCGCCAGGCCTTCCTTGGAGCCGATGGTGACGATGGCTTCGCTTTCCGGATCGATCTCCACGTCGTAGCGGTCCTTGTACCAGCGCGAGATAGCACGGCGCAGGCGAGGAATACCGCGGGAGGTGGAGTATCCGTGGGTGTCTTCACGCTGGGCTACCTGCACGAGCTTCTCAACGATGTGCGGCGGAGTCGCACCGTCGGGGTTGCCCATGGAGAAGTCGATGATGTCTTCACCGCGACGGCGTGCGGCCATCTTCAGTTCGGCGGTGATGTTGAAGACGTAGGGGGGGAGACGATCGATGCGCGCAAAGCGGCGCTTGGCGTTGTCAGCCATGATTTCCTCGGATACGTAAGCGCCCGGAACCGTCCGAGCGACGTTGGCCGCATGTGGCGGCCTGGCGAGAAGATAAGCGCGCCGCTGTCTCGCTGTCCAGTACAGTCAGCGAGCGGCGCAGCGCAACAGTCAGCCGCCGAGCATGTCGTGCATCGCAATGATCTGCTCGGCCACCTGGATCAGCTTCTGCTGGCGGCTCATGGCCTGGCGCCGCATCAGGGTGTAGGCCTCTTCCTCGTTGCAGCTCTTCATTTTCATCAGCAGACCCTTGGCCAGCTCCACGCGCTTGCGTTCGGCCAGCTGTGCGTCGCGCGCCTGCAGCTGTGCGCGCAGCGCCTGATCGCTCTCGAAGCGGGCCATGGCGACGTCGAGGATCGGTTGCAGGCGCTGGGCGTGAATGCCCTCGACGATATAGGCACTGACGCCGCTTTGGATCGCCTGGCGCATCACGCCGGGGTCGTGCTCGTCGGTGAACATCACGATCGGCCGTGGCTGGTCGCGGCTGACCAGTACCACCTGTTCCATCACGTCGCGGCCGGGTGATTCGGTGTCGATCAGGATGACGTCGGGGCGCACCGCCTCGACCCGCTCAGGCAGATCGATGGTCAGGCCGGATTCGTCTATCACCTCGAAACCTGCTTCGATCAGGGCGCATTTCAGGCGACCGACCTTCTTCGGGGTGTCGTTGATCAGAAGGATACGCAGCATCGGATGCTCTCCCGGCAATTACAGGGCGACAGCCGGGCTATCGGCCAGGGCATGGAGGCGGAAGCTGCGCGCGTAGGCGGCTGGGTCGCTGCCGTCCCAGCACGTGCCGTCCTGCAGGATGGAGCTACGCATTTCCCCCGGCACCGGTATGCCCAGCGTCGATGCGGCCTCGCGGTACAGTGCAAGTTGTTGGACCTGGCGGGCCACCCCCAGGTAGTCGGGATCGCTACGCAACAGGCCCCAGCGGCGGAACTGAGTCATGAACCACATGGCGTCGGACAGATAGGGATGGTTGACCAGCCCGCCGGCATGAAAGCGCAGCGGGTGCTCGTCCTGCCAGGCGTGGCCCAAACCGTCCTGATACTGGCCGAGAAAGCGCGGGGTGATCGCCGAAACCGGTGCGTTGACGTAGTCGCTACCGCTGAGCAGCAGGGCGGTGCTGCGTTTGTTTTCTTCGCTCTCATCGATGAAGCGTGCCGCGTCGAGCACCGCCATGATCAGGGCCCGGGCGGTGTTGGGGTTCTGCTCGGCGAAGGCGCGGGTACAGCCCAGTACTTTTTCCGGGTGATCCGGCCAGATCGCCTGAATGGTGGTAACGGTGCAGCCGAGCTGTTCATCGACGGCCTTGGCGGTCCAGGGTTCGCCAACGCAGAAACCGTCGATGCGCTTGGCCTCCAGGTGCTCGATCATCTGCGGCGGCGGCACCACCACGCTGTCGACATCGCGAAGTGGATGAATGCCCTGGCTGGCCAGCCAGTAGTAAAGCCACATCGCGTGGGTGCCGGTGGGAAAGGTCTGGGCAAAGGTCAGCCGTGCTTCATGCTGGTGCACGTATTGGCGCAGTGCTTTGCCGCTGGTCACGCCAGCGGCTTGCAGGGTGTGCGACAGGTTGATGCTCTGGCCGTTCTGGTTCAGCCCCATGAGCACGGCCATATCCGTGGCCGCGGCACCGCCAAGGCCCAGCTGCACGCCATAGATCAGCCCATACAGGCTGTGGGCGGCGTCCAGCTCGCCGCTGAGCAGGCGGTCGCGCGAGCTGGCCCAGGAGGTCTGACGTTGCAGTCTGAGGCTCAGCCCGTACTTCTCGGCAAAGCCCTGAGTCGCGGCGACGATCACCGAAGCCGAATCGCTCAGCGCCATGAAGCCGATGTTCAGCATGCTCTTCTCCGGGGCGTCGCTACCCCAGGCCCAGGCCAGGGCATCGTCGCGCGGGGTGTCGTGTTCGCTCATGCTGCTTCCTTACCTTCACGCAAAAAGACGTTGATTCATGGGCGGCTGCCCATAAAAAAGCGTCGTACCAGATCCAGCGCGAGAGCTCCGGGATTCGATACGACGCCGTTGTCGATCAAGCCATTCCGCCATTGGAACGGCTGTATACGAAGTGACGAAGCAAGGCATATGCCAGAAGACACGCGTCCCAAGTGGGCGTCGCCGTTTGTGATGAGTGCGCTGACGAGTCGATAGAGTGGCGGGCCATAAAAAAGCCCCGCACTAGGCGGGGCTCCTTTCACTACGCTTTGATCAGGCCTGAACGACCGGGATCTTGGCGTTGGCTGCCGCTTCACGGAAGTCGGCGATCTGGTCGAAGCTCAGGTAGCGGTAGATGTCGCCAGCCATGCTGTCGATATCCTTCGCGTAAGCCATGTACTCCTCGACGGTCGGCAGCTTGCCGAGAATCGAAGCGACCGCTGCCAGTTCGGCAGAGGCCAGGTACACGTTGGCGCCATCGCCCAGGCGATTCGGGAAGTTACGGGTGGAGGTGGAAACCACGGTGGAGTTGGCAGCCACACGTGCCTGGTTCCCCATGCACAGCGAGCAGCCCGGCATCTCCATACGCGCACCGGCCTTGCCGTAGATACCGTAGTAGCCTTCTTCGGTCAGCTGGTGAGCATCCATCTTGGTCGGCGGCGACAGCCACAGACGGGTCGGGATACCACCCTTGACCTTGTCCAGCAGCTTGCCGGCAGCGCGGAAGTGGCCGATGTTGGTCATGCACGAACCGATGAACACTTCGTCGATCTTGTCGCCGGCCACGGTGGACAGCAGACGGGCATCGTCCGGGTCGTTCGGGGCGCACAGTACCGGCTCGTTGAGCTCGGCCAGGTCGATTTCGATGACTTCGGCGTACTCGGCGTCCTTGTCGGCTTCCATCAGCACCGGGTTGGCCAGCCAGGCTTCCATCGCCTGGGCACGGCGCTCCAGGGTGCGGGCATCGCCATAGCCTTCGCTGATCATCCAGCGCAGCAGGGTGATGTTGGACTTCAGGTACTCGGCGATGGCCGATTCCGGCAGTTTGATGGTGCAGCCGGCAGCCGAACGCTCGGCGGAGGCGTCGGACAGCTCGAACGCCTGCTCGACGGTCAGGTTGTCCAGACCTTCGATCTCGAGGATGCGGCCGGAGAAGATGTTCTTCTTGCCTTTCTTCTCGACGGTCAGCAGGCCTTTCTGGATGGCGTAGTAGGGGATGGCATGGACCAGGTCACGCAGGGTGATACCCGGTTGCATCTTGCCCTTGAAGCGCACCAGAACCGATTCTGGCATGTCCAGCGGCATTACGCCGGTGGCGGCGGCGAAGGCCACCAGGCCGGAGCCGGCCGGGAAGCTGATACCGATCGGGAAGCGGGTGTGCGAGTCGCCACCGGTGCCGACGGTGTCAGGCAGCAGCATGCGGTTCAGCCAGCTGTGGATGATGCCGTCGCCCGGACGCAGGGACACGCCGCCACGGGTGCGGATGAAATCCGGCAGGGTGTGGTGGGTGGTGACGTCGATCGGCTTCGGATAGGCCGCGGTGTGGCAGAAGGACTGCATCACCAGGTCAGCCGAGAAGCCCAGGCACGCCAGGTCTTTCAGCTCGTCGCGGGTCATCGGGCCGGTGGTATCCTGGGAGCCGACGGTGGTCATCTTCGGTTCGCAGTAGGTGCCCGGACGTACGCCTTCGACGCCGCAGGCCTTGCCGACCATCTTCTGCGCCAGGGTGAAACCCTTGGTGCTGGCAGCAGGCTGGTCCGGCTTCTTGAACAGGTCGGAAGCGCCCAGGCCCAATTCGGCACGCGCCTTCTCGGTCAGGCCGCGGCCGACGATCAGCGGGATGCGGCCGCCAGCGCGGACTTCGTCGAGCAGCACCGGGGTCTTCAGTTCGAAGGTGGTGATGACATCGTCGGTGCCGTGCTTGCAGACTTTGCCGGCGTAGGGGTAGACATCGATCACGTCGCCCATGTTGATGTTCGACACGTCGAACTCGATCGGCAGGGCGCCGGCATCTTCCATGGTGTTGTAGAAGATCGGGGCGATCTTGGTGCCGAAGCAGAAGCCGCCAGCGCGCTTGTTCGGAACGTACGGAATGTCGTCACCGAAGAACCACAGCACCGAGTTGGTGGCGGACTTACGGGAAGAACCGGTACCGACCACGTCACCGACGTAGGCAACCGGGAAGCCCTTGGCCTTGATCTCTTCGATCTGCTTCAGCGGGCCGATGGCGCCTTGTTGCTCCGGCACGATGCCGTCGCGGGCCATTTTCAGCATGGCCAGGGCGTGCAGCGGGATGTCAGGGCGCGACCAGGCGTCCGGGGCAGGGGACAGGTCGTCGGTGTTGGTTTCGCCAGGCACCTTGAATACAGCCAGGCTGTATTTCTCGGCGATGGCTGGCTTGGCGGTGAACCACTCGCCGTCGGCCCAGGACTGCAGCACGGCCTTGGCGTTGGCATTGCCAGCCTTGGCTTTCTCGGCGACGTCGTGGAAGGCGTCGAACATCAGCAGGGTGTGCTTGAGTTGCTCGGCGGCAACGGCGCCCAGAGCGGCGTCGTCCAGCAGTTCGACCAGGGTGGCGATGTTGTAGCCGCCTTGCATGGTGCCCAGCAGCTCAACGGCGCGTTGCTTGCTGATCAGCGGGGAAGTGGCTTCGCCCTTGGCAACGGCAGAGAGGAAACCGGCCTTGACGTAGGCGGCTTCATCGACGCCTGGCGGTACGCGGTTGGTGATCAGGTCTACGAGGAATTCTTCTTCGCCAGCCGGCGGGTTTTTCAGCAGCTCGACCAGGCCTGCGGTTTGTTCGGCGTTCAGCGGCTGGGGCACGATACCCTGAGCGGCACGCTCTGCTACGTGTTTGCGATAGGCTTCAAGCACAGTTATTACCCTCATCAGTGGTCCCAAAGGGTTGTCCGGGACGCGATCCAGATACTCATGAACCAGGCGCTTTTCGACTTTATGAGCCGAGCAGCCGAGGTTTCATGAGTCTCTTGTAGAAGCTGCTTTCAAAGTTTTACGCCGGCAGGACGGTTTCTGATGAGGGCTGACGCAGACGCTCGGGGGGACTCCAAGTGGCTGCGCCGCCATCGTACCTGCAGGATCGACTGTGCTCGTGACGCTTTGAAAACAGCTTCCAACGGACATTGGCGCCATAAAAGGCGGGCCGATTCTAATGGAAAGCGCGAATAAAGTTAAGTCGATGTCCCCGTATCGGCAGGGGTGATCTGGATTAGACAAAGGGCTAAGATGCCAGGCCGTTTTGCTGTTTATGTTGTTTCGCCATGTCCAATCAGCGCATCAAGACGCCCTGCGTGGGGCTGTGCTCAACCGTTTACGGCGATGTCGTGTGCCGCGGTTGCAAGCGCTTCCATCATGAGGTGATCAACTGGAACAGCTACAACGACGACGAGAAGCGCGCCGTCTGGACGCGCCTGGAAGTGCTGCTGGTGCAGGTGATGGCGGGCAAGGTCGAGGTATTCGATGAGCAGCGTCTACGTCGTCAGCTGGAGCAGCGGCAGATTCGTTTTGTGCCGCAACAGTCGCCTTACTGCTGGGCCTATCAGCTGATCGCGCGTGGCGCGCGGATGATCAATCAGCTGGAGGCGTACGGCATGGTCGTACTGCCTGAGTTCCGCAATTGGGCGCTGCCCGAATTGCGTGACGCCATCGATCGCGAATTCTTCCTGCTCTCTGAAGCGCACTACGAGCGTTACATCGCGCCGAAGTTTCTGCGGGAAGGCCTGGAGCTGCGAGTCTAGTCCGGCCCGGAGGGAAAGAAAAATGCCGCTCATGCAGAGCGGCATTTTCGTTTCGGGAGCTGGCTCAGCGTTGCGCCACCAGCTCTTCGAGGTGGGCGATGATCTCGTCAGGCTTGAGCACCAGCACGTCACTTTCCAGTGCGTCGAGTACGACCTCGGCGGTATTACCGATCAGTGCGCCGGAGAGCCCGGTGCGCGCCACGGTGCCGATCACCGTGACAGCCGCATCGAGCTGGTGGGCAACTTGCGGAATTACCACGTCGGCTGGGCCTTCCAGCACATGCAGGCGCTCGTCGCTGATGTCGTATTCGGCCTGGAAACTGCGGCATTGCTCGCGATAGCGGGCCTCGATGGTTTCCTTGAGCTGGAAGGTCGGATCGGCAGCCGACAGCATCGGGGTCGGATGCGCGGTGGTCACGTGCAGCGTGCCCTTAGCCAGGCCAGCGATATCGTAACCATGGCTGATGATGCCGGCATGCAGGGTGCGGTGCTCGCCATCGGCGTTACCGACGTCTACGGCAGCGAGGATGTTGCCGCCGGTCCAGGGGCGCTCGGTCTTGACCATCAGCACCGGGCCTGGGCAATAGCGCAGCAACTTCCAGTCTTCCGGGGTGAGCAGGGCCTTTTTCAGCGGGTTGTCCGGCAGGTGCTGCTTGATCACCAGGCCGCAGCCCTCGGCCTGCTGCACGGCGATGATGGTTTGGTGCTGGTTTTCATGCCAGGACTGCTGGGTGGAGACGCTGAAACCTTCCCCGGCGAGACTGCTGCTGAGATCGTTGAGCCACGCGCTGTGGTCGCCTTTCTTCTCGCAGACCAGCAGGTGCAGGTGTGATTGGGTTACCCCGGCTATCAGTTTTGCCCGTTTCAGTGCGAGGGCTTCTGGGTGTTGGGGATCCATCACCACCAGAATGCTGCGGATCGCTTGCATGGTCATCTCCCTGAGCGTGAATGGCAGTTATCCAACTATAGGCGGGTCGTTATCAGCGGCATGTTGACCTGTATCAACAGCATGCTGGTCGTCCGGCCTGCCACTCGTATAATGGCCCGCCATTTCCAACCTCGCCAGCACCGAGAGCGCTTCAAATATGATGTCAAATACCCAGCATGTTCCGAGTAATGGCGAGGAACCTGTAACGATCCTGCAGGAAATTCTCGAGTTTCTCGGTGGTGTCGCCACCCCCGACGCCTGGCTGGACGAGGCCTTGCGCCAGCAGGAGATCCTCCTGCTCGACCACCGCAACCTGGAATACAAGGCGGCACAGACGGCTCTGAGCCTGATGGGGCGCTACCTGACCAAGACCGAATTGACCGCGAGAATGTCGCGTTTGGCTCGTGAGGAGCTGGTGCACTTCGAGCAGGTGAGCAAGATCATCCGCGGGCGCGGTATCGAGGTTCGCCATGTTTCCGCCTCGCGCTACGCCGCCGGCCTGCGTGCACTGTTGCGTGGTGGCGAAGTGGAGCGGCTGGTGGATGTGCTGGTGGTCGGTGCGTTCATCGAGGCGCGCTCCTGCGAGCGCTTTGCCGCGCTGGTGCCGCGACTGGATGCCGAGCTGGCCAAGTTCTACGCCGGATTGCTGGAGAGCGAAGGGCGCCACTATCGAGGTTATCTCAAGCTCGCCTATCTCTATGGCGATGCGGCCGACGTGGACGAGCGTATCGAGGTGGTGCGGGCGGTGGAGCGGGAGCTGATTACCTCGCCGGATGAGCAGTTCCGTTTCCATAGTGGCGTGCCCGCATAAAACAGCCGCGAACACTGCAATAGACGGGTAGGGCGGGTGAAACCCGCCGCGAGGGAAATGGCGGGTTTCACCCGCCCTACATCGTGGCTTTTCGCGGCTGAAGCCGCTCCTGCAACCATTTTATGGGCTACGGCTTGGAGACGTTTGCAGGCGTGAGCTCGAACGGTGCCTGGTTGAAGCCCTGTTCATCGACCTGCAATGCCCAGCCCTGACGATCCCAGTCGCCCAGCACGATACGGCGTGCCGGTTGGCCGTTCACTTCCAGTTCGTGCACGGCTGGCCTATGGGTGTGGCCATGGATCAGCGTGCGCACGCCGTATTCGTCCATCACCTTGAGCACTTCCTCGGGCGTGACATCGACGATCTCGCTGGCTTTCATCCGCGTCTGTGCGCGGCTTTCGTTGCGTAGCTTGCGCGCCAGCTTCTGCCGGGTAGTGAGCGGCAGGTTACGCAGGATCAGCAGCGACAGCGGATTGCGCAGCCAGCGGCGCAGCTTCATGTAGCCGACATCGAGGGTGCACAGGCTATCGCCGTGCATCAGCAGGACCGACTCGCCGCCCATCTGCACTTTGTGCGGGTCGCTCAGCAAGGTGCAGCCCGCCGCGCGGCAGAACGCCTTGCCGACAAGGAAGTCGCGATTGCCGTGCATCAGGTAGATGCGCGTGCCGGCATTACTCAGTTCGCGCAGGGCACGGGCGATCTCGTGCTGGAAGGGCGTCATGCCGTCGTCGCCGATCCAGACTTCGAAGAAGTCACCGAGGATGTACAGCGCCTCGGCCTGACGCGCGCGGGTGGCGAGAAAATGCAGAAACGCCCGGGTGATGTCCGGGCGTTTCTCTTCGAGGTGCAGATCGGAGATCAGCAGGATCATCGACTTACTCGGCTACGACTTCAGCCTTCTCGATGATCACGTCGTCCACCGGTACGTCCTGGTGGCCGGATTTCATGGTGGTGGCGACGCCCTTGATCTTCTCGACCACGTCCATGCCTTCGACCACTTCACCGAATACGGCGTAGCCCCAGCCCTGAACGGTCGGCGCGCTGTGGTTGAGGAAGGCGTTGTCGGCAACGTTGATGAAGAACTGCGCACTGGCCGAGTGCGGCTCCATGGTGCGGGCCATGGCGACGGTGCCGATCTTGTTGGCGACGCCGTTGTTGGCTTCGTTCTTGATCGGTGCGCGGGTCGGCTTCTGCTTCATGCCCGGCTCGAAACCGCCGCCCTGGATCATGAAGTTGCCGATCACACGGTGGAAGATGGTGCCGTCGTAATGGCCTTCCTTCACGTATTGCTCGAAGTTGGCTACGGTTTCCGGGGCCTTGTCGGCGAACAGGTTCAGGGTAATGACGCCGTGGTTGGTGTGCAGTTTGATCATGATCGTATCCGTGATGGGGCAGGTTCGAGCCGATGGCTCGGGGGTGAACAGCGCTTGTCAGGGTGGTATGCACCCTGTCAGGGGCTTGACAGGTTGGTTATGATACGGACTTTGCCCGAAGCGGCCTACCCTGTGCCGCGCCAGTATTGTTAAGGACACCATGAGCAAGCCTACCGTCGAAAAAGCTGCCAACTTCCTGCGCCCCATCGTCCAGGCTGATCTGGACAGCGGCAAGCACGCCAAGATCGTGACCCGCTTCCCGCCGGAGCCCAACGGCTACCTGCACATCGGCCATGCCAAGAGTATCTGCCTGAACTTTGGCCTGGCCGAAGAGTTCGGTGGCCAGTGCAATCTGCGCTTCGACGACACCAACCCGGCCAAGGAAGACCAGGAATATATCGACGCCATCAAGGCCGACGTCGAGTGGCTGGGCTTCAAGTGGGCCGGTGAGGAGCGTTACGCCTCAGATTATTTCGAGCAACTGCATGCCTGGGCCATCGAGCTGATCAAGGCCGGTAAGGCCTTCGTCTGCGACCTCAATGCCGAAGAGATGCGCGAATATCGCGGCAGCCTGACCGAGCCAGGCAAGAACAGCCCGTTCCGCGAGCGCAGCGTCGAAGAGAACCTCGACCTGTTCGCCCGCATGAAGGCCGGTGAGTTTCCCGATGGCGCCCGTTCGCTGCGTGCCAAGATCGACATGGCTTCGCCGAACATCAACCTGCGCGACCCGATTCTCTATCGCATTCGCCACGCCCATCACCACCAGACCGGTGACAAGTGGTGCATCTACCCGAGCTACGACTTCACCCACGGCCAGTCGGACGCCATCGAGGGCATCACTCACTCCATCTGCACCCTGGAGTTCGAGGACCATCGCCCGCTTTACGAGTGGTTCCTGACCAACCTGTCGGTACCGGCGCAGCCGCGTCAGTACGAATTCGCCCGGCTGAACCTGAACTACACCATCACCAGCAAGCGCAAACTCAAGCAGTTGGTGGACGAGAAGCACGTCAGCGGTTGGGACGACCCGCGCATGTCGACGCTGTCCGGTTACCGTCGCCGTGGCTATACCCCGGCTTCGATCCGCGCTTTCTGCGACATGATCGGCGTCAACCGCGCCGGCGGCCTGGTGGACATCGGCATGCTCGAGTTCGCCATCCGTGACGATCTGGACGCCAACGCCTCGCGCGCCATGTGCGTGCTCAAGCCGCTGAAAGTGGTGATCACCAACTACCCGGAAGGCCAGGTCGAGAACCTCGAACTGCCGCGCCATCCCAAGCAGGACATGGGCGTGCGCGTGCTGCCGTTCTCCCGCGAGATCTACATCGACGCCAGCGACTTCGAGGAAACCCCGCCGGACGGCTTCAAGCGCCTGATCCCGGGCGGCGAAGTGCGTCTGCGTGGCAGCTACGTGATTCGCGCCGACGAAGCCATCAAGGACGCTGCCGGCAATATCGTCGAGCTGCGTTGCTCTTACGACGAGAACACCCTGGGCAAGAACCCCGAAGGCCGTAAGGTCAAGGGCGTGATCCACTGGGTGCCGGCTGCCGAGAGCGTCGAGTGCGAAGTACGCCTGTACGATCGTCTGTTCCGCTCGGCCAACCCGGAGAAGAGCGAAGAGGGCGGCAGCTTCCTCGACAACATCAACCCGGAATCGCTGGTGGTGCTCAGCGGCTGCCGCGCCGAGCCGTCGCTGGCCAAGGCAGCGGCCGAGGATCGTTTCCAGTTCGAGCGCGAAGGCTACTTCTGCCTGGACAAGGACTCGACTGCCGATGCGTTGGTGTTCAACCGTACCGTCACGCTGCGCGATTCGTGGGGTCAGTAATGGCACTGTCGATCTACAACACCCTGAGCAAGGTCAAGGAACCGTTCAAGCCGCTGATCGGTAATCAGGTGCGCATGTACGTGTGCGGCATGACCGTCTATGACTTCTGCCACATTGGTCACGCCCGGGTGATGGTCGCCTTCGACGTGGTCACCCGCTGGCTGCGTCAGCGTGGCTACGATGTGACCTATGTGCGCAACATTACCGACATCGACGACAAGATCATCAAGCGCGCCAACGAGAACGGCGAGCCGTTCGAGGCGCTGGTCGAGCGCATGATCGCGGCGATGCACGAGGACGAAGGTCGTCTGCACGTACTGCGCCCGGACATCGAGCCGCGCGCCACCGGCCATATCGCCGGCATGCACCAGATGATCCAGACCCTGATCGACAAGGGCTTTGCCTACGCGCCGGGTAATGGCGATGTGTACTACCGCGTCGGCAAGTTCGTTGGTTACGGCAAGCTGTCGCGCAAGAAGATCGAAGACCTGAAGATCGGTGCGCGCATCGAGGTCGACGAGGCCAAGGAAGACCCGTTGGACTTCGTCCTGTGGAAGGGCGTCAAGCCGGGCGAGCCGAGCTGGGAGTCGCCTTGGGGCGCAGGACGTCCGGGCTGGCATATCGAGTGCTCGGTGATGTCCACCTGCTGCCTGGGCGAGACCTTCGATATCCACGGCGGCGGCCCGGATCTGGTGTTCCCGCACCACGAGAACGAAATCGCGCAGAGCGAGGCAGCCACCGGCAAGCAGTACGCCAATGCCTGGATGCACGCCGGCGCGGTGCGCGTGGATGGCGAGAAGATGTCGAAGAGTCTGGGCAACTTCTTCACCATCCGTGAGGTGCTGGAGAAGTACCACCCGGAGGTGGTGCGCTACCTGCTGGTGTCCAGCCACTACCGCAGCCCGATCAACTACTCCGAGGAGAGCCTCAAGGAAGCCAAGGGCGCCCTGGAGCGTTTCTACAACGGCCTCAAAGGCCTGCCGGAAGCTACGCCTGCTGGTGGAGAAGCCTTCGTCGAGCGTTTCGGCGCGGCGATGGACGACGATTTCAATTCACCAGAAGCCTGTGCGGTGTTGTTCGAGATGATCCGCGAGGTCAACCGCTTGCGTGAATCCGACGTGCAGGCTGCTGTTGGCCTGGCCGCCCAGCTCAAGCAACTGGCCAGCGTGCTTGGCGTGCTGCAGCTCGAACCCGATGCATTCCTCCAGGCCGGAGCTGCCGGCAAGGTCGATGCCGCCGAAGTCGAGGCGCTGATCGCCGCGCGCCTGCAGGCCCGTGCCGACAAGAACTGGGCAGAAAGCGACCGCATCCGCGACCAGCTCACTGCCATGGGCGTGGTGCTGGAAGACGGCAAGGGCGGCACCACCTGGCGCCTGGCCGAGTAAGGGTGATGCTCAGCGACAAAGGCCGCTGGAACAGACTGTGTGAAAACCTAGCAGTCTGAGAGCAAGCTGAAGACAATGCCTCCATCAGTCGATGGGGGCATTGTCGTTTATGGGCTACATCCAGGGCGAAGGTCGTCAGC
>NZ_JBLUPX010000049.1:0-18233 GCF_048068235.1 Pseudomonas sp. NY15364 | reverse complement strand
TCGGTACGCGAGGTCTTTCGCCAGCTTGGCGACTTTGGGGTGATGGTTGGCCATAGAGAGAAGAGAGCACACGACAGACCGGCTGTCATGTGCTCCTGGTGCAGAATAGCGTTGCCTGCGAAAGAACCAGACCTATCGAAAATTCACGGGCATTTCCTGTGGACTCGGGAACGTTATCTGCTTATGTTTCGTTACAACCCTGAACAACGCAGTACGCGTTCACGAGACGAGCACTGCGCAAACCTCCAATAGAAGAAGAAAAACATGGCCCTTTGCAGCACGAGCGAAATTCCCCAGCAGGCATTCCAACACTGGTGGCAACAGCAAGGTGATTGGGTCGAAGAGCCCAACGTTCGTCGCGGCGGCGAAAGTGGTGTGCAGCGTCTGCTGGATGAAACCGGCGTGCTCTACGCCAAGAAACAGATCGGCCATATCTACCGCAGCCTGCTGCACCCGCAGGGGCGCCCCACAGTCCTGCGCGAACGCAAAGCCCTGCAGGCACTACCCTCTCTGGGCGTGATGGTGCCGCGGATGATCTATTGCGGTATCGATTATGACCAGCAGCAAGGCTGGCGCGGCCTGCTGGTAACCGAGGCATTGGAAGGCTTCGAGAACATCGAGCTCTGGTACGCCCAAGGGGGGCGTGAAGCGTGCGGTGAGGTAGTGCATGCCCAGCTGCTGCAACTGGTTGGTGCAACCCTGGCGCGCATGCACCTGGGACGCTGGCAGCACGGCTGCCTGTACGCCAAACACATCTTCGTGCGCATCGACGGCGAAACGCCGCAGGTGGCCCTGCTGGACCTGGAAAAAAGCCGTCGCCGCCTGACCCGCCTCCAGGCCGCTCAGCACGACCTGCCGCAACTACGACGCCATAGCCCTTGGTCCGACGCCGACTGGCAACAACTATTGCAGGGCTATCGCCAGATATTCGCCGATGGTGCCAAAGGTCTCGGCACAGCTATTGCTTGAGTAAACGACTGCCGGCCCAGTGCCGGCAGTGCTTTATCCGCAACACCTCGATCCATCCGCATTACCCCCACCAGGAAGTGGCTCTACCTCGCACCTTTTCGCCAGGTAACGAGAACGGCTACAGGCGACTGCACCTGCCAAGGCCGGCTGTTACACGGTGCCGTGACCGGCACCTAAGGTTACGTTAAGACGTTACCTGCACCATTGTTGAACCAACCGACCAGGCCCGAGTCCCAGCACAGCCCCGGCTGATGCCAGCTACACGCTAAGACCGTTCGTCGCATGAGACGACGACGAGGCAATGGGTGATCTAGATTTAGCGAACAGCGTTTGGCAGTGCTTTCAAGGGGTTAGCAAAATGAAATTAGAAATAGCACGAGGTTTGTTCCTTGGCCTCGCACTCAGCGTAACGGCAATCGCCGCCGCAGCCTGGCAGGAGCCCGGCCCACGCGTACTGGAAGCGCAAGCCTGCACCGCTGTGGAACCCTGTCCAACCGCGCCTTTGCGCAAGCAGGTACAGCCCGCAGCCAACCCGGACGCCAACCTGCTGGTGCTGATGTTCGGCCTCAGCGGCGCGATGAAGGGCGAGCAGTAACGGCATACGCTCAGCCACTACTCGCGAAACGGGCCTACCAGTCTTACCGGACGGCCCGCCATAGGAGTCCTCCGCGCGTTTCGAGCAATCTCCTCCTGCTTACCAGCATCACTTGCAAGCACCTACATGCCCACTTGCTAATCGCTACCTGCAATATCGAGTGATGGCTAATATCGCTTCGCAGCTAAAGCCCCTCCTACAAGAACGTGGCGATACCAGCGGCCTTACATTCACGCCCCCGCAATCAATCGCTCGATGATCTGCCGTAGCTCAGGATGCACCGGCACCCGAATCCCAAACTCCTCACGCAACACCCTGAGCACCTCATCGACACTCTGCAACTGCACCCGCTCACTCGCCTGCCCCTGGCGGTGAATGGCGAAGCTGCCATTGTTCAGCGTCTTGCGCAGGCCGGGCCCGGTGCGGGCGGCGATCATCTGGCCGAGGAAAGGCGAATCCGGGTGGGTGCACACGTACCAGTTGCCCACCACGTAATCGATATCCGCCACCTGCTGCAGATCGAACACATACATCGCCCGCCAGCTGCCGGCGACCAATGCGCGCAGGGTTTAGGTGCCATCCACCAGCGCCTGCAACAGCAGCAGGTACAGGCGGTTGAGTTCGAAGCAGTAACCGCCACGACCCTGGCGTAGCAGCTTGTCCTGAATCGCGGCGGGCTCGACCTCCACCGGCACGCGCAGCATGCTGGCCAGGGTTTCGAAGGGGAATTCGGCAGTGTGTCGCGCCTGCAGCTCACGCAGGGTGTCGAGGCTAGGCGGCGGCGCCGACGAGCACCCCAGGCGCCCGAGGTAGGTGTGTAGATCCAGCATGAATGGCTCGGTCATCGTGCATCTCCCTTTCTACTGCCGGCTGTTTTACCAGAGGCCAGAGATAGACGATATGCAACGAGCCGCGTGGCGTGCTCGAGTCAGCGCTTTCGGTTTGCGGAGTCGGCACACACAAATCGACAGAAATGCGCCAATCTATTGTTCATCGCACGAGCTTGCCCGAGGACTCCATGATGCATCTGCGCCGTTTCTGCACGTTTTCCCTGTTACTCATCTTGAGCGGCTGCGGCGCCGGTGAGACGGCCGCCACGGCGACACTCCAGGCTGAGCAGGCCAAACAGGCTCAGCAGCAAATGGAGCAGCTCAAGCAGCAGATTGACCAGGCCAATGCAGCGAACACCCAGCGTCTGCAGGAGGCCATCGATCAGGCGCAGTGAGCGGCGTCTCCTGGGGGTATTTCCATCCAGCGGAGCGCTGCTTGCAACGAGCAACGCGCCGCCTGACAACAAAAAGGCCGATCACATGATCGGCCTTTTCGTTCAGAGCGTCAGCTCACTCAGCCATTGCTGGGGAAAGCGAACTGCGCCGCTTCGTGGCTCTTGCGTGCCGGCCAGCGTTGGGTGATGGCCTTCTTGCGGGTGTAGAAGCGCACGCCATCCGGACCGTAGGCATGCAGGTCGCCGAACAGCGAACGCTTCCAGCCGCCGAAGCTGTGGTAAGCCACCGGCACCGGCAGCGGTACGTTGACGCCGACCATGCCGACTTCGATCTCGTCGCAGAACAGGCGCGCGGCTTCACCGTCGCGGGTGAAGATGCAGGTGCCGTTGCCGTACTCGTGATCGTTGATCAGTTGCATGGCTTCTTCCAGGCTGCCGACGCGGACGATGCACAGCACCGGGCCGAAGATTTCGTCGGTGTAGATGGTCATTTCCGGGGTCACCTTGTCGAACAGGGTGCCGCCGACGAAGTAACCGTTCTCGTTGCCAGCGACCACCAGGTTGCGGCCGTCGACCACCAGCTTGGCGCCCTGCTCGACCCCGGCGTCGATGTAGCCCTTGACCTTGTCGCGCGCAGCGGCGGTGACCAGCGGGCCCATGTCCAGGCCGCAGGAGGTGCCGGCACCGATTTTCAGCGCCTGGATCTGCGGGACGATCTTCTCGACCAGTGCATCGGCGATCTGGTCGCCCACGCACACGGCCACGGAGATAGCCATGCAGCGCTCACCGCAGGAGCCGTAGGCCGCGCCCATCAGTGCGCTGACGGCGTTGTCGAGGTCGGCATCAGGCATCAGCACGGCGTGGTTCTTGGCGCCGCCCAGGGCCTGCACGCGTTTGCCACGCTTGGTGCCTTCGCTGTAGATGTACTCGGCGATCGGCGTCGAACCGACGAAGCTCAGGGCCTTGACCTCAGGCGCTTCGATCAGCGCGTCGACCGCGTCCTTGTCGCCGTTGACCACGTTCAGCACGCCCTTGGGCAGGCCGGCCTGGTTCAGCAGTTCGGCGATGAACAGGGTGGAGCTCGGGTCGCGCTCGGATGGCTTCAAGATGAAGCAGTTACCGCAGACGATGGCCAGCGGATACATCCACAGCGGCACCATGGCCGGGAAGTTGAACGGGGTAATTCCTGCCACGACGCCAATGGGTTGCAGATCGGTCCAGGCGTCGATGTTCGGGCCGACGTTGCGGCTGTATTCGCCCTTGAGAATGTCCGGGGCGGCGCAGGCGAACTCGACGTTCTCGATGCCGCGCTTGAGTTCACCGACGGCGTCTTCGAGGGTCTTGCCATGCTCGGCGCTGATCAGTGCGGCGATTTCGTTCTCGTTCTGCTCCAGCAACTGCCTGAAGCGGAACATGATCTGCGCGCGCTTGGCCGGCGGGGTGTTGCGCCAGGCCGGGAAGGCAGCCTTGGCGGCGTCGATGGCCAGTTGCATGGTGGCGCGATCAGCCAGGCCGACGGCGCTGGTGGAGTCGCCGGTGGACGGGTTGTACACCGGGGCGCTGCGACCGTTGCCGGCAACGCGTTCGCCGTTGATCAGGTGCGGGATGTGGCTCATGGGGTTCTCCAAGGTCAGGCGTAGGGTGGATGACGCTCTTTTCATCCACCTTAGGGATTCGATGATTGGTGGATGGGTAAAGCGCCATCCACCCTACGGTTCAATCCAGTTTGTTCAGGACATCGCCAACGGCATTGAAGACGCGGTCGAGGTCTTCGATCTTGGCGTTGAAGGTTGGGCCGAACTGCAGGGTGTCGCCACCGAAGCGCACGTAGAAACCGGCCTTCCAAAGAGCCATGCCGGCCTCGAACGGACGGATCACCGCGTCACCGTCACGCGGGGCGATCTGCAGGGCGCCAGCCAGGCCGCAGTTGCGAATATCGATGATGTGCTTGGTACCCTTCAGGCCATGCAGCGCGGCCTCGAACTTCGGCGCCAACTCGGCGGACTGCTGGATCAGGTTCTCGCGCTTGAGCAGCTCCAGCGTCGCCAGACCAGCGGCACAGGCCACCGGGTGCGCCGAGTAGGTGTAGCCGTGGGTGAACTCGATCATATGCTCCGGCGATGGCTGCTGCATGAAGGTGTTGTAGATCTCGCTGCTAGCGATCACCGCACCCAGCGGGATGGCGCCGTTGGTGATCTGCTTGGCGACGTTCATCAGGTCCGGGGTCACGCCGAAGAACTCAGCACCACTCCACTTGCCCATGCGGCCGAAGCCGGTGATCACTTCGTCGAAGATCAGCAGGATGTTGTGCTGGGTGCAGATTTCGCGCAGACGCTGCAGGTAGCCCACCGGCGGCACGAGGGCGCCAGCCGAGCCTGACATCGGCTCGACGATCACCGCAGCGATGTTGGAAGCGTCGTGCAGTTCGATCAGCTTGAGCAGTTCGTTGGCCAGCTCCACGCCGCCAGTTTCGGCCATGCCCTTGGTGAAGGCCATGCCCGGCTGCAGGGTGTGCGGCAGGTGATCGGCATCCATCAGTTGGCCATACATCTTGCGGTTGCCGCCGATGCCACCGAGGGCGGTGCCGGCGATATTGACGCCGTGGTAGCCACGGGCACGGCCGATGAAGCGGGTCTTGGAAGCCTGGCCTTTCAGGCGCCAATAGGCCTTGGCCATCTTCACCGCAGTGTCGGCGCATTCGGAGCCGGAGCCGGTGAAGAATACATGGTTGAGATCACCTGGCATCAGGTCGGCAACCTGCTCGGCCAGCTTGAACGACAGCGCATGGCCGAACTGGAAACCCGGCGAGTAGTCGAGGGTACCGAGTTGCTTGGCCACGGCTTCCTGGATTTCCTTGCGCGAGTGGCCGGCGCCGCAAGTCCACAGGCCGGACAGGCTGTCGTAGACCTTGCGACCCTGGTCGTCGACCAGCCAGCTACCCTCGGCACCGACGATCAGTCGCGGGTCACGCTGGAAGTTGCGGTTGGCGGAGAACGGCATCCAGTGCGCATCCAGCTTGAGCTGGCTGGCCAGGGACGGGGTTGCGGTCTGCGGCATGTTCATCGGAGGAGCCTCGAGCTGGCGGCGTTTGGAAGATTTGTAGTCCGACAAGCCATATAGGCACCATGCGAATCGCGGCTAAAGCCGCTCCTACAAAAACCTGTCTGTTGCCAGCAAAGGTGCCACGGGCATAGAGTCAGTAAAACAGTACTCTTCTTATCTTCAGTTCAAGGCCTACTAAACAAATGAGCAGCCGCCGCCCCGATCCGCTGGCCCAGGTCAGCGACTTTGAAATCCGCCTGCTCAAGCTGTTTCGCAGCGTGGTGGAATGCGGCGGTTTTTCCGCAGCCGAAAGCGCCCTGGGCATCGGCCGCTCGGCCATCAGCCAGCAGATGAGCGACCTCGAACAACGCCTCGGCCTGCGCCTGTGCCAGCGCGGCCGCGCCGGTTTCGCCCTGACCGAGGAAGGCCGCGAGGTGTACCAGAGCACCCTGCAATTGCTGGCGGCGCTGGAAAGCTTTCGCACCGAGGTCAACGGCCTGCACCAGCACCTGCGTGGCGAGCTGAACATCGGCCTGACCGACAACCTGGTGACCATCCCGCACATGCGCATCACCAATGCCCTGGCGCGGCTCAAGGTGCAGGGACCGGACGTGCGCATCAACATCCGCATGACGCCGCCGTCGGAGGTGGAACAGGGTGTGCTCGATGGCCGCCTGCATATCGGCGTGGTGCCGCAGGTAGGCGCCCTCTCCGGTCTGGAATACCAGGCGCTGTACGACGAGCGCTCGCTGCTCTACTGCGCGGTCGGCCACCCGCTGTTCTATGTCGATGACCAGCAGCTTGAAGACCAACGCCTCAACGCTCAGGAGGCCATCGCCCCGACCTTCCGCGTACCGCCCGAGGTGCAGAACCACTACCAGGCGCTGAACTGCACGGCCAGCGCCTCGGACCGCGAAGGCATGGCCTTCCTTATTCTCACCGGGCGCTATATCGGCTACCTGCCCGACCACTATGCCCAGGCCTGGGTCCAGCAGGGCCGCCTGCGCGCGCTCAAGGCCAGCAGCCGTTTCTACGACATCAACCTGGCGGCGGTCACGCGCAAAGGCCGCCGTGCGCACCTGGTGCTGGAGAGCTTTCTCGAAGCCCTGGCTGAGGCCTGACCGCGCACCAAAACAGCGCTCAGGCACCAATAACGGGCAAGTCCTTAGTCCCGGTGGCCCCCGAACAACCCAGTCGAAACCAGACTTACCGCTGCAGAACGCCGATATCATGTCGCCATATTAATGACGGCAAGTTTCTTGCTGGCAAATCGCCAGGGCGATGATCGCACTGCGCTTACTCCCTTCGCATGGCCGGCCACTCGGCTGTCGTTACTCCTGGTTCTCGAGGCTCATGATGTTCTTCTTCAAACCGGTTCTGGCGTTGATGAACCGCGCGCGTTACGCCCACAAATTCCTGCTGATCTTTACTGTGTTCATGCTGCCCTACTGCTGGCTATCGGTGAGCAAGCTGCTCGACGTCAACGCCACGCTGGAGCAGTCGCAGCACGAGCTACAAGGCCTGCAGACCATCGAGCGCTACCTGCCGGTGTATCGCCAGGCCCTGGAGCAGGCCGGCATGCATGTGATCGGCTATGCGCGTAACAAGGACGACGCCAAGCAGGAGATCGAGCGCCGCAGCCAGAGCTTCGTCGCGGCCATCGCGGAACTCAATGCCAGCCTCGATAGCGACGTGTTCGCCGACATGAAACTGGCCGAAAGTGACCCCGGGTTCAACGCCGACAAGAAACTCTCGGTGCAGGGCCTCAGCTCGCAGATGATCGAGCACGTCGCCTCGGTGCACGACCTGAGCGCCAACATGCGCGAGATCGCCGCCTTGTCCAAGTTGAGCCAGGACAGCAACCCGCGCATCTACCGCAACGTAGACCTGCTGCTCAATCAACTGCTGCCGCTGTACGAAGTGCTGACCCAGACCCGCACCTATGCCGGCTACATGACCGCCTACGGCTTCCTCGAATCCTCGTCGCGTTCGGCCATCACCAACCAGCTCAGCACTCTGCAACGCTACGCCGGCGGCATCGAGGCCAAGGGCAACGCCGAGGCCCAGCAGTTGATGACGAGCGCCGCGCGAGATGCCGCCGAGCAATACAAGCGCGAGATCGTCGATATCTATACCCGGAGCGGCTACTTCGACCAGAACGCGGTGGAACACTGGCTGCAGCGCTACGAATCCTATGCGCCGCAGGCAGCCGAGCTGGACACGGCCGCGAGCCTGCTGCTGGAGGAAATTGCCGGACTGCTGCAGGCTCGCACCGACGCCAATCTGCGCGAGCTGATGCTGTGGGCCGGTGCATTGCTGGTGGTGATCGCCCTGCTGGTGTACCTGTTCATCGGTTTCTACCTCTCGGTACGGGGCGCCATTCGCGACCTGACCAATGCCACCCGACGCATGGCCGAAGGTGACCTGCGTCAAAGCGTGAAGACCGCTGCGCGTGACGAGCTGGGCGACCTCGCCCAGGACTTCAACGAGATGCAGACGCGTATGAGCGAACTGATCGCGCAGGTCGCACGCTTCTCCGAAACCACCCTGGACAAGGCGCAGAGCGTCAGCGACAGCGCCTCCACCAGCCAGCGCAGCGTAGAGCGTCAGGCCAATGAACTGGAGCTGATCGCCACCTCGATGAGCGAGCTGGTCAGCAACGTTCAGGAGGTCAGCCAGAACTCCCACGTGACTGCCGACAAGGCCAATACCGCAGGCGAGAAATGCCGCGAAGGCCGAGTGCAGGTCGACCATGCGGTGTCACGTATCAACCAGCTGTTCAGCGAGATGGATGACTCCATCGGCGCCATCACCTCGGTGGAGAAGGAAAGCGAGGAAATCGCCAAGGCCGTCGACCTGATCAAGAGCGTCGCCGAGCAGACCAACCTGCTCGCCCTCAACGCCGCCATCGAGGCCGCACGTGCTGGCGAACAGGGCCGCGGCTTTGCCGTGGTGGCCGACGAAGTACGCAGCCTGGCCATTCGCTCCCACGAGCTCACCGGCGAGATCGACCAGACCATCGGTCGCCTGCGCCAGCAGGTCGGCAGCGCGGTGAAGACCATTCGTGGCAGCCACCAGAGCGCAGCGCAGAGCGTCGAGCAGATCACCCTGACGGCGAACATCTTCGAGCAGATCACCGGCAGCATGGATCAGATCATCGACCACAACATCCAGATCGCCTCGGCCGCCGAGCAGCAGGCTGCGGTGGTTCAGGGCGTCGAGCAGAACACCCTGGAGATCAAGAGCCTCAGCGACAGCAACGCACATGAAGCGCAGAGCACGGTAAACGTCAGCGACGAGCTGACCGGCATGACCCGCAACCTGCACGGCCTGATTGCCAACTTCAAGGTATGACCCGCGTGGCCGTAAGCGAGCCCCGCTCACGGCCGGCCTGGGGTGACGCAGCCGACGCAAACGGGCTTTTTCACGCCGTAATGCTTGTCACCCAGGCTGTGCTGGGGTATCTGTGCAAACGCCCCGCTCCCTGATCAGTCCGGAATCGCCTCATGACCTTCGAAGTCCCCGCCCACAGCGCCAACGACAAGCCCGCCGGGCGTATCCGCCAGAAGAACGAAGAAGCCATCATCAAGGCTGCCGAGGAAGAATTCGCCCGGCACGGTTTCAAGGGCACCAGCATGAACACCATCGCGCAGAACGTGGGCCTGCCCAAGGCCAACCTGCACTACTACTTCAACAACAAGCTGGGGCTGTACCTGGCGGTGCTGAGCAATATCCTCGAACTGTGGGACAGCACCTTCAACAACCTCACGGTCGACGACGATCCGGCCGAGGCGCTGGAGCATTACATCCGCGCCAAGATGGAATTCTCCCGGCGCCAGCCGAAGGCTTCGCGCATCTTCGCCATGGAAGTGATCAGCGGTGGCGACTGCCTGTCGCAGTACTTCAACCAGAACTACCTGGACTGGTTCCGTGGCCGTGCCGCCGTGTTCGAAGGTTGGATCGCCGCCGGCAAGATGGACCCGGTCGACCCGATCCACCTGATCTTCTTGCTGTGGAGCAGCACCCAACACTATGCGGACTTCGCCTCGCAGATCTGCCGCGTGAAGCAGAGCTCGCGCCTGACCAAGCAGGACTTCGAGGAAGCTGCCGATCAACTGGTGCAGATCATCCTCAAGGGCTGCGGCCTGACGCCCGTCAAAAAAGCTTCATAGATTCGTCACATCCGCGCACTAGGCTGCCCTCCATTTCTGGAGGAGACATGCCTGATGGATAACAACGATCTGACTGACCTGCAGCGCCTGGTACTAAGCCGCCGCCGCTTCATCGGTACCGGCGCCCTGGCAGGTGCCGCACTGTTCCTTGCTGGAACCCCGCTGGGCCGTACGGCACTGGCCAATGCCATCAGCGCCGCCCCGCTGCTGGGTTTCGATAACATCGCCGCGACCACGGCGGACACCATCACCCTGCCGCCGGGCTACCGCTTCGACATGCTGATCAGTTGGGGCCAGCCCCTGCACCAGGATTCCGCAGCCTATCGCGGCGACGGCAGCCACAGCGCCAAAGAACAGCTTGGCCAGTTCGGCGAGAACAACGACGGCATGAGCTTTTTCCCCTGGCCGGGTGATGCCAACCGTGCGCTGATGGCGATCAACAACGAATACTGCAACTACCCCTACCTGCTGGCACACGGCAAGCCGCCGCAGTCGTTGGACGATGTGCGCAAGGCGCAAGCTGCCGTGGGGGTCACCGTCATCGAGGTCAAACGCGATGCTGGGGGCGCCTGGCAGTTCGTCCAGGGCTCGCCTTACAACCGCCGCATCCACGCCAACCTGCCCATGGAAGTCAGCGGCCCGGCGCGCGGTCATGCATCGATGAAGACCGCCGCTGATCCGGCTGGTATCGAAGTGCTCGGCACCTTTCAGAACTGCGCCAACGGCATGACGCCCTGGGGCACCTACCTGACCTGCGAAGAGAACTTCAGCGACTGCTTTGGCAGCACCGACGCCGCGCTGCAACTCACGCCAGCGCAGAAGCGCTACAGCGTCAAACTCGAAGGCGCCAGCGACAACCGCTGGCACCTGTTCGATGAGCGCTTCGATATCGCCCGCACCCCCAACGAGTTGAACCGCCACGGCTGGGTCACCGAAATCGATCCCTTCGACCCCGCGTCCAAGCCGATCAAGCGCACCGCGCTGGGCCGCTTCAAGCACGAGAACGCGGCCATCACCCTCAGCCGCGATGGCCGCGTGGTGGTGTACATGGGCGATGATGAGCGCGGTGAGTTCATCTACAAATTCGTCAGCCGTGACCGTCTCGACAAGCGCAACCCCAAGGCCAACCGTCACTTGCTCGATCATGGCGATCTGTACGTGGCCCAACTGGATGCCAACGCGCAGCAGCCGCGTGGCTCCGGCCGCTGGATCAAACTGGGCTTCGGCCACAACGGCCTGACCCCGGAGAACGGCTTCAGCGACCAGGGCGATGTGCTGATTCGTGCCCGCGCTGCCGGCAGCCATGTGGGCGCAACCCGCATGGACCGCCCGGAGTGGATCGCCGTCAGCCCGAAGGACGGCCAGGTCTACTGCACCCTGACCAACAACGTACAACGTGGCAGCGAAGGTCAGCCGATGGACGGCGCCAACCCGCGCGCCAACAACCTCTATGGACAGCTTCTGCGCTGGCGTGAAGCGGCTGACGATGCCGCCGCCGAGCGTTTTGACTGGGATCTGTTCGTGGTCGCCGGCAACCCGGCAGTCCACCCTGACAGCGCCAACGCGGGGTCGGCCAACGTCAACGCCGACAACATGTTCAACAGCCCGGACGGGCTGGCCTTCGACCAGGATGGCCGGCTGTGGATCCAGACGGACGGCAACTATGGCAATAGCGGCGACTTCGCCGGCATGGGCAACAACCAGATGCTCTGCGCCGACCCTGTGAGCGGTGAGATTCGCCGCTTCCTGGTCGGCCCCAAGGGCTGCGAGATTACCGGCGTGGCCTTCAGCCCGGATCAACGCGCGCTGTTCATCGGTGTGCAGCATCCGGGTGAAGGCGGTGGTTCGACCTTCCCCGACCATCAGCCGAGCATGCGCCCACGCTCCTCGGTGGTGGTGGTTCGCCGTGACGACGGTGGCGTGATCGGCGCCTGAACGCGCGCTGCATGAAATGACGCCCGCCAGGCTTATACTGGCGGGCGTTTTCGTTTGCAGACCCACGTGCCATGCCCACTACCCTGCTCGGCCCTTGCGAGTACCGCGAGGAAATCCGCAAGAGCCGCTTCCTCGCCCTCGCCGCGCCAGTCAGCAGCGCAGCCGAGGCGCAAGCCTTCATCGACAGCCACAGTGACCTGGCCGCCTCGCACAACTGCTGGGCGTGGAAGGTCGGCAATCAGTACCGTTTCAACGACGACGGCGAACCTGGCGGCACGGCCGGCAGGCCAATCCTTGCCGCCATCGAGGGGCAGGGCTGCGACCAGGTGGTGGTGCTGGTGATCCGCTGGTACGGCGGCATCCAGCTCGGCACCGGCGGCCTGGCCCGCGCCTACGGCGGCAGCGCAGGCAAATGCCTGCAGGCTGGCGAACGCCGCGAACTGATCGTACGCCAGACCTTTACCTGCCATTTGCAGTTCGCCGAACTGGCGCTGTTCAAGGCACGCCTGAACGAGTGCGACAGCCTGATCGAGGGCGAAGACTACGACGCCACCGGCGCCCGCCTGCACCTAGCCGTGGCGCCAGGCGAGCGCGCCGCACTGGAACGCTTGCTGGGCGATATCAGCCGAGGTCGCGAGAGCCTGAGGGCGCCATGAAACGCACGATCATTGCTCTTCTGCCACTGCTGTCGAGCCTGACCCTGCCGGCCACAGCTGACGTGCAGGAGCGTTTACAGGAGCAGTTCTACGACCTGCAGGTGGCTTCCGGGCAATCCCTCAGCCGCGCCATCAACCAGGCCTCGCCGATCCGCCAGAACGGCCAGATTTACCATGCCTACACCCGCTGGCAGGTGCAGTGGAACTACTGGTGGCGCGAGCAACGCGACGGTCGCTGCCAGATCGACCTCACCCGCACCCAGTTGCATGCCACCCTCACCCTGCCCCGTCTCAGTGGCGGCGACGCGCAGCAACGTCAGCGTTTCGAGCACTACCTCGGCGCACTGCGCGAGCATGAGCTGGGCCATTACCGCATCGGCCAGGCGGCGGCCGCCGAAATCGACACAGCCCTGCTGCAGACCCCGGAATACCCCAGTTGCACCGAATTGCAACGCCAGGCCAACCAACGCGCGAATACCGTGCTGCAACTGTATATCGAACAGGAACGACGTTACGACCGCGACACCGGTCACGGCCGCACCCAGGGCGCCTGGTTGACGGAGTGACACTGCAGCAAAAATGTAGGAGCGGCGCCCCGCCGCGAATCCGGCTTGGATGCCCCAGCGAAGCTTCGCCCCGGGGTGGGACTCCTACGAACGGCTGCTTTGCCGGGCTAATCAGGCCGGCATTCGCTATGCTGCCCACCTCTGTAAACCCTCATGGAGCCTGATATGACTGCGCCCCGATCCATTCTGATCATCGGTGCCTCACGTGGCCTCGGCCTGGGTCTGGCCGGTGAATTCGCTGCCCAGGGCTGGGCCGTGACGGCCACCGTGCGTAGCGCCGCACAACAAGCCCCTCTGCAAGGGCTCGGCGTGCATGTAGAGCAACTGGAAATGACTGACCCGGCCAGCCTTGAGCAGCTCGCTGGACGCCTGAGCGGGAAACGCTTCGACGTCATCTTCGTCAATGCCGGCGTAGCGGGCCCAGCGCACCACAGCACCGCCCAGGCCAACGCCGAGGAAATGGGCCAACTGTTCCTGACCAACGCCGTCGCCCCGCTGCGCGTGGCCGAGCGCCTGCTGCCGAACCTGGCCGCCGAGCACGGGTTGATCGTGTTCATGAGTTCGATCCTCGGCAGCATCGAAACCGGCGCAGGCATGGGCATGCCGCTGTATGGCGCCAGCAAGGCAGCACTCAACCACCTGACGCAGTGCTTCGTGCGCAACCAGAACAACCCCAGGCTCGGCGTGCTGCTGATGCACCCCGGCTGGGTGCGCACCGACATGGGCGGCGACAACGCCCCGCTGGATATCGACAGCAGTTGCAAGGGCATGGTCCTACAGGTCAGCGCTGCCGTCGGCCAACCAGGCCTGCGCTACCTGGACTACCAAGGCAATCCTCTGCCCTGGTAAGCCTCACGGCGAGCCGATATGTAATCGATGGGTTGAGCTTGGCGAAACCCATCGACCGTTTCCCGGGTTTCGCTACGCTCTACCCAGGCTACTTGCTTGCTACTTGCTAGTAGGCAGCGAACCCCGGATTGCATCCGGGCTACGAGTCGCGGCTAAAGCCCCTCCTACAGGCAGTATCTGCTTTGTGGGAGGGGCTTTAGCCGCGAACGCGCGAATGCGGTGCGTTGGATTCTGCTCACGGAGAGGTGCGCACCAAGGATGGGCAGAAAAATGTGCTCGCCCATGAGCGAGAGTCCTAACAATGGATTTTCTGACCTCCTGGCCAAGTTTTTGCTTTAGCCACGCTCAGTTCCTCCCATGAGCGTTTTCCATGTCCGCCTCACCTGACCTCCCCCGCTTGCAGCTAACGGCCATCAGCAAGCAGTACCCCGGCTGCCTGGCCAATGACCGTATCGATTTGAGCATTGCCCCCGGCGAGATCCGCGCCCTGCTCGGCGAAAACGGTGCCGGCAAGAGCACGCTGATGAAGATCATCTACGGCGTCACCCAGCCCAGCAGCGGCGAGATTCGCTGGCAGGGCCAGGCCTTGAAGATGCGCGACCCGGCCATGGCGCGGCGCCTGGGCATCGGCATGGTATTCCAGCATTTCTCGCTGTTCGAGACCCTGACCGTGGCCGAGAACATCGCCCTGGCCATGGGCACAGAGGCCGGCACGCCGAAGCAGTTGGAGCCGAAGATCCGCGAGGTGTCGCAGCGCTATGGCATGGCGCTGGAGCCAACGCGTCTGGTGCACAGCCTGTCCATCGGCGAACGCCAGCGAGTGGAGATCGTGCGCTGCCTGATGCAAGACATCAAGCTGCTGATCCTCGACGAACCCACCTCGGTACTCACCCCGCAGGAGGCCGACGAGCTGTTCGTCACCCTACGCCGCCTGGCCGTCGAAGGCTGCAGCATCCTCTTTATCAGCCACAAGCTCGGCGAAGTGCGCGCGCTGTGCCAGAGCGCCACGGTGCTGCGCGGCGGGCGGGTGTCCGGCCATTGCGTACCGGCCGAATGCAGCGACCTGGAGCTGGCGCGGCTGATGGTCGGCGACGCCGAGGGGCTGGAAAGCAGTTATCCGAAAGTCAGCGGCGGCCTGCCACGGCTGCGTGTCGATGACCTGAGCTGGCATAACCCCGACCCGTTCGGCTGTTCGCTGGAGCGCATTCGCCTGGAGGTGCGCAGCGGCGAGATCGTCGGCATCGCCGGGGTGGCCGGCAATGGTCAGGACGAGTTGCTCGCCCTGCTCAGCGGCGAAGCCCGCCTGCCCCGTGGCGAGCGCGAACGGGTCAGCCTGGATGCAGCCCCGGTGGCCAATCTGCACCCGGATGCGCGGCGCGGGCTGGGCCTCGCCTTCGTGCCCGCCGAACGCCTCGGTCATGGCGCGGTGCCGGAGATGAGCCTGGTGGACAACGCCCTGCTCACTGCCTTCGGTCAGGGCCTGGTCAAAGGCGGGCTGGTGCAGCGCAGCAAGGTGCGCGCGCTGGCCGACACGATCATCCAGCGCTTCGCGGTGAAGACGCCGGATGCCGACACCGCCGCACGCAGCCTGTCCGGCGGCAATCTGCAGAAATTCATCCTGGGTCGAGAAATCCTGCAAAACCCGAAACTGCTGGTGGCCGCACACCCGACCTGGGGCGTAGACGTCGGCGCGGCAGCCGCCATCCACCGCGCACTGATCGCCCTGCGCGATGCCGGCGCGGCGATCCTGGTGATCTCCGAAGACCTCGACGAGCTGTTCCAGATCAGCGACCGCATCGGCGCGCTGTGCAGCGGGCGGCTGTCGCCGCTGGCCGAGACGGCGCAGGTGTCCACCGTGGAAGTCGGCCGCTGGATGGCCGGTGAATTCGATCAACCCGCCGCTGCTGCGGCCTGCTGACGGAGCCCGTCATGCTGTTATCCCTGGAACCGCGCGGCCAGGAGTCGCGCCCCATGCTCTGGCTGTCGCCGCTGTTGGCCGCCGTGCTGACGCTGCTCAGCGGCATGCTGCTATTCACCCTGCTCGGTCATGCCCCGCTGGAAACCCTGCACACCCTGCTCATCGCCCCGGTCAGCGGCTGGTACGGCGTGTCCGAACTGCTGGTCAAGGCGCTGCCGATTCTGCTCTGCGCCCTCGGCCTGACGGTGGCCTACCAGGCGCGCATCTGGAACATCGGCGCCGAAGGCCAGTTGCTGATCGGCGCCCTGGCCGGCAGCGCCATGGCCCTGCAACTGATCGACTGGGACAGTCGCTGGGCGCTGGCCTGGGTAGTGCTCGCCGGCACCTGTGCGGGCGCGGCCTGGGCCGGGCTGACCGCCTGGCTGCGCACGCAGTTCAACGCCAACGAAATCCTCACCAGCATCATGCTCAACTACATCGCGCTGAACCTGCTGCTGTTCTTCGTGCATGGGCCGCTGAAAGACCCGGCCGGTTTCAACTTTCCCGAATCGGCGATGTTCGACGATGCCAGCCGCCTACCGCTGGTCAGCGAGGACGGGCGCCTGCACGGCGGCCTGTACCTGGCGCTGCTGGCACTGGTGGCGGTGTGGGTGCTGCTGCACAAGAGCTTTCTCGGCTTCCAGATCAAGGTGCTCGGCCTGGACAAGCGCGCCGCCGGTTTCGTCGGCTTTCGCGAGAAGCGCCTGGTGTGGTTCGCCCTGCTGGTCAGCGGCGCGCTGGCCGGCATGGCAGGTGTGGGCGAAGTGGCCGGGCCGATCGGCCAACTGGTACCGCAGGTCTCGCCGGGCTACGGCTATGCGGCGATCACCGTGGCCTTTCTCGGCCGTCTCAATCCGCTCGGCATTCTGTTTGCCAGCCTGTTGATGGCGCTGCTGTACCTGGGTGGCGAGAACGCGCAGATGAACCTCAACCTGCCGCAGGCGATCACCCAGCTGTTTCAGGGAATGATGCTGTTCTACCTGCTGGCCTGTGACGTGCTGATCCTCTACCGGCCCCGGCTGAAGTGGAAATGGGCGAAGCGCGAGCGCCTCGCTGAAGCGACCACCTGAACCCTATTTTCCTGTGGGAGTGGCTGGGTGGCATTGCGCTTTAGCCACGACAAAAGCTCGCCGCTGAAGCGCCTCCCACAAAGAGCCTGACTGCAAAGGAAACCCCATGGATCTCGATCTGTTGACCAATATTTTCTATGCCATGGTGCGCACCGGCACACCGCTGCTACTGGTGGCCCTGGGCGAGCTGGTGTGCGAGAAGAGCGGCGTGCTCAACCTCGGCCAGGAAGGCATGATGCTGTTCGGCGCGGTGATCGGCTTCATCGTCGCCTTCAGCACCGGCAGCCTGTGGCTGGGCGTGTTGCTGGCCATCGTCGCCGGCATGCTGCTGTCGCTGCTGTTCGCTGCCGTGGCACTGGGTTTCAATGCCAACCAGGTGGCCACCGGGCTGGCCCTGACCATCTTCGGCGTCGGCCTGTCCACCTTCGTCGGAGCCGCCTGGGTCGGCAAGCCGCTGACCGGTTTCGAGCCCATCGTCATTCCGCTGCTGTCTGACATCCCGCTGATCGGGCGCATGCTGTTCGCCCAGGACGTGCTGATCTACCTGTCCTTCGCACTGTTCGCGCTGGTGGCCTGGGTGCTGCTGAAAAGCCGTATCGGCCTGATCATCCAGGCCGTTGGCGAAAACCCGGACGCCGCCAGTGCGATGGGCCTGCCAGTGCTGCGCGTGCGCACCCTGGCGGTGCTGTTCGGCGGCGCCATGGCCGGTCTGGCGGGCGGATACCTGTCGCTGGCCTACACGCCGATGTGGGCGGAGAACATGACCGCCGGCCGCGGCTGGATCGCCCTGGCCCTGGTGGTGTTCGCCAGTTGGCGCGTATTCCGTGTGCTGCTCGGCGCCTACCTGTTCGGCCTGGCCAGCATCCTCCACCTGGTGGCGCAGGGCATCGGCCTGTCGATCCCGTCGAACCTGCTGGCCATGCTGCCTTACGTCGCCACAATCATCGTGCTGGTGCTGCTCTCACGTGATGCGATCAAGACCCGGCTGTATGCGCCGGTGTCGCTGGGCCAGCCTTGGCAGCCGGGGCATTGAGGTTCGACAGTTATTAGTCGCGGCTGAAGCCCCTCCCACAAAAGCCCGCCTACACAGACTGTGTGAAAACCTAGCAGTCTGAGAGCAAGCTGAAGACAATGCCTCCATCAGTCGATGGGGGCATTGTCGTTTATGGGCTACATCCAGGGCGAAGGTCGTCAGCA
>NZ_JBLUPX010000048.1:0-19119 GCF_048068235.1 Pseudomonas sp. NY15364 | reverse complement strand
TCGGTACGCGAGGTCTTTCGCCAGCTTGGCGACTTTGGGGTGATGGTTGGCCATAGAGAGAAGAGAGCACACGACAGACCGGCTGTCATGTGCTCCTGGTGCAGAATAGCGGCTGAAATAAAAGAGCCCCGCCAAGTGCGGGGCTCTTTCTTTGTGTGGTGCTGTATTCACAAGCTTTCGCCGCCCGGATTGCATCCGGGCTACCACGCTGCTGTCGGTGCGCGCAGCGCACCCTACGGTGCTGCGATGGGCGACGGGTAGGATGCGCCGTGCGCACCACTATGCTCCCGATCAGCGCAGCATCTGCTCGACCAGGCGTTTTTCTTCGGAAAGCTCGCGTTGACGGGCATCGATGCGCGAAGCCAGCTGGAAGTTGTTGCTGGCGCGGCGCTTGGCGAAATCCAGCTGTTCGATGGCCTGGTTGTAATCGCCGACCAGGGCGAAGAACTCTGCGCGTGCCTGGTGCAGGCCGATGGTGTTACCGCTCAGGCCACGCACCTCGGCGACCTGGTACCAGACGTCCGGGTCCTTGGCGCGAGTCTTGAGCAGATTGTCCAGCGCACGCTCGGCATCGGGAATGCGCCGCTGCTTGAGCAGCAGGTCGACACGGGCCTGTTGCAACGGGTAATTGCTCGGGTAGAGGGTGAACATGCGCTCCTGACGACGCTCGGCAGCGTCCAGCCGGTTGGCCGCCATATCCAGCTCGATCTGCGCCAGGTTGTAGGTGATGTCGTCCGGGCTCTTGCTTAGCAGCGGCGCCAGGGTCTCAACGGCTTCAGCGAGCTGACCGGTTTTCATCTGCGCCAGGACCAGGCCGTAGCGCGCGGCATCGATGCGCGGGTTCTCGTCGAGCATGGCGCGAAAGCGCTTGGCAGCAACGCCCGGCGTCTCTTCGTAGGTCAGCTGTACGCGGGCGCGCATCAGTTGGTAGCGCAGGCTGTCTTCGCGGCCCGTGGCGGGGTACTGCTCGGCGCGGTTGCGGGTATCGGCGATACGCGATTCCGACACCGGGTGAGTCAGCAGAAATTCCGGCGGCTTGGCGTCGTAACGGTACTGACGCATCAGCCGTTCGAACATCAGCGGCATGGCGCGTGGGTCGTAGCCGGCCTTTTCCAGGTTGACCAGGCCAATGCGGTCGGCCTCCTGTTCGTTCTGCCGGGAGAAGCGCCGTTGTTCCTGAATGGCGGCGGCCTGGGTCGACATGATGGTGGCGATACCCGCATCACCGGCACCTGCCGCAGCGGCGACGATACCGGCAAGCATGGCGGCCATCAGTGGCAACTGCATGCGTTGCTGCGCTTCGACGCCACGAGCGAAGTGGCGCTGCGACAAGTGCGCCAATTCGTGGGCCATGACCGAGGCGTACTCGGCTTCGGTCTGGGCATAGAGGAACAGGCCTCCGTTGACTCCGACGATCCCGCCGGGGGCGGCGAAGGCGTTGAGCTGCGGGCTGTTGAGCAATACGAACTCCAGGCGACGGTCCTGCAGCTGGCTGGTTTCCGACAGGCGATAGACGCTGGACTCGACGAAATCCTTGAGTTGCGGGTCGTCCAGTTGCGAAACCTGACCACGCAGCAGGCCGAGCCAGGCACGGCCGAGCTGGTGTTCTTGCTGGGGCGAGACGATCGAGGAGCTGGCGTCGCCTAGCGACGGCAGATCACTGGCACCCGTATGGGCGGCGAACAGGCAGGCCAGCGTCAGCAGGGTGGGGCGCAGAAAAGTCATGCACTCAGGGCTCTCGGGAAGCAAAGGCGTTACTGTAGCCGGCCAGCTACCGCGCTGGCCAGGGTTGTGGCGGCTTGGGTATCCTAGCCGACCTATCAGGAGTAGACGATGACAGACGTACCGGCCTTCGAGGCCGAACTCGACGCCTGCGGGCTGAACTGCCCGCTGCCTTTGCTCAAAGCCAAGCTCGAGCTCAATCGCCTGGCCAGTGGCGCCGTGCTCAAGGTCAGCGCCACCGATGCCGGCTCGCAGCGCGACTTTCGCGCCTTCGCCAGTCTCGCCGGGCATGCGCTGCTGCATGAAGAGGTCGACGCGGGTATTTATCGTTACTGGTTGCGTAAGGCCTGAGCCACGCCCCGTGATGCAGGCTAAAAAGAGAGCGAACGCGCCTCTTTGGCAGATTAAGGATTGTTGATGGTCAAGGTTATTCGCGACTGGCTGCACCGCTACTTCTCCGATGAACAGGCTGTGGTGCTGGCCGTGTTGCTGGTGCTGGGTTTTGCGGTGGTGCTGACACTGGGCGGGATGCTCGCGCCGGTGCTGACCGGCCTGGTGCTGGCTTTTCTCATGCAGGGGCTGGTCAATGGCCTGGAGCGTCTCAAGGTGCCGCAGGTGATGGCAGTCTGGCTGGTGTTCGCCTTGTTCTTGGGTGGCCTGGCGGTATTTATGCTGGTGTTGATGCCGCTGCTCTGGCAGCAACTGAGCACCCTGTTCAACGAGCTGCCGCGCATGGCCGCTGAATGGCAGTCGGTATTTCTGCTGCTGCCGGAGCGCTACCCGAACCTGATCACCGATGCGCAGATCGTGCAGCTGATCGACAGCATGCGCGGCGAAGCTGGCAAATTCGGCCAGTGGGCGCTGTCATTTTCCCTGTCCAGCCTGCCGATGCTGGTCAGCGTGATGATCTATCTGGTGCTGGTGCCGATCCTGGTGTTCTTCTTCCTCAAGGACCGCGAGCAGATCAGCCAGTGGTTCCGCAGCTACCTGCCACGCGAGCGTGCACTGATCACTCAGGTGGCGCAGGAGATGAACCAGCAGATCGCCAATTACATCCGTGGCAAGTTCATCGAGATCATCATTTGCGGGGTGGTCACCTACATCGCCTTCGCTTACATGGGCCTCAACTATGCGGCGCTGCTGGCTTTGCTGGTTGGCCTGTCGGTGGTGGTGCCTTATATCGGTGCGGTGGTGGTGACCGTGCCGGTGGCGTTGATCGGTCTGTTCCAGTGGGGCTGGAGCGATCAGTTCCTCTACCTGATGGTGGTGTACGGCATCATCCAGGCGCTCGACGGCAACGTCTTGGTGCCGCTGCTGTTCTCCGAGGCGGTCAACCTGCATCCGGTGGCGATCATCTGCGCGGTGCTGCTGTTTGGCGGGCTGTGGGGCTTCTGGGGCGTATTCTTCGCCATTCCGCTGGCCACGCTGTTCAAGGCGGTGATCAACGCCTGGCCGCGTACCGAGCCGGTGTCCGCCGAATAAGGCGTCGATGGCAAAGGCCAGGCTTGGGTTCCGGCGCGGCTTTTCGTAGGAGCCCCGCCCCGGGGAGAAGCTTTCAATGGCGCGCCGCCCATGTTCGCGGCGGGGCGCCGCTCCTACAAATGCGACGCGGAGCTGCTTGACTGAGCAGCGGGTTATGCGCCGCTCAAACCAGGCTACCTCCCAACAAAAACGCCGCGACGGCCATTGGCCGTCGCGGTGTTTCATTTGCAGGGCAGGGGGTCAGCCTTTGTTCAGCGCTTCGGCGGCTGCCAGCACCTTGTCGACATGGCCGGCGACCTTTAGGTTGCGCCACTCTTCACGCAGCACGCCGTCCTTGTCGATCAGGAAGGTGCTACGCACGATACCCATGTATTCCTTGCCGTAGTTCTTCTTCAGCTGGTACACGCCGAACTGGTCGCACAGCTGATGTTCTTCGTCGCTGATCAGCTCGAAAGGGAACGCCTGCTTGCTCTTGAAGCTTTCGTGCTTCTTCAGGCTGTCCATCGACACGCCGAAGATCAGCGTGTTGGCCGCCTTGAACTGCTCGAAGCGAGCACTGAAGTCCATCCCTTCGGTGGTGCAGCCCGGGGTCGCGTCCTTCGGGTAGAAATACAGCACGACCTGCTGGCCCTTGAGGGCGGACAGCTTTACCTGCTGGCCACTGGTGGCCTCGGCCTGGAAGTCGGCAACGGCTTTGTCGAGTTCTACGGGCATGGAAACTCCTTGCATGCTGCTATCAGGGATTCTGTGGGCGCCAAGGTTCGATCAGCGCATCCAGATTCAGCGCATCGGCGAAATCCAGGAACTGATCGCGCAGCCAGCTGATCTGCGTGCCGGCCGGCAGTGTCACGGTCAGGGTGGCGTTGAGCATGGTGCCGCCGGTCTGCGGTGCCTGGTAGGTGTCGCAGGTCAGGGCTTCCAGCTCGACGCGGTGGTCGATGAAGAACTGGCACAGCTCGTTGAGAATGTCCGGGCGGTACACGGCGCTGACATAGGCCACATAAGGCAGCGCCTGCGGGCGCACCTCGGCGGCGGCGCTGCGCGCCAGGTCCACGCTGAAATCATGCTTCTTGGCCAGCAGCGGCAGGCTCGACTCCAGGCGCGCCAGGGCATCCCAGCTACCGGACACCTGCAGCACCAGGGCGCTGAATTCACCGTGACGGCTCAGGCGAGTGCTGATAACCGCGCAACGGTTCTCATGGCTGGTGCGGCTGAGCAGATTGGTCAGGGCCATGGCATCGCGGCCGAGAGCGCTGATGACGAGGAATTGTTCGCGAACGGGGGGGGTGGACATGCAGCCTTCCTAAAGCGATGAACGGTCCGCGCGTGAGAAGCCGCAGACCAAAGGCAGCAGGTTAGCGAAAAGCACCGCCGAGGGGAATGGCGAAGCCTTGTGCATCGGACGACGGCCTGCGCCGATAGCCGGTCGCGGAAAAACGCAGGTCATGTGCAAACGACCTGATAAGCCCTTGTCCGTTGCTTGTGCCGGATTGGTGGCACCAGTACCATTACGGCTCAAATTTTCCGGCAGGAGCGGTTGCATGATTGCGGGCAGTATGGTGGCACTGGTCACGCCCATGGATGCGCAGGGTGGTCTGGATTGGGAGGCCCTGAGCAAATTGGTGGATTTCCACCTGCAAGAGGGCACCAATGCCATCGTCGCGGTCGGTACCACCGGTGAGTCCGCCACGCTGGAAGTGCCCGAGCACATCGAAGTGATCAAACGTGTGGTCAAGCAGGTTGCCGGTCGTATCCCGGTAATTGCCGGCACCGGTGGCAACTCCACCCGTGAATCGGTCGAGCTGACCCGTGCCGCTCAGGAAGTCGGCGCCGACGCCGCCCTGCTGGTCACCCCGTACTACAACAAGCCGACCCAGGAAGGCCTGTACCTGCATTTCCGCCACATCGCCGAAGCCGTCTCGATCCCGCAGATTCTCTACAACGTGCCGGGTCGTACCGTGTGCGACATGCTGCCGGAGACTGTCGAGCGCCTGTCGAAGATCGACAACATCATCGGCATCAAGGAAGCCACCGGCGACCTGCAACGCGCCCAGGACGTACTGGATCGCGTCAGCAAGGATTTCCTCGTCTACTCCGGTGACGACGCCACCGCTGTCGAGCTGATGCTGCTGGGTGGCAAGGGCAACATCTCCGTCACCGCCAACGTTGCGCCGCGTGCCATGAGCGACCTGTGCGCCGCCGCCATGCGTGGCGAGGCTGCCATCGCCCGTGCCATCAACGACCGTCTGATGCCGCTGCACAAGGCACTGTTCCTCGAATCCAACCCGATTCCGGTGAAATGGGCGCTGCACGAAATGGGCCTGATGGGCGACGGTATTCGTCTGCCGCTGACCTGGCTCAGCCCGCGCTGTCACGAACCGCTGCGCCAGGCCATGCGCCAGTGCGGTGTATTGGCTTAACTCAAGGATTCTACGCATGAAGCGACTGGCCGGATTTTCCGCCCTTGCTCTGATCGTCTCCAGCACCAGCGGTTGTGGCTGGCTCTGGGGTGAAAATGGCTACTTCCGTGATCGCGGCAGCGACTACCTGGAAGCGCGCCAGACTGCACCGATGCAACTGCCGGCCGATGTCCAGGCCAAGCGCCTCGATCCGCTGCTGCCGGTGCCCGCTCAGATTGCCAGCACCACCGCTACCCCCGCTGAATTCGAAGTGCCGCGCCCGCAAGGCCTGCAGGTACGTGCCGATGAACGTGAATTCACCCTGCAGCGCAGCGGTGAATCGCGTTGGGTCGTGGCCCAGCGCGTGCCGGCCGAAGTCTGGCCGCTGGCGCGTCAGTTCTTCGAAGACAATGGCTTCCGCATCGCCAGCGAGCGCCCGCAGGTCGGTGAGTTCACCACCGCCTGGCAGCGTTTCGATGATCTCTCCGCAGGTATGGCGCGCAGCCTCAGCAGCCGCGTAACCGGCGTTGCAGCGGATGCCGAAACCCGCGTGCGCGTGCGCATCGAGCCAGGCGTACAGCGCAACACCAGTGAAGTCTTCGTCAGCAGCGCCGAGCGTCCTGCCGGCAGCACCGCCGATGTCGATTTCGCCGCCCGTAGCAGCAACGCCAGCAGCCTCGAAGCTGCACTGCTCGACGAAATGCTGGTGAGCATGGCGCGTGGCGTGGAGCAGGGCGGCTCGGTGTCGCTGCTCGCAGCTCGTGACTACGACGCGCCCAGCCGCGTCAGCCTGAATGAAGACGGCAATGGCAACCCGGTGCTCAACCTCGGCGCCGATTTCGACCGCGCCTGGTCCGGCGTCGGCCGTTCGCTGGAGCTCGGCAACGTGCGCGTCGACGACCTCAACCGCAGCCTTGGCCTGTACTACATCAACATGGCCGAAGGCGCTCAGATCAACGAAGAGAAGCCAGGCTTCTTCGGTCGCATGTTCGGCAGCGCGCCGAGCAAGGAAGAGATCGAAGCCCGCGCCGAGCGCTATCAGGTGCGCCTGACCCCGGTTGGCGATGGCGTCCAGGTCACCGTGGAAAAAGACCTCAACACCATTGCCCCGGCCGACGTATCGCGCCGCGTGCTGAGCCTGATCCAGGATAATCTCGGCTGACCGGCGCCAGCAGGCCGTTGAAAAGCGGCCGGCAGCGCGCCCCAGCCGTTAAGCGATGGGCGAAACCCGCAAAGGTTTCGCCTGTTTTGTTTGCCAGAAACGGAAATGCCGACATGAGCACACCCACCACCCTGAGCCTGAAGAAGATCTACTCGGGCAAGGTCCGCGACCTCTACGAAATCGACGACAAGCGCATGCTGATGGTGGCTACTGATCGTCTGTCGGCTTTCGATGTCATCCTCGAGCAGCCGATTCCCGAGAAGGGCAAGATACTCACCGCGATTTCCAACTTCTGGTTCGACAAACTGGCTGATGTGGTGCCTAACCACTTCACTGGCGACAAGGTCGAGGAGGTTGTGTCGGCCGCCGAGCTGCCGCTGGTCGAAGGTCGTGCGGTGGTTGCCAAGCGCCTCAAGCCGGTCGCCGTGGAAGCCATCGTGCGCGGCTACATCGTCGGCTCTGGCTGGAAGGAATACCAGAAGAGCGGCACCGTCTGCGGCATCGCCTTGCCGGCAGGCTTGAAGGAAGCGGCCAAACTGCCGCAACCGATCTTCACCCCCTCGACCAAGGCCGCTGTGGGCGATCATGACGAGAACATCAGCTTCGAGCAGTGCGAAGCCATCATCGGCACCGAACTGGCTGCCCAGGTGCGCGACACCGCGATCAAACTGTACACCACGGCTGTCGAGTACGCCGCTACCCGCGGCATCATCATCGCCGACACCAAGTTCGAATTCGGCCTGGACGAAGACGGCACCCTGACCTTGATGGACGAAGTGCTGACCCCGGACTCCAGCCGCTTCTGGCCGGCCGATAGCTACGCCGAAGGCAGCACCCCGCCAAGCTTCGACAAGCAGTTCGTGCGTGACTGGCTGGAATCCACCGGCTGGAACAAGCAAGCCCCGGCCCCTGCCGTACCGGCAGACGTCGCGCAGAAAACCGCCGACAAGTACCGCGAAGCGCTGACCCGCCTGACCGCTTGAGCCTTGCGAGAGAATGCCGGGCAGCCCCCGGCTTTTTCACAAGCGCCTGATAGAACACGAAAAATTTTCAAAATAAGCTTCGCCAAAGCGCATTCAGCTGTTATGATTCGCGCCGCTTGGGAAGATGCCGGAGTGGTCGAACGGGACGGATTCGAAATCCGTTGTGTCAGCAATGGCACCTAGGGTTCAAATCCCTATCTTCCCGCCATATCCAAGCCAAAGCCCCTGAAGCTCCCAGAGCTTCGGGGGTTTTGGCTTTATACGGCATGCAAGGTGTCGAAGAAGTGTCGAAAGCGGCTGGGGACTGCAGCTAGCTCTGAACCGGTGGCCACATCCTAGCGACGTGCACCAGGGCAAGAATCCAGACCGCATCATGCTCAGCCTGATAGACGAGGCGGTAGTTTTCGTGGGGGATCAGCTCGCGAGTACCGGCGACCAAACCCAACCTGCCCTTGTCGGGAAAGTCAGCCAGCGAGGCTGCAGCAGCGCTGAATAGCTCATCCATATGCACGGCGGCGCGAGGGCTCTCAGTGACGATGTATTCCCAGATATCCAGACGATCCTGCAGGGCCTCAGGTGTCCAAATAACCTGCATCAGTGGCCTAGAGTCTTAGCGCGGCGAGCAGCGAATTCAGCTTCTACATCATCATTGGAGCGGCCACGACCAGCGTCTACCGATGCCCTGGCGGCAGCGAGCTTGCGTTGCACGAACTCATCATGCTCTTTGGCCTGTTGCTGCTGGCGAATGTAGTCGCGCATGAGGTCGCGCATAACCTGGGAGGCCGGCTGGTGTGCGGCTTGAGCGGCTGCCATGAAGTCTTCGCGCAGTTCAGACTCAAGCTTCAGGTTGAAAACGGCTTCTTTGGCCATGGTCGTCACCTATCGGTCGATTCGTAACTACAACGTATATACGTTGTATGCATGCTAAGCAATGCTCGCTGCACTGGAAAGCATGAGTCATCATCTTTGTGTCGAGCTCAGGGCGTTGTGAGTGATAGTTTCAAGCGTCACGATATTTGCCATCACGCGAATATTCTGGGGAAGTTCGAAGTGCCAGAGCTGCCAGGGGAGCACTCCGCTCTGTGAAACACGCCGCGCAATTGAGGCTTGGCACATTGCCACTGCCTGGACTACTCTCCGGTTACCGGGCTAACGAAGTGGCCAACAGGCAGGATGCCGACCCCATACACTTCGTTAGGTCGGTGTTCATTGCTTGCGCTGGCCTATGCGAGGCGAGCGGAAACGACAAAGCCCTCCGAGAGAGGGCTTTGTCGTTTCTGCAAGACGCCTTGCGCGCCTCGCGTCTGTTAAAAGCATCCCTGCTGCCTTTCCATTCCCGCCCTAACCATCGTTGCTGGATAGCCTAGGCAATATCTGGCGTTTTGCCATATTCGCGTGGTGGCATCAGTCGGTGCGTTGCAGATGCGGCTTTTCCTCGGGACGGGCAATGAGATGTTCGGGCAGGTCGAGCAGGTCGGTGTCGTAGGTCTCCAGTGGCGGTGGGCGCCGTTCGAAGCGGGCACCGAGCACCAGCATGCAGGGCGTGAGCAGCAGGGTTAGCACTGTGGCGAAGGCCAGGCCGCCAGCGATGGCGCTGGATAGCTGCGTCCACCACTGTGTCGAGGGGGCGCCGAAGCCGAGGCTCGGGGTGATCAGGTCGACGTTGATGCTGAGCACCATGGGCATCAGGCCGAGGATGGTGGTCACTGCGGTGAGCAGCACTGGGCGCAAGCGCAGGCTGCCGGTTTCCAGTGCCGCCTCCCGCGGTTCCAGGCCCTGGCGACGCAACTGGTTGTAGGTGTCGATCAGGATGATGTTGTTGTTCACCACGATGCCGGCCAGGGCGATCAGGCCCATGCCGACCATGACGATGCCGAACGACTGACCATTGACCAGCAGGCCCATTAGCACGCCAGCAGTGGACAGGACGATGGCCGACAGCACCAGCGCTGCCTGGTAGAGGCTGTTGAACTGTGTCACCAGGATAATCGCCATGAGGAAGATGGCGACGACGAAGGCGGTCATCAGGAAGGTGGCCGCCTCGCGCTGGTCGGCATCCTCGCCGGCGAACGTCACCTTGACCTCGGCCGGTACATCGCCGAGCGCTTCGCGCAACGCCTTGAGGCGTTCGTCCAGGCGCGCACCTTCGGCCAGGTCGGCCTGCAGGGTGATGGTGCGGTCACCATCCACGCGGCGCAGGGTGCCGACCTTGGGCGCAGGCTGCAAGTCGACGAAGTTGCTCAGCGGCACCTGACCGGCAGGCGTGTTGAGGGTCAGGCGTCCGAGCTGATCGAGCGAGCGCCAGTTGCCGGGCAGGCGCACACGGATGTCCACTTCGTCGGTGGCATCTTCGGGGCGGTAGGTCGCCAGTTTCAGGCCGTTGGTGATCATCTGCACCGCGTTGCCGACGCTGAGTACGTCCGCGCCGAAGCGTGCGGCGGCCTCGCGGTCGACCTTGATCCGCCACTCGATGCCGGGCAGGGCGCGGTCGTCCTCGATATCGGCGAAGCCGCCGAGGCGCGTCATTTCCCCGCGGATACGCTCGACCCACTGCTCGCCCAGTGCAGGGTCCAGTGAGCTGATCTGCAATTTGACCGGCTTGCCGTCAGTGGGGCCCTGTTCCTGTTTACGGAACTCCAGCACCACGCCAGGGATACCCGCGGTACGCTGGCTCATTTCGGCGAGGATGTCCTTGGCTGGGCGGCGCTGGTGCCAGTCGACGAACTGAAATTGCAGGGTGCCGATCACGTCGGCGCCGAGCTGGCCCTGCTGGCCTTCCGGCTGGGCCAGCGAGCGCGCATACAGCGCCTTGACCTCACGCATGCCGATCACCTGTTTTTCCACCTGCTGGAGCAGGGCGTCCTTCTCCTGCACCGACAGATCGCCGCGTGCGCGCAGCCAGATCTGCGCGCTTTCCGGCTCGACGTCGGGGAAGAATTCCACGCCATGGTTGAAGCGCCCGTAACCGACGTAGATCAGGGCGATCAGCGCCAGCATGCCGAGCAGGGTCAGCCCCGGGCGCTTGAGCAGCGTCGCCAGCAGATTGCGGTAGGCGTTGCCGGCGCGATTGGTGCTGGGGGCTTGCGGGCGTGCCTGGCCGCCAGTGACGGCGCCGAGCACCGGCAGAAATACCAGGGCCATGGCCAGCGAGGCCAACAGGCAGAGAATCACGGTTGCCGGTAGGTACTTCATGAACTGGCCGACCACGCCGGGCCAGAACAGCAGCGGCAGGAACACCACCAGGGTGGTGGCAGTGGAGGCGATTACCGGCCAGGCCATCCGTGTCGCGGCATTGGCCCAGGCCTGGCGCGGCGTCTGGCCTTGCTGCAGGTAGCGGTCGGCCAGCTCGGAAACGACGATGGCCCCATCCACCAGCATGCCAGCCACCAGAATCAGGCTGAACAGTACGACGATATTGAGGGTGAAACCGAGCATCCAGATCAGCAGGATGCCGCTGAGGAAGGCGCCGGGAATGGTCAGGCCGACCAGCAGCGCCGACCGCATGCCCATGCTCGCCACCACCAGGATCAGTACCAGGACGATGGCGGTGAGCACGTTGTTGAGGAGGTCGCCGAGCATGTTCTGCACTTCCTGCGACTGATCCATGATGTAGCTGACTTCCACGCCTGGCGGCAGCAGGGGCTTGGCCTGCTCCATCAGTGCCTTGACCTGATCGATGGTCTCGATGATGTTGGCGCCGCTGCGCTTGGCCACTTCCAGCACGATGGCGGGCTGGCCGTTGATGCGGGCGAAGCCGGTCGGGTCCTTGAAGGTGCGGCGGATGGTGGCGACGTCGGCGAAGGTGACCACGCTGTCGCCGACCACCTTGATCGGCATGCGCATCACGTCTTCGAGGTCTTCGATGACGCCAGGCACTTTCATGCTCATGCGGCCGGCGCCGGTGTCCAGGCTGCCGGCAGCGACCAGGCGGTTGTTGCGGCTGACCAGATTGAACAGTTCGTTGTAGTCGATGCCGTAGCTGTCGAGCACTTGCGGGTCGACGACGATTTCCAGCAGGTCTTCACGGTCACCGCCAATGGTCACCGAGAGCACCTCGGCGATGCCTTCCACGTTCTCCTTCAGGCGCCGGGCGATATACACCAGCTCGGTTTCGGCGATGGGGCCGGACAGGCCCACCGACAGCACCGGGAACAGCGCCACATTGACTTCGGTAACGGTCGGCTCGTCGGCCTCTTCAGGCAGCTTGCTGCGCGCGGTATCGACCTTCTCGCGCACGTCGGCCAGCGCTACCTTGGCATCGAAGCCGGCGTCGAACTCCAGCGTTACCGAGGCGTGGCCTTCGCTGGAGACCGAGCGCATTTCCTTGACGCCCTCGAGGCTGCGCAGCTCCTGCTCCAACGGGCGTACCAACAGGCGTTCGCCGTCTTCCGGGCTGATGCCTTCGAGGGTCACTGACACGTAGATGATGGGGATGACCACGTCCGGGTTGGATTCCTTGGGCATGGCGATGTAGGCCACCAGCCCGCCGCAGAGCAGGAACAGCAGGATCAGGATGGTGGTGCGACTACGGTCGAGTGCGGCGGCGATCAGTGCGTGCATCTCAACTGCCCTCGGCCGCAAGTTGCGTGCGTACCTGCTGGCCGGGTTGGACGAAGCCCTGGCCGAGGGTGATCAGCGCCACCTTTGGCGGCAGACCGCTGACCCAGGCGCCCTGGTTGTCGACGCTGATCAGTTGCACTGGCGTGAACTCGACGCGCTGCGCGTCGTTGACCCACTTGACGCCGTGGCGGCCGCTTTCATCCAGGCTGAGCAGGGCAGGGGACAGGCGATGAGCCATGGCCTCGCCAGTCTGGATGTGCAGGGTGGCGCTGGCACCGGCCAGACGCAGGCCTTCCGGGTTGTCCACCTTGACCTCGATGCGGAAGCTGCGTGAGCCCGGGTCGGCAGCCGCGGCGATAAAGTGCAGCTCACCTTGCAGCGTACGGCCATCAAGAAGTTCAACTTTTACCGGCTGGCCCAGTTCGAGCTGGGTGACCTGCTGCTGGGCGATCTGTGCGCTGACCTTGAGGCGGTCGATATCCACCAGGGTCAGCAGGCTCTGCCCGGGCTGGACGAAATCGCCCAGTTCGACCATGCGTTGGTCATAGATGCCGGCAAATGGCGCCCTGATCTTGGTGTTGCGTTGCTGCAGGCGGGCGCTGTCGAGCTCGGCACGGGCCTTGGCCAGTTCGCTTTCCAGGCGCATCAGCTCGTTGGCCGACACCAGGCTGCGCTCGCGCAGGCGCTTGGCGGCGGTGACGTCGCTCTGACGTTGGCGCACATCGGCCTCGCTGCGCGCGACCTGGGTCGGACGGTCGTCTGGTGAAATGCTTAGCAGCAGTTGATCGGCAGCGACGCGGTTGCCTTTGTCCTGATCAAGGTTCTGCACGCTGCCGCTGACCTGGGCGCGGAGTTCTACCCGGCGCCAGGCTTCGATCTGCCCCTGCACCACATGCTGGCGCTGCATGGGTTGGGCTTCCAGCCATTGAATTTCGACGCGCGCCAGATCGTTGGTGATGACGGGTTGGTCGGGCTCGACATCGTCACGAGCGACGAAACGATCGCCGCTGAACAGCCAGGCCAACAGCAGGACTGCAATGACGACGGCAATGATCCAGGGACGCTTGCTGAGTTGGGCGAACATGTGGGTTTACTCGCTGAGTGCAGGCGCTGCGTGCAGCGCGGCGGCCTGGCCTTGCAGGCCGGCAATGATGAAATCGGTGACGCGCTGGAAATAGGCGTCCAGCTCGATGGGTTCGGCCCAATGGGCGAAGCCGCCGGAGGCGATGCGGGCCATCACGCCATTGACGCAAGCCTCTACGCCCCACAGCAGGCGTTGGCAATCAGTGGGGGAGAGTTGCAGTTCGCTGAAGCTGCCTTGCAGCAGTTGGTTGAACAGCGCCATGTACTGACCTTCCAGCTCGAGGAACTGTTCACGGTAGGGCGCGTCCAGGCGCTCCTGGAAGGCTGGGCGGTCGCACAGCAGGCAGAGTTGGGCTTGCAGTGGGTCGGCCAGCAGTTGTTCGAAGGCGCGACGAATCACATGGCGCATGGCTTCGCGAGGCGGAGCCTGGTTTGCGGTCTCACGCAGTTCGCTCAGATGCTGGCGCGAGCAGTCCAGCACCAGACGCGCATAGAGCGCCTCCTTGCTGGAAAAGTGCTTGTACACCGTGCCCTTGCCGATGCCGGCGTGACGCGCCACTTCGGCAATGGTGACGCGATCCCAGGATTGCTCCTGAAACAGCTGGCGAGCGGATTGCAGCAGGGCGTTTTCCCGTTGCTGGAAGAGTTGATCCTGGTAGCGCATGGGCTTTCCGCGAAGAGTTGTGACCGGTGGTCATGCTATGACTGTTGGTCACGATGCGGCAAGACGGGAGTTGTAACAAGGCAATTGGCGGGTAGCCGTTCACTGCCTCATTCACCGCAAGGCGGGGCTCCTACAGGGATACGTGTAGGAGCCCCGCTCCGGGGCGAGGCTTCTAACCCTCCCTACGACATTCGCTCGATCCTTGTCCCATCAAGCGACGCTCAACGCGCCACGCTGACGCCTTCGAGGCTGGCGAAGGAGGTGTCCTTGGCGGTGAGCAGGAAGTCGCGCATGAACGGTGCGTCGAGCATGTCGGTGCGTATCGCCGCGTAGAGCGTGGCGAACAGGCCCTTTTCTCCGAGGCGCTTGGCACTGACGTAGCCGCGCGAGCTGTACTCGTGCAGCGCCCAGTTGGGCAGCCCGCATACGCCACGACCGCTGGCCACCAGCTGCATCATCATCACCGTCAGTTCGGAGGTGCGCACCTGCGCCGGCTCGATATCGTTGGGCTCGAGAAAGCGCGTGAAGATGTCCAGGCGATCGCGCTCTACCGGGTAGGTGATCAGGGTTTCCGTGGCCAGGTCCTGGGGCTGGATAAAGGCCTTGTGTGCCAGGCGATGCTGATTGGCGACAGCCAGCATCGCCTCATAGGTGAACAGTGGTACGTAGGTGATGCCAGCCAGCTCGATGGGATCTGAGGTCACCACCAGGTCCAGGTCGCCACGGGCCAGTGCCGGCAGTGGGGCGAAGGAGAAGCCCGAGGCCAGGTCCAGTTCCACTTCCGGCCAGGCATCGCGGAACTGGTCGATGGTCGGCATCAGCCACTGAAAGCAGCTGTGGCACTCGATGGCCATGTGCAAGCGGCCAGCGGTGCCGCCCGCCAGGCGCGCCAGGTCACGTTCGGCGCCGCGCAGCAGGGGCAGGGTGGCGTCGGCCAGTTGCAGCAGGCGCAGGCCGGCGCTGGTGAAGCGCACGGGCTTGGTCTTGCGCACGAACAGCTGCAAGCCGAGGCGCTCTTCCAGTTCCTTGAACTGGTGCGACAACGCCGACTGGGTCAGGTGCAGGCGCTCGGCGGCTTCCACCAGGCTGTCGGTCTCGCGCAGGGCGTGCAGGGTTTTCAGGTGGCGTAGCTCGAGCATGGCGGTTCTCTAAAAGGTTTCACTCATCCAGTGGCGTGTCTGGATGAAAATGGTTCATACAGACTACATGAGTAAATCTTTAGATCAAGACGAAAATCTTGAGTTTGTCTCACTCTGTGTCGATGCCGAGAATGGCGCCATCTCGATTGATTCTGGAGTTTCACGACATGGCCCTGTCCCATTCACTCGGTTTCCCGCGCATCGGCCGCGACCGCGAACTGAAGAAAGCCCTCGAAGCCCACTGGCAAGGTGAGCTGGACGAAGCCGGCTTGCGCGCCGTCGGCCAGCGTCTGCGCGCCGAGCACTGGCAATTGCAGAGGGATGCCGGTATCGACCTGCTGCCGGTGGGTGACTTCGCCTGGTACGACCAGGTGCTCAGTCATTCCCTGGCCTTTGGCGTCATCCCCGAGCGTTTCCGTCCGGCTACCGGCAAGCCTACGCTGGACACTCTGTTCGCCATGGCGCGTGGGGCCGTTGCAAACAAGAGCAGCGGTACTTGCTGCGGCGGTGCTCATGCTCAAGAGATGACCAAGTGGTTCGATACCAACTACCACTACCTGGTGCCGGAGTTCAGCGCGGGTCAGCAGTTCGCCCTGAGCTGGGAGCAACTGTTCGAGGAGGTGGCTGAGGCGCATGCCCTCGGGCACAAGGTCAAACCGGTGCTGATCGGCCCGCTGACCTACTTGTGGCTGGGCAAGGTCAAGGGGGGCGACTTCGACAAGCTGGAACTGCTCGAAAGCCTGTTGCCGGTCTATGGCGAGATCTTCCAGCGTCTGGCCGCGCAGGGCGTGGAATGGGTGCAGATCGACGAGCCGATCCTGGTGCTGGATTTGCCGCAAGAGTGGAAGAACGCTTTCGAGCGCGCCTACAACCTGATCCAACGCGAGCCGTGCAAGAAGTTGATCGCCACTTACTTTGGCGGCCTGGAAGACAACCTCGGTCTAGCCGCCAACCTGCCTGTAGATGGCCTGCATATCGACCTGGTACGTGCGTCGGAGCAGTACCCGACCATTCTCGACCGTCTGCCGGCTTATAAAGTGTTGTCGCTGGGCATGGTCAACGGGCGCAACGTCTGGCGCTGCGATCTGGAGAAAGCCCTTGAGGTGCTGCGCCACGCTCACGAACGCCTGGGCGACCGGCTGTGGGTCGCGCCGTCCTGCTCGCTACTGCACAGCCCGGTGGACCTGACGCGCGAAGACCAGCTCGATGCCGAGCTGAAAGGCTGGCTGGCTTTTGCCGTGCAGAAATGTCAGGAGGTCGCATTGCTCGGTAAGGCCCTGGAGGTGCCGGAAGACGCTTCTGTGCAAGCCGCCTTGCAAGCGAGCCGCTCAGTACAGGCTGCTCGTGCAGCTTCAAAACGTATTCACAAGCCTGAGGTACAGGCGCGCCTGGCGGCGATTCGTCCGCGCCATGCCCAGCGCCAGTCGGCGTTCGCCGAGCGCATCGAGCAACAGCGTGAGTGCCTGCAACTGCCATTGCTGCCGACCACGACTATTGGCTCGTTCCCGCAGACCTCGGCGATCCGCCTGGCGCGGCAGTCGTTCAAACAGGGCAAGCTCAGTGCGGCCGAGTACACCGAGGCCATGCACAGCGAAATTCGCCATGCGGTGCAGGTGCAGGAGCGCCTGGGGCTGGACGTGCTGGTGCATGGTGAGGCCGAGCGCAACGATATGGTCGAGTACTTTGCCGAACAACTCGATGGCTATGCCTTCACCCGCTTCGGCTGGGTGCAGAGTTACGGCTCACGCTGCGTCAAACCGGCGGTGATCGTTGGCGACCTGAGCCGAACCAAGGCCATGACGGTGGAATGGATCAAGTACGCCCAGGGTCTGACCGACAAGGTGATGAAGGGCATGCTGACCGGCCCGGTGACCATGCTGATGTGGTCGTTCCCGCGCGAGGACGTGTCACGTGAAGTGCAGGCTCGGCAACTGGCGCTGGCGATTCGTGACGAGGTGGTGGACCTGGAAGCGGTGGGCATCAAGATCATCCAGATCGACGAGGCGGCGTTCCGTGAAGGGCTACCACTGCGTAAATCCGCTTGGCAGCACTACCTGGACTGGGCCAGCGAAGCTTTCCGTCTGACTGCCAGCGGCGTGCGTGACGAAACCCAGATCCACACCCACATGTGCTACAGCGAGTTCAATGACGTGATCGAGTCCATCGCGGCGATGGATGCCGACGTGATCACTATCGAGACCTCGCGCTCGGACATGGAGCTGCTGGCAGCGTTCGAGAAGTTCGCTTACCCGAACGACATCGGCCCCGGCGTTTATGACATCCACTCGCCACGTGTGCCGGACAGTGCCGAGATGGCCGGGCTGTTGCGCAAGGCGGCGCGGCGTATCCCGCTCGAGCGCCTGTGGGTCAACCCCGATTGTGGCCTGAAAACCCGCGCCTGGCCGGAAACCGAGGCGGCGTTGGTGAACATGGTGGCCGCCGCCAGGCAGTTGCGTGTCGAGCTGGCCTGATTGCCCGGCAGTGGTCGCGGCTGAAGCCCCTCCTACGGATAGGTAGGAGGGGCGTTCGCGACGCTCTGGATCGCACTTCAGGTCACCGTCTGGGCAACCGTTCGTCCTCCTTCATCAAACTGTCACGCTTGTGTGGCAGCGCCGTCGAACGACTTTCATCAGACTCGCGCTTCAGTGGGGTTCTGCGTTTCTGGTGTTTTCATGCGTGCATTCATTTTCCTGGCCGCGTTGCTTTGCGGCTTGCCGTCTCTTGCGGCCAATCGTTGCGACCTGTCCGAGCCGACCCGTTATGCGGATGTCGGTGAGGTGCGTCTGGCTTATCAAAGTATCGGCAGCGAGCGCGACCCGGCGCTGCTGCTGGTGATGGGGCTGGGTGGGCAGTTGATCCACTGGCCTGACGAGGTGGTCGAGCGTCTCTGTCAGCAGGGATTTCGCGTCGTGCGCTTCGATAATCGCGATGTCGGGCTGAGCACCTGGCGGCGGCCGGCGCCGAGCATCAACCTGCCGTACGAGGTATTGCGCTATCGCCTGGGGCTGTCGCTCGGTGCGCCTTATCACCTGCGTGACATGGCCGGCGATGCCCTGAGCTTGATGGATCAACTCGATGTCGAGCGCTTCCATGTTCTGGGCGCAAGCATGGGTGGCATGATCGCGCAGCATCTGGCCGATCTGGCGTCGCAGCGCGTTCTCAGCCTTACGCTGGTGATGACCAGTTCGGGCGCGCAAGGATTGCCCGCGCCCAGCGATGCGTTGGTGGCGTTGCTGGCAAGGCGTGAGGCCGGTAGTCGCGAGGCTGCACTGCAACAGCAGGCGGACTTGCTGGCGGCCCTCGGTAGCCCGACTGTGCATGATGATCGTGCCTTGCTCTTGCATCAGGCTGAACAGGCCTATGACCGCGCTTTCAATCCCGAAGGCGTGCAGCGTCAGCTGCTGGCGATTCTTGCCGAGTCGAGCCGCGTCGAGTTGCTCAATCGCCTGAACGTGCCGACGCTGGTGGTGCACGGCACGGCCGACCCGCTATTGCCGGTAATGCATGGGGTACACGTGGCTGCGCATATCAAGGGCTCCGAACTCAAGTTGATTCCGGGCCTGGCGCATCGCTTTCAGGATGCCTTCAAGGAGCCTCTGCTGGCCGCAGTGTTGCCGCATCTCGCGGCGCATCGGGGGGATATGGGCTTGGCGCGTCTGTAGGTGGGAGCGCTCAAAGCTCCTGATTGTGCTTGATCGCTTCGCGGCGCTGCAGGTTGTCGATGTGCTCGCTGCTATGGCGTAGCAGCTTGTCGGCCATGACCATGCGCTCGATGTAACGCACGATGCTCTGCTCGGCGTCGTGGCGGGAGAGACCCCCGGTGTCAGGATAGTTGTCGCCTGATCGGATTCACCCAAACTGAACCCCGGGGGCGGAAAGAGCCATGCAATGCCGCGTTACTCTGCTGAACGAAAAGCTGCCCTGC
>NZ_JBLUPX010000047.1:0-19421 GCF_048068235.1 Pseudomonas sp. NY15364 | reverse complement strand
GTCCTACCTCATCGCCGTGAGGATCGCAGTTATCCGCGAGCGGTCAAACCCAAGCCGTCCAAGTATCCGACCAGAAATAAAAATGCCAGTCAGCTTAACTGACTGGCATTAACCTATAGGGTGCCTTTGTCGTTTAGGGTACTTGGTGTCAGGAGAGGAATCCGCCATCCACGTTCAGCGCCACACCAGTGGTGTAGCTGGACGCTTCGCTGGCCAGATACAACACCGCGCCGGCCATCTCGCTCGGGTCGGCCACTCGCTTGAGCGGGATGCGCTGCAGGGCATGCTTGAGGATGGCATCGTTCTTGGTCAGTGCCGAAGCAAACTTGGTGTCGGTCAGGCCCGGCAGCAGAGCGTTGCAGCGAATGCCGAACTGCGCGCACTCCTTGGCGAAGACCTTGGTCATGCTGATCACCGCGGCCTTGGTCACCGAGTAGATGCCCTGGAACTCGCCGGGGGAGACGCCATTGATCGAGGCGACGTTGATGATCGAGCCACCGCCGTTTCCCTTCATCAGCTTGCCGCCTTCGATGGACATGAAGTAGTAGCCGCGAATGTTCACGTCCACGGTCTTCTGGAAGGCGGAGAGGTCTGTGTCCAGCACGTTGCAGAACTGCGGATTGGTCGCGGCGTTGTTGACCAGGATGTCGAGGCGGCCGAACTGTTCCTTGATCTGCGCGAAGACGTTGGTGATCTGCTCCATCTCGCCGATGTGACAGGCGATGGCAGTGGCTTTACCACCTTCAGCGGTGATGGCATCCGCCACGGCCTGGCAGCCGTCGATCTTGCGGCTGGAGACGATCACGTGCGCGCCTTGCTGGGCCAGCAGCTTGGCAATGGCCTCGCCGATGCCGCGGCTGGCGCCGGAAACGAAGGCGATCTTGCCATCGAGGTCAAACAGTTGGGTCTTGGACATTGTAATTACCCCGGGGTTAGAGAGTGGATTTGCCGATGACCTGCAGGCACATCTGCTCCAGCAGCTTGTTCATCTGAATGAACTGGGCGAAGCGCTTGTCCTGGGTCTGGCCGTGGTAGAAGCGGTAGTAGATCTGTTGCACGATGCCGGCCAGACGGAACAGGCCGTAGGTGTAGTAGAAGTCGAAACTCTTGATCTCGATGCCGGCTTTTTCGGCGTAATAGTCGACGAACTGCTGGCGGGTAAGCATGCCCGGCGCGTTGCTCGGCTGGCGGCGCATCAGTTGCACCGGTGCCGGGTCACCGGCTTCGATCCAGTAGGCCAGGGTGTTGCCCAGGTCCATCAGCGGGTCGCCGATGGTGGTCATCTCCCAGTCGAGCACGCCGATGATCTGCATCGGGTTGTTGGGGTCGAGGATCACGTTGTCGAAGCGGTAGTCGTTGTGCACGATGCCTGGCTTGTGATGGTCGGCCGGCATCTTGTCATTCAACCAGGCCTTGACCGGCTCCCAGGTTGGTGCGTCCGGAGTAAGGGCTTTCTCGTAGCGCTCGCTCCAGCCCTTGATCTGACGCCCGACATAGCCCTCGGGTTTGCCCAGGTCGCCCAGGCCGCAGGCGTTGTAATCGACGTTGTGCAGCTCCACCAGCTTGTCGATGAAGCTCTTGCAAAGTGCGGCGGTCTGCTCGGCGCTGAAGTTCAACTCGGCAGGCATGTCCGAACGCAGGATGATGCCCTTGACCCGCTCCATCACATAGAACTCGGCGCCGATCACCGACTCGTCGGTGCAGTGCACGTAGGCTTTCGGGCAGTAGGGGAAGCCGGCATTGAGCTGGTTTAGAATGCGGTACTCACGGCCCATATCGTGGGCCGACTTGGCCTTGTGGCCGAACGGCGGGCGGCGCAGGACGAACTCCTGCTGCGGGTATTCGATCAGGTAGGTCAGGTTCGAAGCGCCGCCGGGGAACTGGCTGATCTTGGCTGTGCCACTCAGGCCCGGAATATTGGCTTTCAGATAAGCGTCGATGACGTCGGCGTCGAGTTCTTCGCCGGTGCGAATGCGGGTGGATTGGTCAGTGAGCGCCATGCTTATCCCTTCTATTTATGATGGGTGCCCCAGATAATTGGCTAATCTAATGCTGCACCCTGGCTGTCACAAGCAATACGCGCCGTTATAGGCGGGCGTGTTGCACCTCGATCAAACTGCCTGATCAGTCATCTTCAACCTGAGCCTTCAGCCTGTGCGCAGGCAATAAAAAACCGGAGTGCCAGGACTCCGGTTTTCGTGTTTTGCGCTCGGCTCGCCGATCAGACCGGGAACAGTTCGCCCAGCTTCATCGCCAGCATCATGTCGCCTTCGGCGCGCAGCTTGCCAGCCATGAAAGCCTGCATACCGTCGGTTTCGCCGCTGACGATGCCCTTGAGGGTTTCGCTGTCCATGATCAGGGTCACGTTGGCGTTCGGGTTGTCGCCTTGCTCGAGGGCGCAGGTGCCGTCTTTGACGATCAGCGCGTAGTTCTCGCCATCTTCGATGTTGAATTGGAATACCAGATCCAGGCCTGCAGCGGCGCTGGCGTTGAACTTGGACTGCATGGTTTGGGCGATGTCAGCAACACTCATGGTCTTATCCTTTTTCGGTTTTTTCGCGCAGCCTCTCGGCCGCAGTGGGCTGGAGCTCATCGATAGGTGATGAGCTCCGGCGCCTTCAGCAGCTGTAAATGCACATGGCTGTTGAAGGAAGCCAGACTCACCTCGCTGCCACGGAATTTCAGCTGGCTGAGCGAGGTATTGACGATCTGCCAATTCAGTTCGAAGGCCTTTGCCGCCGGCACGCCGGTAATCAGGCGGAGCAGGGCGGTGATGGTGCCGCCGGAAGTGAATACGGCAATGTTCTGTTTGCTGTTGGCCTGTTCGAGGATGCGCCGCAGGCCGCCTTCGACTTGTTCGACATAAGCCTGCCAGCTCTGCAGGCCTGGTTTGTCATGTTCGCCGGAAATCCATCGCTGGATCAGTCTGGCGAACAGGCGCTGGAACTCGGCACGGTTCTGCGCACCGTTGCGCAGAATGTGCAGGGCTTCGGGCTCTTCCGGCAGCAGATCCGGCAGCAGTGTACGAATCACTGCATCGGCGTCGAATTCGTTGAAGGCTTCGTCTATATCCAGTGTCGGCGCATGGCTCATGCGCTGCAGGGCTGCGTTGGCGGTGTGCTGCTGGCGACGCAGGCTGCCACTGACGCAACGATCGAGGGCTATGCCGAGTTGTTCGAGGTGTTCGCCCAGCACTTCGGCTTGGCGTACGCCGACAGGAGACAGGACATCATAGTCGTCTGCACCGAATGAGGCCTGGCCATGTCGAATCAGATAGATGCTGCCCACGTCCGTATTGGTCCCGGCACGTTGAATGTTTCGCGAGGGTATGAGGAAGCTCAGGGGCTGTCAACGAAAAAACATACGCTTGTTTGAATTACTCGTATGGCTATTGCAGCAACGCTGCCGAGGTTGGCCGCTAGGCCGCCGCGCCGGTATGCTTGAGCCTTTGTGCGCTCAGGCGCCGCTGCATTGTCCGAGGGGGATCCGTGGAGTTTCTAAGCGAGTACGCCAGCTTTCTGGCGAAAACCCTGACCCTGGTGGTCGCTATCGTCGTGGTGCTGGTGGCGATCGCCGCCACGCGCGGCAGGGGGCGGCGTGGCAGTGGCCAGCTACAGGTGCAGAAGCTCAATGACTTCTATAAGGATCTGCGTGAGCGTCTGGAGCAGAGCGTGCTGTCCAAGGACCAACTCAAGGCCACGCGCAAGGCCGAGGCCAAGGCGGCCAAGCAGGACAAGAAAGCGCCGCCCAGCAAACCGCGGGTGTTCGTGCTGGATTTCGATGGCGATATCAAGGCATCGGCTACCGATAACCTGCGCCATGAAGTGACGGCGTTGTTGTCCATGGCCAAGGCCGAGGACGAAGTGGTGCTGCGTCTGGAAAGCGGTGGTGGCATGGTGCACAGCTACGGCCTGGCTTCGTCGCAGCTGGTGCGCATCCGCGACGCCGGCATCCCACTGACCGTTTGCGTGGACAAGGTAGCAGCCAGCGGCGGCTACATGATGGCCTGCATCGGCCAGAAGATTCTCAGTGCGCCTTTTGCCATTCTCGGCTCCATTGGCGTGGTGGCGCAGTTGCCCAATGTGCATCGTCTGCTGAAGAAGCACGAGATCGACTTTGAAGTGCTGACAGCTGGTGAATACAAGCGCACCCTGACCGTGTTCGGCGAAAACACCGAAAAGGGCCGGGAGAAATTCCAGGAAGACCTGGAAACCACTCACGAGCTCTTCAAGGGCTTCGTCGCCCGTTACCGCCCGCAGCTGGATATCGACGCCATCGCTACTGGCGAGGTCTGGCTGGGCATGGCCGCGCAGGAGCGCCTACTGGTAGATGAACTGAAGACCAGCGACCAGTACCTGGCCGAACGCGCCGCTGAGGCTGAACTGTTCCATTTGCATTTCGCTCAGAAAAAAAGCCTGCAGGAGCGTGTCGGGCTGGCGGCCAGCATGGCGGCAGATCGCTTCGTCCTGACCTGGTTGAGCCGGCTCAATCAGCAACGCTTCTGGTAACGCTTCGTTCATGATGGGCTGCACGACCGACTTGCGTCGCGCAGCCGCGAACCACGACAAGAGGAGAGGGTGATGACCGAGTTCAAGGCCTTGCTGGTCAGCGAAGGCGCCGATGGCGGTTTCCAGCGTGAAGTAGTCCAGCGCAACGTCGAGCAGTTGCCGCAGGGCGAGTTGTTGATCCGCGTGCGCTATTCCTCGCTCAACTACAAGGACGCGCTGTCCGCCAGCGGCAATCGTGGTGTGACCAAGGCCTACCCGCACACGCCCGGTATCGACGCGGCAGGTGTGGTTGAGGCTTCCAGCGTTGCCGAATTCGCCGTGGGTGACGAGGTGATCGTCACCGGCTACGACCTGGGCATGAATACCGCCGGTGGTTTTGGCCAGTACATCCGCGTGCCGGCAGCCTGGGCGATCAAGCGCCCGCAGGGGCTGCCGCTGCGCGAGGCGATGGTGCTCGGCACTGCAGGCCTGACCGCCGCGCTGTGCGTGGACAAGCTGGAGCAGGCTGGCGTCACTCCTGAATCCGGTACGGTGCTGGTCACTGGTGCTACCGGCGGGGTTGGCAGTATCGCGGTCGTGTTGCTCAAGCAGCTTGGTTATCGCGTAGCCGCGGCTACCGGCAAGGCCGAGCAGGCGGATTTCCTGCGTGGTCTGGGCGCCGACGAGATCGTCAGTCGCGAGGAGCTGCAGCAAGGCAGCGACCGACCGATGCTCAAGGAGCGCTGGGCGGGCGCGGTCGATACCGTGGGCGGCGATATTCTGTTCAATGTGGTCAAGTCGCTGCGCCACAGCGGCAGCGTGGCCTGCTGCGGGCTGACCGCTGGCGTCGGCTTCCAGGCCAGCGTCCTGCCGTTCATCCTGCGCGGGGTCAACCTGCTGGGGGTGGATTCGGTGGAGCTGCCACTTGTGGTCAAGGCATCGATGTGGGACAAGCTCTCGCTGCAGTGGAAGCTCGATCTCTCGCCGCTGTGCCAGGAAATTGGCCTGGCGGAGTTGCCGGCGGCTATCGAGCGGATATTGGCCGGTGGCATGGTCGGCCGCATCCTGGTGCGGTTGGACTGAATGAGCGAGGCCCGTCGATGACGGGCCTCGTTGTTTCTGGCGCGTGTCTGTCGTCTAGTCGAAGCGATAGATGTCCATACCCAGCGCGCCGTAGGTGAAGCCTGCGTGAATCACGGAAAAGGCTTCGCCTGCGCCACGAGCGAAGAACAGCGGTAGCAGATGTTCTTCGCTGGGATGGTTACGTACGGCGTTGGGTGCCTGCCGGCGGTAGTGGTGCAGGGCCTCTTCGTCGTTCGCTTCGAGCTTTTCCACCACCCAGTCGCGAAACTCCTTGGCCCAGGGCGTGATGACGTCGGGGCCGGCGCGCCAATCGAGCTCGCCGAGGTTGTGGGTGATGCTGCCGGAGCCGATAAGTAATATGCCTTGTTCACGCAAGCTGCTCAGTGCACGACCCACACGCGTCTGCTGCTCGGGGCCAAGGCGGCTGGGTAGCGAAAGCTGCACCACGGGGATATCGGCTTGCGGATACATCAGCGACAACGGAACCCAGGCGCCATGATCGAATGGGCGCCGGGCATCGAGCGCTGCCGGCAGGCCCGCGTGATTCAATTGTTCTGCGATCTCCTGGGCCAGTTCTGGTGCGCCGGGAGCAGGATACTGCACGGCGTACAAGGGCGCCGGGAAGCCGCCGAAATCGTGCCAGGTCTGCGGATGCTCGCCCGCCGTCAGCAGCAGTTGCTCGCTTTCCCAGTGCGCCGACACCACCACGATGGCCTTGGGCCTGGGCAGCTCGGCGGCCAGCCTGGCCAGTGCGGGGCCGCTGGCACCTGGGTCAAGGGCCAGCATGGGCGAACCGTGGGATATGAACAGTGAGGGCAGCATGACGATCAGCTCCTGAAGTAGGATGTCGCCATCTTCGTTGCTGGACCTATCGACTTCCAGCATAAATAGTTGAGCATTCCTATCGAATTTGTGGAGGTTTCACTCATGCACGAGGCGTTCTGGCAGGAGCGTTGGGCGCGCAGCCAAATCGGCTTTCATCAGGAGAAGGTCAACGGTTATCTGCGTCGACACTGGGCTCGGCTCGGGCTCGCCGAACAGGCGGCAGTGCTGGTGCCGCTGTGTGGCAAGAGCCTGGACCTGGCCTGGCTGGCGGAACAGGGCCACACCGTGATTGGTGTCGAACTGGCCGAGCGCGCCGTGGAGGATTTTTTCGCCGAACGTGATGTACAGCCACAGATCTCGCAGCAGGGAGCCTTCAAGATCTATCAGGCCGGCAAGCTACGTATTCTCTGCGGCGACTTTTTCGCCCTGAGCCACGCTGACGTTGCCGACTGCCAGGCATTCTATGACCGTGCCGCGCTGATCGCGCTGCCGCCGGAGATGCGCGAACGCTACGCCGCTCACCTGCAGGCGATTCTGCCGTCAGCCTGTCAGGGTCTGCTGGTGACCCTGGTATACGACCAGCAACGCATGGATGGCCCACCGTTCTCGGTCGAGGACGCCGAGGTCGAGCAGTGCTTCACGCCAGGTTGGGTGCCGCATGAGCTGGAGCGCAAGGATGTGCTGAGTGGCAACCCGCGTTTTGTCGAGAATCAGCTTGATGCGGTGGAGGAGGTGGTGTTTCACCTGGCGCGCCGCTAAAGCAGCGAGCAATGAAAAAGGCGACCCTGAGGTCGCCTTTTGTTTCGCGGTTTCGATCAGCCGCGGCGGCGCAGCGCCTCGATGCGATCTTCCAGCGGCGGGTGGCTCATCAGCAGACCGGCCAGGCCGTTCTTCAGGCCGCCGTTGATGCCGAAGGCAGTCAGGCTGTCGGGCATCTGCACCGGCACGCCCTGTTCGGCGCGCAGACGCTGCAGCGCCGCGATCATGGCGCCGGTACCGGCCAGGCGGGCACCGGCTTCGTCAGCCTTGTACTCACGTTTGCGCGAGAACCACATGACGATGATGCTGGCCAGGATACCCAGCACCAGCTCGGCGAAGATGGTCGCGACGAAGTAGCCGATACCGTGGCCGTCTTCATTCTTCAGGATCGCCTTGTCGACGAAGTTACCGAAGATGCGTGCGAAGAACATCACGAAGGTGTTCACCACGCCCTGGATCAGTGCCAGGGTGACCATGTCACCGTTGGCCACGTGGCCGATCTCGTGGGCCAGCACCGCGCGCACTTCATCAGGCGAGAAGCGCTCGAGCAGACCCTGGCTGACGGCGACCAGCGCGTCGTTCTTGTTCCAGCCGGTGGCGAAGGCGTTGGACTCGTAGGCCGGGAAGATACCGACTTCCGGCATCTTGATGCCGGCTTCACGGGACAGCTCCTCGACGGTCTGCAGCAGCCACTGTTCGTGACGGGTGCGCGGCTGGGTGATGATCTGCGTGCCGGTGCTCATCTTCGCCATCCACTTGGACAGGAACAGCGAGACCAGTGAGCCGGCGAAACCGAACACGGCGCAGAAAATCAGCAGGCTGCCATGGTTCTGGCCGGTGAACCGATCGACCCCCAGCAGTTTGAGGGTGATGCTGGCGATAACCAGAACCGCCAGGTTGGTTGCCAGGAACAACATAATGCGCATCATGGTGTGAACGGACTCCTCACGGGGAAAGACGTACGAGTAATGCCGGCTATATAAGGGCGCCCCCCTGGGGCTTTCAACCAGCGACTATTTCAAACTATGTCTCTTGACCGTGTAGCGTGCTCTCGAACAGCAGGCGAGTGAGGCGGGCAGTGCGCTCGCCGTGCTGCTGGGCCAGGGCCTCGCGTAGCTGAAAGGCCAGTGTGGCATGGACTCGGCGCACGCTAGGCGGCAGCACTTCACCCTCGCGCAGAGCATGGGGAATCGCGCGCGACAGGCGCAGAAAACCCTTCTCGGTTAGCACGGCCTGATCCAGCGCATCGTAGGCGATGGTCGACTCGAAACGCAGATAGCCTTCTTCGGCCAGCCACAACAGTGCACCCAGGCAGGCCTGGTGACGCTTGCTGGGCAGTCCGAATTCGTCCGGCTCCTCGCGCCCGATCAGGTCTTCCACGTACAGCGCCATCTTGCGCGGGAAGGCCTGGTAGAGCATGAGCAGGCCGCTGGCGGCGTCCTTGTAGAAGTCGTCGATCTGCAGGTCCATGTCGGCTTACTGGCTGTATCCCTTGAGGAAGTTGCCGATGCGGCCGATGGCCTGCTCCAGGTCATCGACGCGGGGCAGGGTGACCACGCGGAAGTGATCCGGCCACGGCCAGTTGAAAGCGGTGCCCTGAACGATCAGCAGCTTCTCGGAAAGCAGCAGGTCGAGGACGAACTTCTCGTCATTGTGGATTGGGCAGACCTTCGGGTCGATCTTCGGGAAGGCGTACAGCGCGCCCATTGGTTTGACGCAGCTGACCCCGGGAATGTCGTTGAGCAGCTCCCAGGCGCGGTTGCGCTGCTCTAGCAAGCGGCCGTTTGGCAGTACCAGGTCGTTGATGCTCTGGTAGCCACCGAGTGCGGTCTGGATCGCATGCTGGCTTGGCACGTTGGCGCACAGGCGCATGTTGGCCAGGATATCCAGGCCTTCGATGTAGCTCTGCGCCCTGTGTTTGGGCCCGGAGATGGCCACCCAGCCAGAGCGAAAACCGGCCACGCGGTAGCTCTTGGACAGGCCGTTGAAGGTCAGGCAGAGCACGTCGGGTGCCAGCGAAGCGGTGCTGATGTGCACGGCGTCGTCGTAAAGGATCTTGTCGTAGATCTCGTCGGAGAAGATCACCAGGTTGTGCTGGCGCGCCAGCTCAACGATATCCTGCAGCACTTCCTTCGAATACACCGCGCCGGTGGGGTTGTTCGGGTTGATCAGCACCAGTGCCTTGGTATTGGGCGTGATCTTGGCGCGCATGTCGGCGATATCCGGGAACCAGCCGGCCTGTTCGTCGCACAGGTAGTGCACCGGCTTGCCGCCGGACAGGGCCACGGCAGCAGTCCACAGCGGATAGTCAGGTGCCGGAATCAGCACCTCGTCACCGTTATTTAGCAGTGCCTGCATGGCCATGACGATCAGCTCGGATACGCCGTTGCCGAGGTAGATATCCTCGATGGTGACGCCTTCGACCTGCTTTTGCTGGTAGTACTGCATCACCGCCTTGCGTGCGCTGAACAGCCCTTTGGAGTCGCTGTAGCCCTGCGCCGTAGGCAGGTTGCGGATGACGTCCTGAAGAATTTCTTCCGGAGCCTCGAAACCGAACGGCGCCGGGTTGCCGATATTCAGCTTGAGGATGCGATGACCTTCCTCTTCCAGACGCTTGGCGTGCTTGAGCACCGGTCCGCGAATGTCATAGCAGACGTTGGCGAGCTTGTTCGATTTGCTGACCTGCATGTAAGGAATCCCGAGCTAAGGAGAGCCCACGCAAATATGCTGCAAAATTCTCTCGACGGGGAATCTTGGCAGCCTGTAACGCGGGTGACAGACTGGGGTCGAATCATACGTGGCGCCCTGAGCGCGGCAAAGGTATCCGCCCGGCTTTTTTCTGGCCTGCCACAGGGTGCACAGTGACCGAGCAGTCGCACACCGCTCGCTTTGGCAGCGGTTGCCACCAGGCGCTGGCGCAGCCTGCAACGCCGCGTATCGCCCATTACCGAGGAGGAACTCCGTTCGTGGATAAAGTCGACAAACCCCTGGATAGCTGGCGCGAAGAGCTGACTGACGAGCAGTTTCATGTCTGCCGGCTAGGTGGCACTGAGCGGCCGTTCACCGGCGCTTATCACGACAGCAAAACCCCTGGCATCTACCACTGCGCCTGCTGTGGCGAGGCGCTGTTCGACTCGGACGCCAAATACGACTCGGGCAGCGGTTGGCCGAGCTATTTTCAGCCGATCAATGACGAGGTGATCGCCAGCCTCGACGATTACAGCCATGGCATGCATCGCATCGAAGTCAAATGCGCCAAATGCGACGCGCATCTGGGGCATGTGTTCCCCGATGGCCCACGCCCGACCGGGTTGCGCTACTGCATCAACTCACTGTCGTTGAAACTGGTGCCGAGCGAGTAAGGTATGCGCGCTGGGCACGTTGAGAGCCCAGCGCAGCGGATTCACGCCTGCTGGCTGACGCGTTGGCGACTTTCTTCCAGGGCGTCACACGCCTCTTGGATCATGTCTTCGGTAATGGGCACTTCGCGGCCTTGGCCGTCGATGATAAAACCGCCCACCGGTTCATGCTGTTGCGCGGTGGCGGGGCATTGGGCAGCGTTGTCTTGCAAGCTCATGGCCTGTCTCCTCATCAGTGGTGTGCGCCAGTCTGGGACATCCAGATGAAGGCGCGGTGACAATCAGGAACCTGCTCGAAGTCTGCTGCACGTCGGCCATGCTGCGTTGAAATCGGGCTCAGAAAGCTCATTTACTACTCGTAAACTCGCTTGTTCGCCCGATTTCGCCTTGCCTGGCTCTAGCTCGCAATACTTTAAACAGATTCCAAGACGGCGGAACTCCGTCACAAAACACAGTGCAAAAATCGTATTGCAGGCTGCGTGCCAGCCTGTGTGGAACGAGGAACTCATGTCGCGTTTTCATATTGGTCTGATCATCAATCCGCTGGCCGGCCTAGGTGGCCCGGCAGCGTTCAAGGGTAGCGACGGCATGGCCGAGCAGGCGCTGGCTCTGGGTGTCGAGCCAAAAGCTGCACAACGTACGCTCACCGCGCTTGAGCAGTTGTTGACCCTGCAAGAGCGCATTGAGTTCGTCAGCTACCCCGGCGCCATGGGTGGCGATCTTTTGGCGCAGATGGGCTTCGAACATCGTTTGCTGGGTGAGTTGAGCGAAGGTGCGACCACCGCCGAAGATACCCAGCGTGCGGTGCGGCAACTGCAGGACGCCGGTGTGGCGTTGATTCTCTTCGCCGGTGGCGACGGTACCGCACGCGATGTTTGCGCCGCTGTGAGGGACGGGCAGCCGGTGTTGGGCATTCCTGCAGGAGTGAAGATCCAGTCCGGCGTCTATGCCATCAGCCCGCGAGCCGCGGGCGAACTGACGGCGCGCCTGGTAGACGGCGGCCTGGTGCGGTTGGCCAGCGGCGAGGTGCGTGATATCGATGAGAGCGCCCTGCGCGAAGGCCGTGTCACCGCACGCTGGTATGGCGAGCTGTGCGTGCCGCAGGAGGGCGGTTACGTGCAGGCAGTCAAGCAGGGTGGCGTGGAGTCCGAAGAGTTGGTGCTTGCCGATCTCGCCGCCTGGCTGGAGGCGGAGTGGGAGCCAGACGCGCGCTACGTGTTCGGCCCAGGCTCGACCCTGCACGGCCTGGCGCAGAACCTGGGGCTGGAAACCACCTTGCTGGGCGTCGATGTGATCGAAGCGGGGCAGGTGATTGCGCGTGACGTCAACGAAAGCGAGCTGTTCGACCTAGTCGACGGGCACCCGACTTACCTGCTGGTGACCGCAATCGGCGGTCAGGGCCATATCATCGGCCGTGGCAATCAGCAGATCAGCCCGCGTGTACTGCGCTCCGTGGGCCTGGAGCGCCTGCGTGTGGTGGCCACCAAGCGCAAGCTGGCGACGCTGGAGGGCCGGCCGCTGCTGGTCGACAGTGGTGACGTGGCGCTGGATGATGCCTTCCCCGATGCCGTGCGGGTCTGGGCGGGGTACAAGGAAGAGTTGCTATACCCGCTGAGTCGATAGGAGATCGAAATGCGCATGCTGGTTCTACTGTTGGCTTGGTCGCTGGCGTTTGCCGCGCAAGCCATAGAGGCTGACAAGCTGGTGCTCGATGCGCGTACGCAGGTCGGCGTGACCTTGGGTTATGACCCGGCCTACCGCACGCTGAGCTATCCGGGCGGCGACGTACCCATGGCAACCGGCGTCTGCACTGACGTGGTGATCCGCGCACTGCGTCAGCAGGGGCTGGATCTGCAGGAAGCGGTGCATCGCGACATGCGCGGCAACTTTGCCGCCTATCCGAAGAACTGGGGGCTGAGTCGCCCGGACAGCAACATCGATCACCGCCGCGTGCCCAACCTGATGACCTGGTTCAAGCGGCAGGGCTGGGCGCTTGCGGTCAAGCAGGATGCCTTGGCCTACCGTGCCGGCGATATCGTCACCTGGGATCTGGGGCGTGGCCTTACCCATATCGGCATCGTCAGCGACCGTCAGGCGGCAACAGGCACACCGCTCGTGCTGCACAACATCGGCCGGGGCACGCAGGAGGAGGACATTCTGTTCGCTTACCGCATCACCGGCCATTACCGCCCGCTGGCGCAGCAGGCGAGCGTTGTGCAATGACCAGGCAATCGCTGCCGCCCGGTCTTGCTGCAGGCGAGCGCGTGGTCCTGTTCGACGGGGTCTGCAAGCTCTGCAATGGCTGGGCGAAGTTCCTCATTCGGCATGACCGCCAGCGCCAATTTCGTCTGGCTTCGGTGCAATCGGCACAAGGCCAGGCATTGTTGAGCTGGTATGGGCTGCCGACGGACCACTTCGACACCATGGCGCTGATCGATGAGACGGGGTTGCACGTACGTTCGAACGCGCTGCTGCGCATCCTTGCGCGCCTATCCCAGCCCTGGCGTGCGCTCGCCTGGCTGCGCCTGATTCCGCGCCCGCTGCGCGATTGGTGTTATGACCGCATCGCGCTGAATCGCTACCGTCTGTTCGGTCGGCATGAGGTCTGCCTGCTGCCCAGCGCCGACCATGCCGAGCGCTTCCTGCATGACTGAGGCGCGTCTGGCGCAGATTGCCTGGCTCGCTCGGCTGGCCTTGGCGTTGGTGTTCATCTGGCATGGGCTGGCACCGAAGATTCTCTGGCTCAGTCCTGATGAGGTGGCGATGATCGGGGCCCATCACTTGCCAGACCATCCGTTGTTCGCGCCGCCAATGATCGCGATCATTGGCGGCGTGGCCGAGATTCTCCTGGGTATCCTGCTGCTCACGGTGCGTCGCCATCGTTGGCCCTTGTTGGTCGCGGGCGCGGTATTGCTGATGCTGCTGCTTGATGTTGCGCTATTGAGCCCCCATCTGCTGATTCAGGCGTTCAATCCGCTTTCGACCAATCTGGCTGCGCTGGCCTTGTGTGCAGTGGCCTGGCTGGCTGAAGCGCCCTCGGCTGCTGCCCCCTGAGACCTGTCATGACCTCGATGCTTTCTTCTCGCCAGCGTGGCGCCATGCGTCTGGCCTGGCGCTTTATCGCGCCTTATCGCGGCCGAGTGGTGGGCGCGCTGCTGGCGCTGATGTTCACGGCCGCGATCACCCTGTCAATGGGCCAGGGCATCAAGCTGCTGGTGGACCAGGGCCTGGCCACGCAATCTCCGGCAGCGCTTCGGCACTCCCTGCTGCTGTTTTTCGTGCTGGTACTGGCGTTGGCCTTCGGTACCTACACGCGTATCTATCTGGTGTCGTGGATCGGCGAGCGGGTGGTCGCGGACATCCGCCGGCGGGTGTTCGATCACCTGATCGAGTTGCATCCAGGCTTCTACGAGAGCAATCGCAGCTCGGAGATCCAGTCGCGGCTGACCGCCGATACCACGCTACTGCAATCGGTGATTGGCTCATCGCTGTCGATGGCGCTGCGCAACCTGATCATGCTGATCGGCGGCAGCGTGCTGCTGGTGGTGACCAATCCCAAACTCAGCGGCATCGTCCTGCTGGCCCTGCCGCTGGTGGTGGCGCCGATCCTGCTGTTCGGCCGTCGTGTGCGCGCGCTGTCGCGGCAGAGCCAGGATCGCGTGGCGGATGTCGGCAGCTACGTCGGCGAAGTGCTGGGGCAGATCAAGACGGTGCAGGCCTACAACCATCAGAACGAGGACAAGCGACGCTTCGGTGAGTCGGCCGAGGCCGCTTTCGATGTGGCGCGCAAGCGCATTGCCCAGCGTTCGTGGCTGATCACCGTGGTCATCGTGCTGGTGCTTGGTGCGGTGGGGGTGATGCTCTGGGTCGGCGGCATGGACGTGATCGCCGGGCGCATTTCCGGTGGTGAGCTGGCGGCTTTCGTGTTCTACAGCCTGATCGTCGGCTCGTCGTTCGGCACGCTGAGTGAGGTGATCGGTGAGTTGCAGCGTGCGGCTGGCGCCGCCGAGCGTATCGGCGAGCTATTGCGCGCCAGTAACGCCATCGTGGCGCCAGAACAGCCGCAGCATCTGCCGCAGCCGGTGCAGGGACGTATCGAGTTGCAGGGCGTGCGTTTCGCCTATCCGTCGCGCTCGGACAGCTATGCCGTCGATGGCATCGATTTGCAGGTGGCGGCAGGTGAAACCCTGGCGCTGGTGGGGCCGTCCGGTGCTGGCAAGTCGACGCTATTCGACCTGCTGCTGCGTTTCTTCGACCCGCAGGGCGGGCGCATCCTCATCGATGGTGTGCCGATCGATCAGCTCGAGCCGCGCGAGCTGCGCGCCTGTTTCGCTCTGGTGTCACAGAATCCCGCGCTGTTCTTCGGCTCGGTCGAAGACAACATTCGCTACGGCCGCCTGGATGCCAGTCAGGCCGAAGTGGAGGCGGCCGCGCGAGCGGCACACGCCCATGAGTTCATCCAGCGTTTGCCGCAGGGCTACCAGACCCATCTCGGTGAGTCCGGGCTTGGGCTTTCCGGTGGCCAGCGTCAACGTCTGGCCATTGCTCGTGCCTTGCTGGCCGATGCGCCGATCCTGCTGCTCGACGAGGCCACCAGTGCGCTGGATGCCGAGAGTGAACACCTGATCCAGCAGGCGCTGCCATCGCTGATGGCCGGGCGTACCACGCTGGTGATCGCTCACCGTCTGGCCACGGTGAAGCAAGCGGATCGCATCGCAGTGATCGAACAGGGCCGTTTGGCTGCCATCGGCAGCCATGCCGAGTTGATCGAAAGTAGCCCGCTCTATGCGCGGCTGGCCGAGTTGCAGTTCGGTACTTAACTTTTTGGCTTGATAGTGGCGGCCGCCCCGGTCGAGGCGACGATGATCGCGCCGACGGCCAGCCACTGGCCCCAGAGCAGCTTCTCGCCTAGAAAGGTCAGGCCGCACATGGCCGCGACTGCCGGCTCGAGGCTCATCAGCACGCTGAAGGTGCGCGCTGGCAGGCGCGTCAGAGCGACCATCTCCAGGCTGTAGGGCAGGGCCGAGGACAGCACCGCGACACCGAGGGCGATGGGTAGCAGGTCTACGCTCAGCAGGTCCGTGCCGGCATGCCAGATGCCAATGGGCAGTACCAGCAAGGCGGCGACCCAGGTGCCCAGGGCAACGGTGTGGCGACCATGCTGGGCGCCGGCTTTCTGTCCGAAGATGATGTACAGCGACCAGCAAACACCCGCGCCGAGTGCCAGGGCTGCGCCGAGCGGATCGATCGCGTGTTGCGTGGCGCCGGTAGGCAGCAGCATCCACAGCCCGGCGACGGCCAGGATCACCCAGACGAAATCCAGCAGGCGGCGCGAGGAAAACAACGCCAGGGCCAGCGGCCCGGTGAACTCCAGGGCCACAGCGATGCCCAGTGGAATGCTTTGCAGCGACATGTAGAACATCAGGTTCATGCCGCCCAGCGCCAGGCCGTAAGCCAGCAGGGAGTGGCACTTGCGCAGGTCCAGACGTGCACGCCACGGCTGCATCACCAGCGACAGGATGATCGCGCCGAGCACCAGGCGCAGCGCCGTGGTGCCTTCGGCGCCGACCAGCGGGAACAGGTTCTTGGCCAGCGAGGCGCCGCTCTGGATCGAGACCATGGCCACCACGAGCAAGGCAATGGGGACGAGAAGTGCGCTGCGTGGCATGGGTATGTCCTGCCGGTGAGCATGAAAGAAAAAACCGGCCGCGAGGGCCGGTTTTTCATGAGGCCTGTGGCTTAGCGGTATTCGCAGAGGTAGGCGGTGTCTACGGCTACCTTCAGCTGGAACTTGCTGTTGGCCTCGACGGTGAACTTGCTGCCGGCTTCGAAGGTGTTCCAGTTGTCGCTGCCTGGCAGCTTGACGGTCAGAGCGCCGGCAACCACGTGCATGACTTCCAGCTGGCTGGTGCCGAATTCGTATTCGCCCGGGGCCATTACGCCGATGGTGGCAGGGCCTTCAGCCATGGTGAAACCGATGGATTTGACGGTGCCGTCGAAGTATTCGTTGACCTTGAACATCTGCGATTCCTCGGAAGGGGTTGAAAAAGTTGCTGGGAGCCATGTTTAACGTCGTGTGACGACGGCCCGAAGGGTAGCCGCCATGCATGGCAGGCCATAAAAGGGTCGCCAGTATGCCCAAGCGCCTTTTCTTCGTCATCAGTCTTTGAGGGGCAATACCAGTGGCAGCAGGCGGGCGGTGTTACGCGCATCTTCGAGGGCGCGGTGCTGTTGCCCTTGAAACTGCATGCCAGCCAGTTGCAGTGCACTGTGCAGGCCAACCGGGCGCTGCAATTGGCGCGCCTTGGCGAAAGCTTGTTTGAGGTTGAGGTGCGGCACCTCGGTCAGCAGGCTGTGCAACTGATGTTGACGCCATTCCTGCTCCAGCTGGCGACGGTCGTAATCACCCCAGCTACTCCAGCCGACCAGGCGTGGCGCATGCTGGGTCAGCCAGCGCTCGAACTGAGCCCAGACCTGGGGCAGGGCAGCGGCGCTGTCGATTTCGGCTTGGGTGATATGGGTGAGTTCGCGGCAGAAGTCGGTCAGGCAGGGGCGGCGCTGTGGCCTGATGAAGCGTTGAAAGTGATCGCGCTCATGACCGTCTGCTCCGACCAGGCTGGCTCCGATTTCGATGATTTCCATTTCTTCCATCGCCCAGCCGCCTTCGTCGGTGGTGGCCTCCAGGTCGATGACTAGCCAATGCCCCATGGACGCTCCTATTAGAACCTGTCTGCGATCTGTTGCGCTTCGGCCTCACTGCATGGAAAAGGTTCCTAGTATCAGGACCAAGTTCAAGCCCCTGCGCTGAGCGGTACCGCAGGCAGTATGGAGGGCCTTTTCGGCCAGGGCAAACGTCGTGTTAGGCTCTGGCGCCTATATCTACAGGAGGTCGCTATGGCAAAGGTCGCGTTTCTCGGTTTGGGCGTCATGGGCTATCCGATGGCCGGGCATCTGGCCCGCAACGGTCATCAGGTGACTGTCTACAACCGCTCGCCGGGCAAGGCCGAGCAGTGGATGGGCGAGTATGCCGGCAGCAGTGCGCCGACCCCGCGTGAGGCGGTGGCGGGCGCCGAACTGGTGATGTGTTGTGTCGGCAACGATGACGACCTGCGCAGCGTGGTGCTCGGCGAGCAGGGCGCATTCGCTGGCATGGCGCCGGGCGCCATTCTGGTCGACCACACCACGGCTTCGGCCGATCTCGCGCGTGAGTTGGCAGCCATCGCAGTCGAGCGTGGTCTCGGTTTTCTCGATGCACCGGTGTCCGGCGGTCAGGCGGGAGCGGTCAATGGCGTGCTGACCGTAATGGTCGGTGGTGAGACCGAAACCTATGCCGTGGCCGAGCCGGTCATCCAGAGCTACGCGCGAATGATGCGCCTGATGGGGGCGGCCGGTAGCGGCCAGTTGAGCAAGATGGTCAATCAGATCTGCATCGCTGGTCTGGTTCAGGGGCTGGCAGAAGCGCTGAACTTCGCTCAGCGCGCAGGGCTGGATGGTCATGCGGTGGTCGATGTGATCAGCAAGGGCGCGGCGCAGTCCTGGCAGATGGAAAACCGCTACAAGACCATGCTGGCGGGCGAGTTCGACTTCGGCTTCGCGGTCGACTGGATGCGCAAGGACCTGTCGATTGTGCTCGAAGAGTCGCGTCGCAACGGCGCACAGCTGCCGGTGACGGCGCTGGTCGATCAGTTCTATGCCGATGTTCAATCCATGGGTGGTGGGCGCTGGGATACCTCCAGCCTGCTGGCCCGCCTGCAGCGTAACCGCTGATCGTGAAAGGCCTCGACGGCAAGTGTGGAGGTCATTAGGATCGCCGCCGTTCGTTTGTAGTCGAGGTCGTTTCATGGAGTGTCGTGCTGGTTGCGGTGCCTGCTGCATCGCGCCTTCCATCAGTTCTCCGATTCCGGGCATGCCCGATGGCAAGCCGGCCGGCGTGCGCTGCATTCATCTTGATGCTGAGTTTCTCTGCGCCATCTTCGGTCGCCCGGAGAGACCTGCAGTGTGCGGAGGTTTCAAGGCAGAAGAACAGTTGTGTGCGGATGACCGCGAGAGTGCCATTCGGATGCTGGGCTGGCTGGAGCAGGCGACGGCCTGACGATTTGAACCGCTTACGGCCCGTGCGGGTCGAAACGCAAACAGTCCTCCCGGGAGTTGCTCGAAATGATGCGTTTTTCCGTTCTGGCCATGCTGTTGTGCGCGACCGCTGCCCAAGCTGCCGAAAGGCAGTGGCAGTTGGAGCGCGAGGAAGACGGTGTCAGCGTTTATCTGGCCGATGTGCCTGGGTCGAAGTACAAGGCCTATCGTGGCGTGGTGACGATCAAGGGCGACCTGGCTGCCCTACAAGCGGCGCAGGAGGATGTCGCCGGCTCCTGCTCCTGGCTCTTCAGTTGCCAGGAGCAGCGACTGCTCGAGAGCAAGGGCGACGTGAGCGAGCTGTACACCCGTTTCGAAATGCCCTGGCCGGTGAAGGCGCGTGATTCGGTGATCCAGGTGACCACACGCACCGATGCGGATGGCGGCGTCACGCGTCTGCTCAAGGCGGTGCCGGAGCGCTTGCCGGAGGAAAAGGACTTCGTGCGGGTGCGGCGTGTCGATGGCGAGTGGCATCTCAAGCCGCTGGGTCAGGGCGAGGTGAAAGTGACCTACGAGGTGCACACTGAACCGGGCGGCAGCGTGCCCTCCTGGCTGGCCAACAGTTTCGTCGTCGATGCGCCGCTGCAAACGCTGCAGGGCTTGCGGACGAAGGTGGAAGGGCGCTGAGCCGGGCCCGCTCCGGTGGTAAGAAAAGAGGCCCGCTTTTATCAGACTGTGTGAAAACGTTCTGAACTGAACCGGTTCAATACAAACGCCTCGATTGATTCGGGGCGTTTGTGTTTTTACTGGTGCAATGATGCAAAGTGCAGCGCTCAGG
>NZ_JBLUPX010000046.1:0-21267 GCF_048068235.1 Pseudomonas sp. NY15364 | reverse complement strand
GCCGATCTTCACCTTGGATATAGCCCATAAACGACAATGCCCCTATCGACCGATAGAGGCATTGTCTTCACCTTGCACTCAGACTGCTAGGTTTTCACACAGTCTGCGAGGCCGGGTTTTTCTTAAAGCACCAGAAGCATTACTGCTTAACTTGGGCTTCTACTTCAGCTTCAACGCGGCGGTTGATAGCGCGACCAGCGTCGGTGGCGTTGTCAGCAACCGGACGGGTTTCACCGTAACCGGCAGTGCTCACGCGGCTACCGTCAACACCGTACTGGTTAACCAGTACTTCACGAACGGCGTTTGCACGACGCTCGGACAGTTTCTGGTTGTAAGCGTCGCTACCAACGGAGTCGGTGTGACCTTCAACAGTGGTGGTGGTCTGCGGGTACTGGTTCATGAAGTCAGCCAGGTTCTTGATGTCGCCATAGCTTTCTTCTTTGACGCGGTCTTTGTCGAAGTCGAACTTGACGTCCAGCTCAACGCGAACAGCTTCCATCACCGGCTCAGGAGCGGGCTCAGGCATCGGCTCAGGTGCAGCAGCTACGACCGGAGCCGGAGCAGGCTTGCTGCCGCCACCGAAGTTCAGACCAACACCCACGCCAGCTTGCCACTCGGTGTCGCCCTGGTCGATGTTGTACAGAGCGTCAACGCCAGCACGGGCGTAGAACATTTCGGTGAAGTAGTACTTGGCACCAGCGCCAGCGATAGCCAGGGTGGAGTGGTTACGACCACCGCTGTTGGCGTCGCCGATGCTCTGATGGCCGAAACCAGCAGAGACGTACGGACGCAGACCAACACCCGGCTGACCGAAGTGGTAGATGGCCTTCAGGTCGGTCAGGTTGCCCTTGATATTCTTGCTGCCTTGCGAACCTTCGCCACGCAGGTCGTGGTATTCGCCATAGGACAGCGCCAGTTCGACGTCGTCAGTCAGGTAGTAGCCAATGCTGCCACCGAACAGGTTGCCTTCGTTGTGCGCGTAATCACGCTGAACGTCGGTGAAGTAGCGATTGACGAAGCCCTCCACCTCGACAGCGCCTTGGCCTTGCGCCAGCGCGCCGAAGGAGGTTGCGGCAACGAGAGAGCCAATGACTACGCCCAAGGTGTTTTTTACTTTCATCCGTTAAATCCCCATCTTGGTGGTTAATAAGTCGCCGTTAACTTCAGTCGGCAACTTGGCGGCGATTCTATCAGGGTTCGCCACTCCCTTAGTGGTCGGGAAGCTGAACTAAGTTTCGGAAGTGTCCGAAAATTTATCCCGCAACCGATCCAATGCTCGCTTGTAGCGCATCTTCGTTGCGCTCAAGCCCATGTGCATGATGTCGGCAATCTCTTGAAACTCGAGCTCTGCGACAAAACGTAGCACCAGAATCTCGCGATCGATCGGGTTGACGTGAACCAACCAGCGATCCAGACCGCCTCGCTCCTCGACTTTGGGTGTCTTGTCGTCGGAAGCCTCTTCGAGCGGGTCCAAACTCAAGGCGTCAACCAATCGACGCTTTCGCCGCTCTTTTCGATACTGAGTAATGCATTCGTTGTAGGTGATGCTGTAGAGCCAAGTTTTGAACTTGGATTTACCCTCAAAGTTCTTAAGGCCATAGAGAACTTTGAGCATCACCTCCTGACAGACATCATCAGCATCCCTTTCGTTCCCCAAATAACGCGCGCACACGTTAAATAATGTTCGTTGGTAGCGCCTCATCAGCTCTTCATAAGCACGAGTTATATGAAACAGCTCGTCGTGGGCGCGCGCCACCAGCTCTTCATCAGTGAGCTCGCGGGGGTCGTAGCGCGTGGGCAAGGGCTGGGCTTTGTTCAAAACGAGTCGGGCCGACGGTCAGTACGAAAAGCGCCCGGCAGGTCACGCCTGTCGGGCAGCTGCATAAAATAACAGATTGGCGTCAGCGACTGTTCACACGTTGCTCGAGCATCACTCGATTTGCCACCGATACCAGCTCACCGGTATCGGTCAACAGGGTGGTTTTCACTGTGCCGATCTCTTCGATCTGCCCTTCGACCTCACCAATCTGCACTTGTTGCCCGACCTGATACAGCTCGCGCACATAAATACCAGCGAGAATCTGGCTGGCGATATCGCGGCTGCCCAGACCCAGCGCCAGCGCGACCGCCAGACCAACGGAGATCAGTACGATGGCAATCACGTTGTTGAGCAGATCGGTCTTGATCTCCAGCTGGCCGATGGCCACCGAGATACTGATGATGATCACCAGACCTTGAGCGACACGCCCCAGCCCGTTGGCGTACTCGAGGCCAACACCTTCGGCAGCACCGCGTATCAGGCTGCTGACCAATTGCGCCAGCAGCACACCGGCAAGCAGCACCAAGGCAGCGCCGAAAACTTTCGGCAGATACAGCGCTAGCACATCAAGCGTCGCGGAAACGCGTTGCAGACCAAGCGATTCAGCGGCCGACACCAGGAAGATCAGCAGCACGAACCAATAGACGATCTTGCCGACCAGGGTCGATACCGGAGCGTGAATGCCGACACGCGCCAGCAGCTTGGTCAGACCGGTACCTGTCATCAGGCGGTCCAGGCCAACCTTGCCGAGCAGCTTGGACAGCAGCGTGTCGAGCAACTTGGCGACGACGAAGCCAAGCAGCACCAACACCAGTGCAACGAACAGGTTAGGTATGAATCCAGCAACCTTGGTCCACAACGCAGTCATCGCGGAGATCAGGCTTTGGGTCCAGGGATCGAGTTCCATTTCAGTCGGCCTTATCAGCAGAAGCAGGGGATTGGTTACGGCGCGAAACCGGCGCGACATGCGCCGAACCGTTGTTCAGAGCGATCATCAGAGCCTGCGCCCAGTGGCCTATCAGACTGAACAGGTCACCAGCACCGACCTGGCGATTGGCGGTCTTGAGAACCCGGTGCAGGCAAGCATCGTCGTCATGGCTGGACGGCGAGGACTTGAGCAAATCGCGTAGAGACTCTTCGAATGGATCGTGCATGCGCACCTCACGGGATGTCACGGCTAGACGAAGTAGCCAGCGGATGAGTCACACATCACAGCCAACGCCAACGGCGAAAAAGCAGCAATTGAGCCAGTGCCAGAAGGACCATCAGCCCGCAGGCGATGAAGAAGCCAACGGGGTTTTCCGCCCCGGGGATTCCGCCAACGTTGATGCCCAGCAAACCGGTCAGAAAGGTCAGTGGCAGGAACAGGCCAGTGATCACGGTGAAGCGGTACATGATGCGGTTCATGCGCTCACCAAGACGCCGGCTTTCTGCCTCCAGCACCAGGCCGACGCGCTCACGAATCAGCTCCAGCTCTTCCAGATAGCGGGTCAGGCGGTTGTTCAACTCGTTCCAGTAGTCATCGTCGTCATCGACGAACCAGGGCTGTCGATTGCGCGCCAGTTGCGCGTAGAGATCGCGCTGCGGCGCCAGGAACCGACGCAAGCTGGCCGCCCGCCGACGTATCTGCAACACCAGACCGTGATCAGGACGATAGCGTTCATCGCCATCGAGGCCATCTTCCTCGGCGTCGAGCTGCTCACTCAGCTCGGCAATCAGATCATCGACGCGACTGGTGAGGTGACGGGCGAGCTCCAGGAGCAGCTCGGACGACGTCTTCGGCCCCTTGCCCGCCAGCAGATCAGCAATCAATGCATCGGTTGCGTGCAGTGGACGCTGACGCAGGGAGATCACCCGCCGGGCATCAGCGAAGATTCGCACCGATACCATGTCCTCCGGCTCGGCGCCGGGATTACGGTTGACGCCGCGCAAGAACAACAGCAGCTCGTCGTCGGGCAGAGGCAGCAGACGTGGCCGGGTATTTTCCTCCAGCAGCAGGTTGCAGCTGAATTCGTCCAGCCCGCTGTGCTCGCGCAACCAGTGTTGTGACTGTTCTTGGCTGCGATCCCAGTGCAGCCACAGGCTTTCCTGATCACCTAGCAGCAGGGTGTCCAGTTCTTCGCGACTGATGCTGCGCGCACCGCCACGACCATCGAGCACGAAAGCGTGCAACAGCGCCGAATCCTGATCCTGCATCGGATTATTCCGGCATGTTCAAGGCTTGCGGGGAAACGATGACGCCGTTGTTGTCGGCGTACAGGTAATCACCGGGTTTGAAAGTCACGCCGCCAAAGGTGACGGGGACATTCAGGTCGCCGATACCGCGCTTGTCAGTCTTCATCGGATGACTGGCCAGTGCCTGCACGCCCAGGTCTGTCTGCGCGATGACGTCGACATCACGGATGCAGCCATATACGACGATGCCTTCCCAACCGTTCTTGGCCGCCTTCTCGGCCAGCATGTCGCCAAGCAGTGCACGTCGCAGGGAACCGCCGCCATCCACGACCAGCACCTTGCCGTGCCCTGGCAGATCGACCTGCTCCTTCACCAAGGAGTTGTCCTCATGGCACTTGATGGTGACGATCTGGCCACCGAAAGAATCGCGGCCGCCGTAGTTGGCGAACATTGGCTCGACGACCTGGACCAATTCCGGATAGGCATCGCACAGATCAGGGGTGATGTAGTGCATGACAGAGCTCCTTTCGACAATGGATGAGAAGGCAGCCACCTTCATGGACCTGCTTGAAGCGAGTCAATTCAGCATCGGGCTATCGCTAAGAACCCGCCAGGCAATGAACGACAAGCAAGCAGGCGAACCTGAAATGACCGCCTACGCATGATGCGTCACATCTTACCGCTAAGCCCGTGCCGAAGAAACGGCCGGGACGATCTCAAGCAGCAGCTCAAGATCCTATAGCAGAGGCCTGCTCAGCAAAACCGGCGGGTAATTGCAGATGCTGCAACCAATACTCGGTCAGTGGCCATACCTCACGCTGCGCCTCCTTGCTGACCAGCATTTCGATATGCCCGAAGTCGCTGGAAAAACCGTTTTCCTTGCCTAGCAGCAAGAACTGCGACGGCGCTGCACTGCACTGCTCCAGCAGCTTGCGACAGGCCCAGGCAGGGTCCTGCTGATCGGCTGCCGCCCCTACGGCCAGAATCGGTATGCGCACCTCAGTCAGGCCAGCCCACCAATCCTGATCGGCATCGCCGAAACGACCGAATAGCTTAAGCCAGCGCAAGGTTTCCAGTGCCAGACCGGTCGGTTCGTCTTCGGGGCCACGCTTCAGCCGGCGCCCGGAAAGGTAAGGAAAGGCACGCAACAGCAGGCGGCCGCCCCACTCCACCGGCGGCAACTTGAGCGGCCAGTAGATACGACTGATCTGGCTGCCGAACAAGGCTGCCGAGCGCGCACGCGCCTCATCGAGATAACCACCGCCCAGGGCTGCCGCCAGAATCACTCCGCCGAGGGAATGACCGATCCAGTGCGCGGTTTGCCCGGTCTGCTCGATGATGAAATCAGCAATGGCTGGAAGGTCATAGCGCACGTACTGCGCCACGTGGTTGTCTCGGTAGTTTTCGTTGCGCGGCGACAGGCCGTGGCCGCGCATTTCTGCGATCCATACATCGAACCCCCCACGCGCCAGGTAAGGCCCCAGGCCAATGGCCTTGGGTGAATACCAGAAGCGCCGATTGGAAAAGCTGCCATGCAGCAATACCACGGGGACGCCGCGCGCGTCTTCGGCACCTGCGCGGCCGAGCCGGGTCAGAGCCAACTCGACGCTGGAGTCGGGGCTGTTGTTGGGTTTGAGAAGATAGACATCCTCGCTCAGATCACCGCGTAACTCGGCGCTGATCAGGGCGACGGGAAAAGCTCACTGCTGCTTTGCATGGATCAGGTGACCGCAATGGCGAGACGCCATAAAAGAATAATGACACGCATAAAAAACCGCCGGGAGCGATATTGCATATCGCTGGCGACGGCTTGGGATGACTGGCAAAACGCGATGACCACCAAAAAGGGCGGGATCAACCCGCCCTTTCTGGATCGTTCACAGGCCTCAGGCGGGCTGAGCCTCAGCCAGGAAGAACCAGGTGTCGAGTACCGAGTCAGGGTTCAGTGACACGCTCTCGATACCCTGCTCCATCAGCCACTTGGCCAGATCCGGGTGGTCCGACGGGCCCTGACCGCAGATGCCGATGTACTTGCCAGCCTTGTTGCAGGCGGCAATGGCATTGGCCAGCAGTTTCTTCACGGCCGGGTTACGCTCATCGAACAGGTGGGCGACGATGCCGGAGTCACGGTCCAGGCCCAGGGTCAGCTGGGTCAGGTCGTTGGAACCGATGGAGAAACCATCGAAGAACTCGAGGAACTCTTCAGCCAGAATGGCGTTGGAAGGCAGCTCGCACATCATGATGACCTTCAGACCATCCTGACCGCGGGCCAGGCCATTGCTGGCCAGCAGCTCGACCACTTGCGACGCCTCGCCCAGGGTTCGCACGAACGGCACCATGATCTCGACGTTGGTCAGGCCCATCTCGTTGCGCACTTTCTTCAGCGCGCGGCATTCCAGCTCGAAACAGTCGCGGAAGGATTCGCTGATGTAGCGCGAAGCACCACGGAAGCCCAGCATCGGGTTCTCTTCTTCCGGCTCATACAGCTTGCCGCCGATCAGGTTGGCGTATTCGTTGGACTTGAAGTCCGACAGACGCACGATGACCTTCTTCGGCCAGAACGCCGCGGCCAGGGTGCTGATACCCTCGACCAGCTTCTCGACGTAGAAGTCGACCGGATCACCGTAGCCGGCGATGCGCTTCTCGACGCTGTCCTTGATCTCCGGCGGCAGGCCAGCGAAGTTCAGCAGCGCCTTGGGGTGCACACCAATCATGCGATTGATGATGAATTCCAGGCGTGCCAGGCCCACGCCTTCGTTCGGCAGTTGAGCGAAGTCGAAGGCACGGTCCGGGTTACCGACGTTCATCATGATCTTGAACGGCAGTTCCGGCATGGCGTCGACCGAGTTCTTGCGAATGTCGAAGCCCAGTTCGCCTTCGAAGATGAAGCCGGTATCGCCTTCGGCGCAGGACACGGTGACGCCCTGACCATCTTTCAGCACCTGAGTGGCGTTACCGCAACCGACCACGGCCGGAATGCCCAGTTCACGGGCGATGATCGCCGCATGGCAGGTACGACCGCCGCGGTTGGTGACGATGGCGCTGGCGCGCTTCATCACGGGTTCCCAGTCCGGGTCGGTCATGTCGGAGACCAGCACGTCGCCCGGCTGCACCTTGTCCATCTCGGACACGTCGTGAATCACACGCACCTTGCCGGCGCCGATCCGCTGCCCGATAGCGCGGCCTTCGACCAGAACGGTGCCCTTCTCTTTCAGCAGGTAGCGTTCCATCACGGTGGCACTGGCGCGGCTCTTCACGGTTTCCGGGCGGGCCTGCACGATGTAGAGCTTGCCGTCGTCACCGTCCTTGGCCCACTCGATGTCCATCGGGCGGCCGTAGTGTTTCTCGATGATCAGTGCCTGTTTGGCCAACTCGCTGACCTCGGCATCGGTGATGCAGAAGCGCGCGCGCTCGGCGCGGTCGACTTCGACGGTCTTGACCGAGCGACCAGCCTTGGCTTCGTCGCCGTAGATCATCTTGATCGCCTTGCTGCCCAGGTTGCGGCGCAGGATAGCCGGACGGCCCGCTTCCAGGGTTGGCTTGTGCACGTAGAATTCGTCGGGGTTCACTGCGCCCTGCACAACGGTTTCGCCCAGGCCATAGGCGCCGGTGATGAACACCACGTCACGGAAGCCGGACTCGGTGTCCAGGGTGAACATCACACCGGCGGTACCGGTTTCCGAACGCACCATGCGTTGCACGCCAGCAGACAGGGCGACCAGCTTATGGTCAAACCCCTGGTGCACGCGGTAGGCGATGGCACGATCGTTGAACAGGGAAGCGAAGACTTCCTTGGCCGCGCGGATAACGTTGTCCACGCCGCGGATATTGAGGAAGGTTTCCTGCTGACCGGCAAAGGAAGCGTCCGGCAGGTCTTCAGCGGTAGCGGAGGAGCGCACGGCCACAGCCATGTTGTCGTTACCTGCGCTCATGGTGGCGAAGGCTTCGCGAATCTGCTTATCCAGCTCAGCCGGGAACTCGGCGTCCATCACCCACTGGCGAATCTGCGCGCCGGTCTTGGCCAGGGCGTTGACGTCATCGACATCGAGTGCGTCGAGCGCTGCGTGGATCTGCGCATTCAGGCCGCTTTGCTCGAGAAAGTCGCGATAAGCCTGAGCCGTAGTGGCGAAACCGCCGGGAACCGAGACACCGGCGCCGGCCAGGTTACTGATCATCTCGCCGAGGGATGCGTTCTTGCCCCCCACATGCTCAACATCGTGATTGCCGAGCTTATCGAGGGAAACTACGTACTCTACCAAGGTGATCTCTCCACTAACTGTATTGGAAAAGCTCATTGGGCTGCGCAATGTCGAACGACCGAAGTCGCGCGATTGTGGCCTTGCCCTTGTATAAGTAACAATGCCGAACCCGGTGGGCCCGGCGTAAAATGCGGCCTATCATAGCCAAGAATCGAACTCAGCTTAAGGCCTTTGGCGCAAATGAAACGTACCGCTTTCTTCATCTCCGACGGCACCGGCATCACCGCCGAAACCCTGGGCCAGAGCCTGCTCGCGCAGTTCGAGAACATTCAGTTCACCAAACTGACCCGCCCTTACATCGACAGCGTCGATAAAGCGCGCGCCATGGTACAACAAATCGATGCCGCCGCCGAAAGGGACGGCGCCCGCCCGATCATCTTCGACACCATCGTCAACCGCGATATTCGTGCGATTCTCGATACCGCCAATGGTTTCATGATCGACATTTTCTCGACCTTCCTCTCGCCACTGGAGCAGGAGCTGAGCTCGCACTCCTCCTACTCCGTCGGCAAGTCGCACTCCATCGGCCAGCACTCCAACTACATGGAGCGCATCGAGGCGGTCAACTTCGCCCTCGACAACGACGATGGTGCGCGCACCCATTACTACGACAAAGCCGACCTGATCCTGGTCGGCGTGTCGCGCTGCGGCAAGACGCCAACCTGCCTGTACATGGCCATGCAATACGGTATCCGCGCCGCCAACTACCCGCTGACCGAAGACGACATGGAGCGCCTGCAGCTCCCAGAGTCGTTGAAGAAGTACCGCGACAAGCTGTTCGGCCTGACCATCGACCCGGATCGCCTCACCGCCATCCGCCACGAGCGCAAGCCCAACAGCCGTTACGCCAGCTTCGCCCAGTGCGAGTTCGAAGTGCGTGAGGTGGAAGGTCTGTTCCGCCGTGAAAACATCGCTTTCATCAACTCCACGCATTTCTCGGTCGAGGAGATTTCGGCCAAGATCCTGGTGGAAAAAGGTGTTGAAAGACGCCTTAAATAACCAACATAAGCTCATGTTTTCAAAAGAGAAAAGGCTCGATACTTCGAGCCTTTTCTAGTTTAAGCCGTTAGAAGCTGCCACCCGGCACACGCACCCAGCCTTCCATGAGGATGCGCGCACTGCGGCTCATCACTGCCTTGGTCACTGTCCACTGACCATCGACCAGACGAGCCTGTGCACCAACCCGCAAGGTGCCGGACGGATGGCCAAAACGCACCGCCTCACGCTCGCCGCCGCCAGCGGCGATGTTGACCAGCGTTCCCGGAATCGCCGCCGCCGTGCCGATGGCCACCGCGCAGGTGCCCATCATGGCGTGGTGCAGCTTGCCCATGGATAGCGCACGCACCAGCAGGTCGACGTCGCCGGCCTTGATGTCCTTGCCGCTGGAGGTGCGATAGTCCTTGGGCTGGCTGACGAAGGCGATCTTCGGGGTGTGCTGACGTGTCGCAGCCTCCTCGGCCGTTTTGATCAGCCCCATGCGCAGCGCACCAGCAATACGAATCTGCTCGAAGCGCGCCAGTTGCGCCGGATCGCCGTTGATGGCCTCACGCAGCTCGGTGCCCTGATAGCCGATATCTTCGGCATTCACGAAGATCGTCGGGATACCAGCCGTGATCATGGTCGCCTTGAAAGTACCGATGCCCGGCACTTCGAGGTCATCGACCAGCTTGCCGGTGGGAAACATCGAACCGCCCTCCTCGCCATCATCAGATGGGTCGAGGAATTCCAGCACGATCTCCGCTGCCGAGAAGGTCACGCCGTCCAGCTCGAAGTCACCGGTTTCCTGCACCTGGCCATTACTGACCGGCACGTGGGCGATGATGGTTTTCTGGATATTGGCCTGCCAGATACGCACCACACAGGTACCGCTTTCAGGAATACGCGCTGGATCGACCAGGCCGGCATGAATGGCGAAGGCACCGGCTGCAGTGGAGAGATTGCCGCAGTTGCCGCTCCAGTCGACGAAGGCCTTGTCGATGGACACCTGGCCGTAGAGGTAATCGACGTCATGCTCGGGCTGAGTGCTTTTCGACAGGATCACGCACTTGGAGGTACTCGAGGTGGCACCGCCCATGCCGTCTATCTGCGCCGCATACGGATCCGGGCTGCCGATCACGCGCATGAACAGTTTGTCGCGTGCCTCGCCAGGCACCTGGCAACGCTCGGGCAGATCCTGCAGACGGAAGAACACGCCCTTGCTGGTGCCGCCACGCATGTAGGTGGCGGGGATTTTCACTTGCGGTAAATGGGACATACACGCAGTCCTGAAAAAGTAGCCCGGATGCAATCCGGGAATAATAACGGCGCTGATTTTTCCCGGATTGCATCCGGGCTACGCGCTTGTCTCCCCTCTCTCGCTTGCGGGAGAGGGGCCGGGGGAGAGGGTCTATCAGACAACACCGAGCCGCCTGCACCACCCTCTCCCCAGCCCTCTCCCATGAATGGGAGAGGGAGCAGACCGCGTCATCACGCCACCGCGCCCTCAAGGAAGTCCTTGGCGAAGCGCTGCAGCACGCCGCCGGCCTTGTACACGCTGACATCCGCCGCGGTATCCAGTCGGCAGGTCACCGGCACCCGAACCACCTCGCCGTTGCGGCGATTGACCACCAGGGTCAGGTCGCAGCGCGGTGAGATATCGCCCTCAATGTCGTAGGTTTCGGTGCCGTCCAGCCCCAGGGTCAGGCGCGTGGTGCCCGCTTTGAACTCTACCGGCAGCACACCCATGCCCACCAAGTTGGTGCGGTGAATGCGCTCGAAGCCTTCGGCGACGATCACCTCGACACCCGCCAGACGCACGCCCTTGGCCGCCCAGTCGCGGGACGAACCCTGGCCGTAGTCGGCACCGGCGACGATGATCAGGTTCTGCTTGCGGTTCATGTAGGTCTCGATGGCCTCCCACATGCGCATCACCTGGCCTTCTGGCTCGACGCGGGCCAGCGAGCCCTTCTTCACCTGCCCGTCGACCACGGCCATCTCGTTGATCAGTTGCGGGTTGGCGAAGGTGGCGCGCTGCGCAGTCAGGTGATCACCACGGTGGGTGGCGTAGGAGTTGAAGTCCTCTTCCGGCAGGCCCATTTTCGCCAGGTACTCACCAGCGGCCGAGTCCGCCAGGATGGCGTTGGACGGCGACAGGTGGTCGGTGGTGATGTTGTCCGGCAGGATCGCCAGCGGCCGCATGCCCTTGAGCGTGCGCTCGCCGGCCAGCGCGCCTTCCCAATACGGCGGACGGCGAATATAGGTGGACATCTGGCGCCAGTCGTACAGAGGGCTTTCCGCCTCCTGCACGCTGCCCAGGTCGAACATCGGGATATAGATCTGCTTGAACTGCTCTGGCTTCACCGAAGCGGCAACGATGGCGTCGATCTCTTCGTCGCTCGGCCACAAATCCTTCAGCGTGATCGGATTACCCTGAGCATCGGTACCCAGCGCATCCTGCTCGATATCGAAGCGCACGGTGCCAGCGATGGCATAGGCCACCACCAGCGGCGGCGAGGCCAGGAAGGCCTGCTTGGCATAAGGATGGATGCGCCCGTCAAAGTTGCGGTTGCCACTAAGCACTGCGGTGGCATACAGGTCGCGGTCAATGATTTCTTTCTGGATCACCGGATCGAGCGCGCCGGACATGCCATTGCAGGTGGTGCAGGCGTAGGCAACGATGCCGAAGCCAAGCTTTTCCAGCTCCGGCAGCAGACCGGCTTCTTCCAGGTACAGCTTGGCAACCTTGGACCCCGGCGCGAACGACGTTTTCACCCAGGGTTTGCGCACCAGACCCAGCGCGTTGGCCTTCTTCGCCACCAGACCGGCAGCGATGACGTTCCGCGGGTTGGAGGTGTTGGTGCAACTGGTGATGGCGGCGATGATCACTGCACCATCCGGCATCAGACCTTCGGCCTCTTCGACCTTGCCGCTCTGCAGCTTGGCTTCGTCGGCGATGCCACGCTCGGCCAGCGCCGAGGTCGGCAGGCGGCGATGCGGGTTGCTCGGGCCAGCCATGTTGCGCACCACGCTGCCCAGGTCGAAGCGCAGCACGCGCTCGTACTCGGCGGTTTTCAGCGCATCGCTCCACAGCCCAAGGGTCTTAGCGTAGCTTTCCACCAGCGCCACCTGCTCCGGCTCACGCCCGGTGAGCTTGAGATAGTCGATGGTCTGGCCGTCGATATAGAACATCGAGGCGGTGGCGCCGTATTCAGGGCACATATTGGAGATGGTCGCACGGTCGCCGATGGACAGGCTGTCCGCCCCCTCGCCGAAGAACTCGACCCAGGCGCCCACGACCCTTTCCTTGCGCAGGAACTCGGTGATCGCCAGAACGATATCGGTGGCGGTGATGCCAGGTTGACGCTTGCCGGTGAGCTCGACGCCGACGATGTCCGGCAGGCGCATCATCGAGGGATGACCAAGCATCACCGTCTCGGCTTCCAGGCCGCCGACGCCAATGGCGATTACACCCAAGGCATCGACGTGCGGGGTGTGCGAGTCGGTACCGACGCAGGTGTCGGGGAAGGCAATGCCACCACGCGCCTGGATCACCGGGCTCATTTTCTCCAGGTTGATCTGGTGCATGATGCCGTTGCCCGCAGGGATCACGTCGACGTTCTTGAACGCGGTTTTCGTCCAGTCGATGAAGTGGAAGCGATCCTCGTTGCGGCGGTCCTCGATGGCGCGGTTCTTCTCGAAGGCGTCCGGATCAAAACCCGGCGCTTCCACGGCCAGCGAGTGGTCGACGATCAGCTGGGTCGGTACTACCGGGTTGACCTTGGACGGATCACCACCCTGCTCGGCGATGGCGTCGCGCAGACCGGCCAGGTCGACCAAAGCGGTCTGGCCGAGGATGTCGTGGCAGACCACCCGTGCCGGGTACCAGGGGAAGTCGAGGTCGCGCTTGCGGTAGACCAACTGCTCCAGCGCGGCGCTCAGGTCCTGCGGTTCGCAGCGGCGTACCAGTTGCTCGGCGAGCACGCGCGAGGTGTACGGGAGTTTCGCCCAAGCGCCGGCCTGGATAGCCTCGACCGCCTCACGTGCGTCGAAGTAATCCAGTGCGGTGCCGGGCAGGCGCTTGCGGTATTGGCTATTCACGGTGTCGTTCATGGTTATTTACGATCCTTGAGCGGTACGAACTGCAGGTCTTCTGGGCCTGTGTAGTTGGCGCTCGGGCGGATGATCTTGCCGTCGATACGCTGTTCGATGACGTGCGCCGACCAGCCGGCAGTGCGGGCGATGACGAACAGCGGGGTGAACATGGCGGTGGGCACGCCCATCATGTGGTAGCTCACGGCGCTGAACCAGTCGAGATTGGGGAACATCTTCTTGATGTCCCACATGATGGTTTCCAGGCGCTCGGCGATGTCGAACATCTTGGTGTTGCCCTGTTCCACGGACAGCTCGCGGGCCACTTCCTTGATCACCTTGTTACGCGGGTCGCTGACGGTGTAGACCGGGTGGCCGAAGCCGATGATCACTTCCTTCTTTTCGACACGGGCACGGATGTCGGCCTCGGCTTCGTCCGGGCTGTCGTAGCGTTTCTGCACCTCGAAGGCCACCTCGTTGGCGCCGCCGTGTTTCGGGCCGCGCAGCGCGCCGATGGCGCCGGCGATGCAGGAGAATAGGTCGGAACCGGTGCCGGCGATCACCCGCGAGGTAAAGGTCGAGGCATTAAATTCATGCTCGGCATACAGGTTCAGCGAGGTGTGCATGGCGCGCACCCAGGACTCGCGCGGTTTCTCGCCATGCAGCAGGTGCAGGAAGTGGCCGCCGATGGAGTCGTCGTCGGTCTCCACGTCGATGCGCTTGCCGTTGTGGCTATAGTGGTACCAGTACAGCAGCGCCGAACCCAGGCTGGCCATCAGCTTGTCGGCGATATCGCGGGCACCCGGGTGGTTGTGGTCGTCCTTCTCCGGCGCCAGGCAACCGAGCACGGACACCGCAGTGCGCATCACGTCCATCGGGTGCGCCGAAGGCGGTAGTTGCTCCAGCGCTGCCTTGACCCCGGCCGGCAGGCCGCGCAACGCCTTGAGCTTGGCCTTGTAGCCGGCCAGTTCGGCAACGTTGGGCAGCTTGCCATGCACCAGCAGATGGGCGATTTCCTCGAACTCGCAGCGGTTGGCGAAATCGAGCACGTCATAGCCACGGTAGTGCAGATCGTTGCCGGTGCGGCCGACGGTGCACAGCGCGGTGTTGCCCGCAGCGGTGCCGCTGAGGGCGACGGATTTCTTCGGCTTGAAGCCTGGCGTGGTTTCGGTGGCGCTCATGGTCATCTCCTCAAATCTTCTTGTTCTGCTTACTGTCAGCGGTAGCGAACCGTAAGAGCGGATTCATCCGCGAATCGCGAATAAATTCGCTCCTACATAAAACAAACCCGTGCGCAGCTTTACTTCTTGCCGGCGGCGAACAGCGCGTCGAGCTTCTGCTCGAAAGCGTGATAGCCGATGCGGTCATAGAGTTCGGCGCGGGTCTGCATCAGCTCGATCACGTCCTTCTGGTGGCCGTTCTGGCGAATCGAGGTGTAGACACTCTCCGCCGCCTTGTTCGCCGCACGGAAGGCCGACAGCGGATAAAGCTGGATGCCCACGCCAACCGAGGCCAGTTCGTCACGAGTGAACAGCGGCGTGGCGCCAAATTCGGTGATATTAGCCAGCACCGGCACATTCAGCTCTTTGACGAAACGTGCATAGGTCGGCAGGTCGTAGGCCGCCTCGGCAAAGATTGCATCGGCGCCGGCCTCGACATAGCGCAGGCACCGTTCGATGGCGGCGTCGACACCTTCAGCCTGGATGGCATCGGTGCGGGCGATGAGGAAGAAATCCGGGTCGGTCTTGGCATCGGCAGCAGCGCGTACGCGGTCGACCATTTCCTCGCAGGAGACGATCTCCTTGCCCGGGCGGTGGCCACAGCGCTTGGCGCCGACCTGATCTTCGATGTGCGCGGCGGCGGCGCCGGCCTTGATCAGGTTCTTGATGGTGCGCTCGATATTGAAAGCCGACGGGCCGAAACCGGTGTCGATGTCCACCAGCAGCGGCAGATCGCAGACGTCGGTGATACGGCGTACGTCGGTGAGCACGTCATCCAGGGTGTTGATGCCCAGATCCGGCAGCCCCAGGGAGCCGGCCGCGACACCACCACCAGACAGGTAGATGGCACGAAAGCCTGCGCGCTTGGCCAGCAGTGCGTGGTTGGCGTTGATCGCGCCGATCACTTGCAGTGGTTGCTCTTCGGCGAGGGCCTGGCGGAAGCGCTGGCCGGCAGAAAGCTGGGTCATGAATCACCTCGGGTCTTGGATGAAGTGGCGAGCGTCTCTCTATAGTGACGCTCGATATTGCGTTTGGAGGCGCCGATATGGCGGCGCATCAGCAGCTCGGCCAGTTCGCCGTCACGGCCTTCGATGGCATCGAGAATGCGGTGGTGTTCGGCGAAGGCCTGGTGTGGCCGGTTGGGTGTGGCGGAGAACTGCAGGCGGTACATGCGCACCAGCTGATAGAGCTCGTCGCACAGCAGTTTGGCCAGGGTGCGGTTGCCGCTGCCCTGGATGATCCGGTAGTGGAAGTCGAAGTCGCCTTCCTGCTGGTAATAACCGACACCGGCCTTGAACGCGGCGTCCTGCTCATGCAGCTCCAGCACCCGGCGCAATTCATCGATCTCGTGCTGAGTCATGCGCTCGGCGGCCAGACGGCAGGCCATGCCTTCCAAGGACTCGCGAATTTCGTAGAGCTCGACCAGTTCGTCATGACTGAGCGATACCACCCGCGCCCCCACATGCGGGACGCGCACCAGCAGCTTTTGCCCTTCCAGGCGGTGGATGGCCTCACGCAACGGACCACGACTGATGCCATAGGTGCGCGCCAGCTCAGGCTCGGAAATCTTGCTACCCGGGGCGATCTCGCCCTTGACGATGGCAGCCTGAATCAAGCGGAAAACATGTTCGGAAAGCGTTTCCGAATCCACCTGGGGCGCTGTAGACACTTCGGACTCAAGCAGCATTATTGTCGACACCACGGAGATACAATGGCCATAAAATTACGCCCAAAAGCCATAAAGGTCAAAGCAGACCAAAGTATTGTCGACAATACTTCCAACCAAGCCAGGCGAGCGAGCATTGACCTTACTTGCAGAAAGCTACATAAGCGTCTGTCGGCACGGAAAATCTCCATGTTAGAATCCGCGCATTCATGCCCGGCTATCGCCTTTTGCCATGGCTGCTAGACTTCACGGCAGGCCGTTGTATGGCAGGATGCCGCCAGACGCTGCCCTTCACCTGCCCCTGGCAATACCCTCTCAAGGACACATGAGACTGAAACCCTTCTCCTTACTGATCTGCCTGCTGACCTTGTGCCCGGCTCTGGCCATGGGCAAGTCAATCTATGGTCTGAACGAATATATCCACGTAGAAGAACTGGACCTGCAGGTAGCCGCCAAACTCGATACCGGCGCAAAAACCGCGTCCTTGAGCGCCCGTGACATCAAGCGCTTCAAACGCGACGGAGAAACCTGGGTGCGTTTCGTGCTGGCCATCGATGATGCCCATGAGCGCACCATCGAGCGTCCGCTATCACGTATCAGCAAGATCAAACGCCGTGCTGGCGACTTCGATCCCGATGAAGGCAAGACCTACACGGCACGCCCGGTAATCGACCTTGAATTGTGCATGGGCAAGACCCTGCGCACGATCGAAGTGAACTTGACCGACCGAAGCGCATTCCAATACCCGCTTCTGATCGGCTCCGAAGCGCTCAAGCATTTCGAAGCCATGGTCGATCCAAGCCTTAAATATGCAGCTGGCAAACCCAACTGCACCGATGACGCAACCCCTGGCGAGTAATTCCCATGCGCTCTCTGAACCTACATCTGAAAGTCCTGATCACCCTGCTGGTGGCCTTGGGCGTTCTGATTACGGCATACCAAATCTTCATTCTCGGCATTCCGGTGACCGAGGACGAGACCGACGATCTGTGGAACATCGATGCCAGGGTCGAATTCCAGGCGACGCCGCGTGAGCCGGTGAAACTGCAGATGTTCGTGCCGCCGCTGAACCAGGATTACGTAAGCCTCAACGAGAGCTTCATCTCCAACAACTACGGTGTCAGCGTCAACCGTGTCGAGGGCAACCGCCGCGTCACCTGGTCGGCCCGTCGCGCCAGCGGCAAACAAACCCTCTATTACCGTCTGGTACTGACCAAGCGTTACAGCGGTGAGCAGACACCTGCAAAAGGCCCGATCTTCCGCGACAGCATCCCGGTCGAAGGCCCTGAGAAGATTGCGGCCGAAGCCCTGCTGGCTCCGATTCGCCAGCACTCGGCGGACGTCGAGACCTTCATCAGCGAGACCATCAAACGCGTCAACAACGCCAACGACGATAACGTCAAGCTGCTGCTCGGCGGCGATGCCTCCACCGTCAACAAAGCCAAGGTCGTCGAGCTGCTGCTGTCCATCGCTCACGTGCCGATGGAACGCGTGCACACCATTCGCCTGCAAGCCGAAGTCGCGCAATCGCCAGAACTGTGGCTGCGCAGCTTCAACGGTCAGAAGTGGCTGTATTTCAACCCCGAATCCGGTGAGCAAGGCCTGCCGGTCGACCGCCTGGTCTGGTGGATCGGCGATGGCGATCTGGTCAGCCTCGAAGGCGGTCGCCAAGCCTCTGTCAGCTTCAGCCTGAACAACAGCGAGATGAATGCCATCCGCCTGGCCAAGCTGACCGACGAGAACACTGACGCCAGCTTCCTCGAATACTCGCTATACGGCCTGCCGCTGCAGACCCAGCAGACGTTCATGATCATGGTGATGATCCCGATCGGCGTGCTGGTCATCCTGATCCTGCGCAACCTCGGCGGCCTGCAGACCCTGGGTACCTTCACCCCGGTACTGATCGCCCTCGCCTTCCGCGAGACCCAACTGGGCTTCGGTATCTTCCTGTTCACGGTGATTACTGCCCTCGGCCTGTCATTACGCTCCTACCTGGAACATCTGAAGCTGCAGATGCTGCCGCGCCTGTCGGTAGTACTGACCTTCGTCGTGGTGCTGATCGCTGCCATCAGCCTGTTCAGCCACAAGCTGGGTCTCGAACGCGGTCTGTCGGTTGCGCTGTTCCCGATGGTGATTCTGACCATGACCATCGAGCGCCTGTCGATCACCTGGGAAGAACGTGGCGGTAGCCATGCCTTCAAGGTCGCTATTGGCACGCTGTTCGCCGCCACTATCGCGCACCTGCTGATGAGCGTGCCCGAGCTGGTGTACTTCGTGTTCACCTTCCCGGCGATCCTGCTGATCCTGGTGGGCTTCATGCTGGCGATGGGTCGCTACCGCGGTTATCGCCTGACCGAACTGTTCCGTTTCAAAGCCTTCCTCAAGGACTAAGACCATGTTCGGCCTGATCAAGACGTGGAAGGCCCTTGAAGCCAAAGGCATCATGGGCATCAACCGACGCAATGCAGACTACGTGCTGAAGTACAACAAACGGCACCTGTACCCGATCGTCGACGACAAGATCATCACCAAGGAGCGGGCCATCAAGGCCGGCATCGATGTGCCGGAAATGTACGGCGTCATCGAGACCGAGAAGGATATCGACAAGCTCGATCAGATCATTGCCGGGCGCAATGACTTCGTGATCAAGCCGGCGCAAGGCGCTGGCGGTGATGGCATCACCGTTATCGCCGACCGCTTCGAGGATCGTTTCAAGACGGTGTCCGGCAAGATCGTCAGCCACGAAGAGCTGGAGCAGCAGATCTCCAGCATCCTCTCCGGTTTGTACTCACTCGGTGGTCACCGTGACCGTGCGCTGATCGAATACCGAGTCACACCGGACACCATCTTCAAGAGCATCAGTTACGAAGGCGTGCCGGACATCCGCATCATCGTGCTGATGGGCTACCCGGTGATGGCCATGCTGCGCCTGCCTACACGCCAGTCCAATGGCAAGGCCAACCTGCACCAGGGCGCCATTGGTGTCGGTGTCGATCTGGCCACTGGCATTACCCTGCGTGGTACCTGGCTGAACAACAAGATCAGCAAGCACCCGGACACCACCAACGCAGTAGACGGTGTGCAACTGCCTAACTGGGACGGCTTCATGAAGCTCGCCGCCGGCTGCTATGAGTTGTGCGGCCTGGGTTACATCGGTGTGGACATGGTACTGGATCAGGACAAGGGCCCGCTGATTCTTGAGCTCAACGCCCGCCCCGGGCTGAACATCCAGATCGCCAACGACTGTGGCCTGACCCACCGCACCCATGCCGTGGAAGCGCGCCTGGAAGAGCTGAAAGCCAAAGGCATTCAGGAAGACGCCGAAGAGCGCGTGCGCTTCTCCCAGGAGCTGTTCGGTCACGTCGCCAGCAAGGAAGTCTGACCGACCAACAGCCCAGCCCATCACTCAGCAGCAGCCTGCGTTCGTCCAGGCTGCTGCTGATTCAAGTCCTCTCAACCCAACCTCATGCCTCTGAAAATCGCCTCTTCATGCCAGGCAAAGCCCTAGGATGAATGCAGGCTGCAGACTACAATCGCGCATCTGCCTCTTTCGACTGCCACGCATGCCCAGCTGCTCTCTGCACCCTCTTCCCTACCGCACCGATCCCTGCGACTACTTCCAGCGCATTCGCCAGGCCCCCGGTGCCGTACTGCTGGATGCCGGGCGACCGAGTGCCAAGCGTGGACGCTATGACCTTATGAGCGCCTGGCCATTGGCAGAACTGGCGCCCATGTCCGACGAATCGGCCAACGATTTTCTGCAACGCCTGCGCGGCGCATTACAGAGCCTCGGGGCCGCCGAAGCACCCGCGCAACAGGAGCTGCCATTCGTCGGTGGTTTGATCGGTTACCTGTCTTATGACTTCGGCCGCCGCCTGGAAGTGCTACCCGAGCACAGCGTCGATGATCTCGACCTTGAAGATGCGCGCTTCGGCCTCTACGCCTGGGCGCTGATCAGCGATCATCAGCTGGAGACCAGCGCCCTGCTGTTTCACCCGGCACTGCCAGAGGCAGAGCGCCAACGCCTGCAGACGCTGTTCGAAACAGCGCATAGCGAAGCGCCTGCGCCCTTCCACCTGACCCAGCCGTTCCAGGCCGCTATCGACCAGCACCATTATCGCCAGGCTATCGAACGCATCCAGGGCTACATCCTCGCCGGCGATTGCTATCAGGTGAACTTCGCCCAGCGCTTTCAGGCACCCTGCGCAGGCGATCCCTGGGGCGCTCACCTGGCACTACGCCAGGCCTGCCCAACACCTTTCTCGGGATTCCAGAATCTGGGCAATGGTGATGCCATTCTCAGCCTGTCGCCCGAGCGCTTTCTCAAGGTCAGCGACGGTCAGGTGGAAACCCGCCCGATCAAAGGCACGCGGCGCCGCGGCCATGACGCTGAGGACGATCAGGCGCAGGCACAGGAGCTACTGGAAAGCCGCAAGGATCGCGCCGAGAACCTGATGATCGTCGACCTGTTGCGCAACGATCTCGGCCGCAGTTGCCGCATCGGCTCGGTGAAAGTGCCGGAGCTGTTCGCCCTGGAGAGCTATCCCAACGTGCATCACCTAGTCAGTTGCGTCACCGCCGAGCTTGCGCCTGGCAAGGATGCGCTGGACCTGATCGCCTGCAGCTTCCCCGGCGGCTCCATCACCGGGGCGCCGAAGATCCGCGCCATGCAGATCATCGATGAGCTCGAGCCGACCCGGCGCGGGCTCTACTGCGGCTCGCTCCTGTATATCGACGTGCGCGGCGAGATGGACAGTTCCATTGCCATTCGCAGCCTGCTGGTCAAGGACGGCAAGATCAGCTGCTGGGGCGGTGGTGGCATCGTCGCCGACTCCAACTGGCAGGCCGAGTATCAGGAGTCCATCACCAAGGTGAAGGTGCTGCTGGAAACGCTGGAAGGCCTGCCAGCCACAACCGAATAAGTACCCCAAATGAAAAACGCCGCGATTTCAGACTGTGTGAAAACGTTCTGAACTGACCGGTTCAATACAAACGCCCCGATTGATTCGGGGCGTTTGTGTTTTTACTGGTGCAATGATGCAAAGTGCAGCGCTCAGGTCA